>SHYM01000006.1 GCA_009692805.1 Dehalococcoidia bacterium | reverse complement strand
CAGGCGGTGGACAAGGCCCTGGCCCACACCAGTTTCCGCGAGGGGATCCGCGAGGCCTTCAGCCTGGCCCAGGAAGGCAACCGCTACCTGGAGGAGCGGGCGCCTTGGAAGAGCCTGCGGGAGGACCCCCAGCGCACCGCCACCACGCTATGGGTCGCCCTCTATGTCATCGCCGCCCTGAAGACTGTCCTGTGCCCCTTCCTGCCCTTCAGCTCCGAAAGGCTCCATCACTTCCTGGGGCTGGAGGGCACCGCCGCCCAGGCCGGCTGGACCATCCAGGAGCCCATCCCGGGCCACCCCCTGCGCGAGCCTGCCCCGCTCTTCAAGAAGCTGGACGAGCAGGTGGCCCAGACGGAGCTCCAGCGCCTGCAGGAAGCCCATGTCGGTCGCTAGCCAGGCCGGTACAGCGTTCGCCCTGAGCCCGTCGCAGGGTGAGCCACGCGAGGCAGCTTGTGTGGGTAGATAGCCACTGCCACCTGGACGACGGCTCTTACCGCGACCGGGACGAGACGCTGGAGCGCGCCCGCGAGGCTGGCGTGGCCCTCCTGATAACGACTGCCGAAGACCTGGGAAGCTCCCCCTTGACCCTTGATATTGCCGAGCGCTATCCGGAGGTCTACGCCGCCCTGGGCATCCATCCCAACAAGGCGGGGGAGATGAGGCCGGGCGATCTGCAAGCCCTGGGCGAGCTGGCCCGCCACCCCAAGGTGGTGGCCATCGGCGAGATCGGCCTGGACTTCTATCGGGACCGGGCGCCCAGGGAAGAGCAAGAGCGGGTCTTCCGTCTGCAACTGGAGCTGGCCGCGGAGCTGCACCTGCCCGTGGTGGTGCACCAGCGCCAGGCGCTGGAGGACTGCCTGCGCTTCCTGGAGCCCTGGGCGAGGGCCAGGCGAGCCCTGGGCGAGGCGCCACCCTTCGGCGTGATGCATTGCTTCAGCGGCGATGCCGCGGCAGCCGGCCGCCTCCTCGACCTGGGTTTCCTTATCTCCGTGGCGGGGCCCGTCACCTTCCCCGGGGCGGAGCGCACCCAGGAGGTCGCCCGCGCAGTCCCCGCTCATGGGCTGGTGCTGGAGACCGACGCCCCGGTGTTGGCGCCCCAGGGCCACCGAGGCCAGAGGAACGAGCCCGCTTATCTCATCGAGACAGCAGCCAAGGTAGCCGCCCTGCGCGGTATAAGCCTGGAGGAGCTGGCGCGTACGACTACCGCCAACGCCCTGGGAGTGTACCGTCTGGGCGCGGTGGCCGCTGGGGTCTGCAAATGTCCGTCCTAGCGATCTATGCCCCCATAGAGGCGGAACTGGACCTGGTGCTGGAGCGGCTGCGCGAGCTGGCCCAGGTGGATTTCCCCTGGCTGGGCCAGATGCTGGACCATGTGTTGCGCCAGCGAGGCAAGCAGATAAGGCCAGCGCTCTGCCTGCTTTCAGCCCGCTTCCACCCCCACGATACGACCCACGTCGTGACCATGGCCGCGGCCGCCGAGCTGCTGCACACTGCCACCCTGGTGCACGACGACACCGTGGACAAGAGCGCCCTGCGGCGGGGCGACCCCACCGTTCACAGCCTCTGGGGAGACAGCACCGCCATCCTGCTGGGCGACTACCTCTTCGCCAACTCCGCCGACCTGTGCACCTCCACCGGCAACCTGCGCTGCGTCCACCTCTTCGCGCGCACCGTCATGACCCTGTGCAAGGGCGAGCTGAACGAGCTCTTCAGCGCCTTCGACGCCAAGCAGGACCGGCAGCACTACCTCCAGCGCATCGAGCGCAAGACCGCCTCCCTCTTCTCCATGGCCACGGAGGCGGGAGCAGTCCTCAGCGGCGCTCCCGAGGAGGAGGTGCTGGCCCTGCGGCGGTTCGGCCACGCCCTGGGCCTGGCTTTCCAGATCGTGGACGACATCCTCGACTACATGGGGACCGAGGAGGACCTGGGCAAGCCGGTGGGCAACGACCTGCTCCAGGGCACCGTGACCCTGCCGGCGATCCTTCTCCTGGAGCGCGAGCCCGCCGATGCCACCATCCGCCGCGCCTGCGAGGGGCCCGACCGCGAGGCGGCGGTACGGGAGGCCGTCGCCCGCATCCGCGACTCCGGCGTCATCGACGAGGCCTATGCCATCGCCCGCGGCTACGCCGAGGAGGCCCGGCGTGAGCTACGGCGCCTGCCGTCCTCCCCGGCCCAGGACTCCCTCCACGGGCTGGTGGACTACGTCCTGGATCGCAGCCGCTAGGCACCCGCCCACAACCCAGGCTGGGGGGAGCGCAGAGGGGTCTCCCTCTACCGGGGGTCGAAGGGGGTGTCCCCCTTCTGACACCTTCAAACTACCCCCTTCCTGGCCAGGAAGGGGGCCAGGGGGATGGTCGCGGAGTACTAGGCCGGTGTCCGGGGTGGGGACAGCCGCAGCCACTCCTGGTACACCAGGCGACGTGAGACGCCCGTCTCGACGGCGACTTGCCCTACCGCCTCCCTGGCCCTGAGCCCCTGGCGTCGCAGCGCGCCCAGCCGGCGACGGAGAGCGGCGGAGTCGCCCGTGGCGGAGCGCCGGTCCTCAGCCGGCGCCCCGGCAAACACCAGCGTGAACTCTCCTCGCGGCTGCTGGAAATGGGCCAGGGCCTCCTCCGGGGTGCCGCGGAAGACCTCTTCATGGAGCTTGGTCAGCTCCCGGCAGACCGCCAGCGGGCGCAGGCCCAGGGCCTCCGCCATGTCCTCCAGGGCGGCGCGGAGGCGGTGGGGCGCTTCGAAGGCCACGCTGGTCCGGGGCGAGGCGGCCAGCTCCCCCAGCAGGCGGCGCCGCTGAGCCCGCCGCCGGGGGAGGAACCCCACGTAGGTGAACTGGTCCAGGGGCACTCCCGCGACGGCCAGCGCCGCCGTCAGGGCCGAGGGGCCGGGGACCGGCACCACCTGATGCCCGGCGGCCAGGGTCGCGTGCACCAGCTCGAAGCCCGGGTCGCTGATCCCTGGGGTCCCCGCCTCGGAGATGAGGGCGACGTCTCCTCCCTGAAGCCGCTGGAGTATCGGTTCCACTCGCGGCTGGCCGCCCTGCTCGTGATAGCTGACCACGGGCGTGGTGATCCCATAGGCGGACAGCAGGATGCGGGCGGTGCGGGTATCCTCGGCGGCAATGAGCGACGCCTCCCGCAGGACGCGCAGCGCCCGCTGGGTGATGTCCTCCAGATTGCCGATGGGGGTGGAGACCAGGTAGAGGGTGCCCACTGTCAGGTCTGGCGCGCAGGCCGCGCCCGATAGCGGCCCCGCAGGTGGTTCCAGCGGATCAGCACGAGCTCTCCCAATATGCGCAGGGCGTCGGGGAATAGGCGCACCTTGCTCTCCTTGCGATAGTGCCAGTCGATGGGCACCTCCACCAGCCGCCGGCCCTGCAAGCGGGCCAGGTAGAGCACCTCCACGTCGAAGCCCCAGCCCTGGAGCCGCTGGAGTGGGAAGAGCGCCTGGGCGGCCGCCGCGGTGAAGAGCTTGAAGCCACATTGGCTGTCGCGGACGCCCGGGAGGGCCACGAGCCGGACTAGCAGGTTGAAGGCCCTCCCCACCAGGTGGCGTCTCCGGGGCTCGCCGAGGCGCCGCGCCCCTGGCGCCTCCCGAGAGGCGATGGCCACGTCGCAGTCGTCGAGGCACGGTGGGAGGAAGCGCTCCACCTGCTCGATGGGCATGGAGAGATCGGCGTCGGCCAGGAAGCGGTAGCGTCCCCTGGCGGCCAGCATCCCGCGCCGGACAGCGCCGCCCTTTCCCAGATGAGGGCCGGAGAGCAGCCGCACCCGCCCCTCGCGGGCGCTACACTCCTGCACGATGGCGGCGGTGCGGTCGTTGCTGCCGTCGTCGGCCACCAGCACCTCCCAGTCGAAGGGCCTGCTTTGCAGACAGGCGACGATCTGGGCCAGGCTCTCCGGCAGCCGCGCCTCCTCGTTGTAGGCGGGCACCACGATGGAAAGGTACGGCGGGCTCTCCTGCATTGCCCGCATTATAGCGGCGTGCATGGGCAGCCCTGCTCACCGCCCATCGCACTGGCATACAATAGCGGCGTGGGTGGCTCATGGGACGAGGGGTTGGTTCGATGGCGGATACTTCGCCAGAGCATGTGCTGGAGGGCTCAGAGGCTTCAGTAGCGGGTTTTAAAGGGCTGCCCCGCTACCGCCTGGCGGGCCTGGCTCTGGGCTTGCTGCTGGCCATGGGCGGGCTGGCGTACTTCATCGCCTGGTCCGTGGGCCAGCCCTTCGGCGGACCCCTCGGCCAGGGGTTCGAGCGCGCCGTGAGCTGGAGCCGCTCCTGGTTGGAGCCGCTGGCGAAGGCGCTGCCCTTCGGCTTCGCCTTCGCCGCGGGCATGGTCTCGGCGGTGAACCCCTGCGGCTTCGCCATGCTGCCGGCCTTTGTCGCGTTTCAGTTGGATGACAGGGTAGGGGCCCAGCCAGGGGCCCACTTGGCGCCCAGGGCGGCGAGGGCCCTGGGTATGGGGCTTGTGGTCACCGCGGGCTTCGTGGCCATGTTCGCCGCTGCCGGTGCCATCATCGCCGCGGGTGGGCGGGGCCTGATACAGGTGGTGCCGTGGGCAGCCCTGGCCGTGGGCGGGGCCATGGTCGTCCTGGGCCTATGGAGCCTGTCGGGGCGTTATCTGGGCATCCTGGCCGCCAGCCGCATCCCCATACCCGGCGGCCGGGGCTGGCGGGCGCTCTTCCTCTACGGCCTCGCCTACGGCGTGGCGTCGCTGAGCTGCACCCTGCCGGTGTTCCTGGCGGTGGTGGGTAGCGCCCTAGCGGCCCAGGGCATCGCGGCGGGCGTCGGGCAGTTCATCCTGTATGCCCTGGGGATGGGCCTGATCCTGACGGTGGTCTCGCTGGCCGCGGCCCTGTTCAAGGGCGCCGTCGCCCGCTCCGTGACCCGCCTCATCCCCTACCTGGAGCGGGCGGGCGCGGCCCTGCTGGTGCTGGCGGGGCTGTTCCTCATCTACTACTGGCTCACCATCGGCGGGCTCTTGGGACGGAGCTGATCTGGCCTTTGTGGTCTCCCGGTTGTGCCCTCTCCCTACTGCGGCTTCGCCAGCTCGAAGGCCTCGTGGAGGGCCCGCACCGCCAAGGGCACCTTGGCCCCGTCCACGATACAGGTGATGCGGACCTCGGAGGTGGTGATGAGGTGGATATTGACGCCGGCGTCGGACAGGGCACGGAACATCTTGGAGGCGTAGCCCGGGGTGTGCTGCATCCCGGTGCCCACGATGCTCACCTTGCCGAGGGTGCCGTCGGCTAGGACCTGCTTGAATCCCACCTGCTTGGCCCGCTTGTCCACCACTTTCATCGCCTTGGTGAGGTCGCCCTTGGCCACGGTGAAGGTGAGGTCGGTCACGTTCTCCAGGCTAGCGTTCTGGACGATGGTGTCGACGCTGATGTTGGCCTGGGCCAGAGGCTCGAAGATGGCGGCGGCGATGCCCGGGCGGTCGGGGACGCCGCGCATGGTGATCTTGGCGACATCCAGGTCATGGGCGATGCCGCGCACCTTGTTCTCGGCTTCCATGGTTACTCCTTTGCAGACGAGGGTGCCCGGGCCTTCGACGAAGGTGGATGCCACCAGGATCGGGATATCGTAAAGCAGGCCCAGTTCCGCGGCCCTGGGATGCAGCACCTTGGCCCCGTAAGTGGCCAGCTCCAGCATCTCCTCGTAGCCGATGTCCTGCAGGCGGCGCGCCTCGGGGACGATACGGGGGTCGGCGGTGTAGACTCCCTCCACGTCGGTGTAGATCTCGCACCGCCCGGCCTTGAGCCGGGCTGCCAGGGCCACCGCCGTGGTGTCGGAGCCGCCGCGGCCCAGGGTGGTAACATCCATATCCGTGGTGACTCCCTGGAACCCGGCCACGATGACTATCTGTCCTCGTTTTAGCTCCCGCTGGATCCGCCCTGGGTCCACGCCCGTGATGCGCGCCTTGCTGTGGGCCTTATCGGTGAGTATGCCCGCCTGCAGGCCCGTGAGGCTCACCGCCTCTTTGCTCAGCGCCTTGAGGGCCATCGCCAAGAGGGCGCAGGAGACCATCTCTCCCGTGGAGAGGAGCAAATCCAGCTCGCGCTCGTCGGGCTCCGGGGTGATCTCCAGGGCGAGCCCCAGCAGTTCGTCGGTCGTATCGCCCCGCGCGGAGACCACCACGACCACGTCGTGGCCCTGGTCCCTGAGGGCTGCCACCCGGCGCGCCACATGCTTGAAATTGTCGGCATGGGCGAGGGAGGTGCCACCGTATTTCTGGACGATGAGGGCCATGGCGGACCCTTGCTCCGTTCTCCTGCTAGCGACGGCGGAAGGCGCCTAGCGATGGCTAATTGTAGCCGTAGGGCCGCGGGTGGTAAAGGGGAGCGTCCCCAGCGCTATTGGGCTAGCACCTGCGCTCCCCGGGCCGCCGGCAGGAGCACCCGCCAGCTTCCAGCCACCGCGTTGTCCTGGGCGGACGCCTGCAAGGCCCGGCCGACCGTCTGGGCCTGGCCATCGCTGCCGGTGAAGGCGATGATGGAGGAGCCCGCTCCAGAGAGGAAAGCGCCGAAGGCGCCGGCGTCCAGGGCAGCCTGAAGGAGCTTGGGCATGGCGGGGAATAGGACCTCCCGGGGCCGTTGGTGCAGGCGGTCCTGGGTCGCCAGGCGCAGCGACTCCAGCCTGCCCGTGAAGAGGCTGCTTACCAGGAGTGCCGTACGCCCGATGTTGAACACGGCGTCCTGGCGGGTGACCAACAGGGGCAGCACCGCTCGCGCCTGGGCGGTGGGCATGGCGAAATCGGGCAGGAACAGGACTGCTCGGAGCTCGGGTGGCACCGGGATGGGGGCGGTCACCAGGCCCTGCTCGTCATCTCGCACCACGATCTGGCAGCCACCCAGTAGCGCCGGCGCCACATTGTCCGGGTGGCCGTCCAGGGTGGCAGCCAACAGGAGCAGCTCCCCCTGGGGAAGGGCGTCGTCGCAAAGAGCGTTGGACGCCAGCACGCCGGAGAGGGCGGCGGCCGCGCTGCTCCCCAACCCCCGGCTCAGCGGGATGCGGTTGTGGCAGATGATCCGCACCGGAGGCACCGCCAGCTCGATACGCTTGCAGAGGGCGGCCATACCCTGATAGACCCAGTTGTCGGTCTGGCGGGACAGCTCCTTCTCCCCCTCGCCCGCGATCTCTATACGCAGCCGGTCGCTCCGCTCCACCGTCACTGTGTTCTGCAGGTCGAGGGCGAGCCCCAGGCAATCGAAGCCAGAGCCCAGATTGGCGGTGGTCGCCGGCACGTGGACGGTGACGCGGTCTGGCGGCATAGCCCTCCTTGGAAAGCGGCCTTAGTATACGCTGCACTGTAGCGCTCCGGAAGGTGAGCACTTGCCTCGCAAGCGGTGCCGTCGCATCACTATTTCGCTACGCAGCCCTCTATAATCGATCACATGGGCAGAAACTGGCGGCGGCGTATGCCCGCCGCTCTTAGTGGCGTGCTCTTGCTGGTGTCAGCCAGTTGCGCGCAGGAGGCCGCGCCGGCGCCGGCCGAGGTCCCGACAGCAACCTCGACGGACGCGGCTCTAACCACTGCCTTCGCACCTCTGCCCCTAGCTATACCCACGGCCACACCGACGCCCACACCGACGCCCACACCGACGCCCACGGCCACACCGACGCCCACGGCCACACCGACGCCCACGTCGAACCCTGCTCCTAGTCCGGTCCCTCCCCCGACGTCCTCTGCGGTTCCTCGGCTAGGCGAGATACCCGCGCCTTTTCAGAAGTTCCCCCCACTACTTTCCATCACGGTCGATGGCGATTACCTGATCATCAGGGCGACAGGGGTCCCGGACCATCCGAGCCCGTATTTCCCCAGGAGCGACAGCCGCTACGAACCATACACCGGCGGCAACGTGTACTTTCGGCAGAATCCCAATCAGATTGCAGCGCAATCGCTCGTCCTGCGGCTCCCCCTGCACCCTCAGAAATCCGACCACCTAGTTCCAACACCTTTGGGTCCCATTGGCGTTGCGATCAACGGGGTCCCGCTTTTTAACCAGTACGCCGGGCCAAATCGCCTGCTCACTCAGGAAATAGACTCCTTCGATCACTACAACGGGCATCCGCAGATGACGGGAATGTATCATTACCATGTCGAGCCGACGAGCCTAACATCAAGGTACGGCCGCGATGCGCTGGTCGGATTCCTGCTGGATGGCTTCCCCGTATACGGTTCCGAAGAGGGCGGCAAGACGCTGCGCAGCGCCGACCTAGACGAATTCCACGGCCACTGGCACAAGACCACGGACTACCCGGAGGGCGTCTATCACTATCACATCACGGCGGATCCGCCTTACATCAACGGCGTCGGCTTTTATGGAACTACGGGAAGGTAGGGGCCCTTACGAAAATGGGGGCGCGATGGCGGAGGAGCAGGCCCGCCTGATGGCGGTGGCCAGAGGCCGGGTGCAGATGGTGGGCTACCGCGATTTCGTGCGCCGCCAGGCGGTATCCTTGCGGCTGCGAGGCTACGCCCTCAACCTGCCCTCCGGCGAGGAGGTGCTGGTGGAGGCGGAGGGTTCGCGGGCGGCCCTGGAGTAGCCTGGGCCCCGGCGACGGGGCAGGTCCTGAACTTCCGCGTGCGCTAGCGCCGACCTTGTAGTCCGTACCCCAGTGGCTTGGGCAAGCGGCCTAGGCCGCGGCTCGGGCCTAGGCCCGTTTGGTACTTTCGGCAGCCTCCGGCGGCACCCGATTAATGTTGTAGAAGGTGGCGTGGTCCAGGATGCGCCGGATGGTGGGGAGCGACAGATCGCGCCGCCGTTCCGCCGTCGCTGCCCAGGACTCCAAGCGGCCCTGCATCTCAGCTAGGTCTAGCGGTCTGTGCCCGTGGGCCAAGAGGATCCGGAACATCGCCTCGGTGATGGGCAGGCCGTTGTCCAGGTAGCCTGCCGTCTTGGAACAGCAGTCTTTGACCACGGCGAAGGGGTCCGGCGCTTTGGCGCCCTTGGCCGGCCGCTTGGCGCGCGAGCGCCCATCCTCGGCGCCCGAAGCCCCGTACTTGCGTTGACAGGACTTACAGAACCGG
This sequence comes from Dehalococcoidia bacterium, assembly GCA_009692805.1. Taxonomy (GTDB): domain Bacteria; phylum Chloroflexota; class Dehalococcoidia; order SHYM01; family SHYM01; genus SHYM01. Next base: position 24,544 of record SHYM01000006.1, on the reverse strand, counting down.
GCGCTTGCCGTGGCCCAGAAGGACCGGCCGCTGGCCTCGAACTGTTCCCGGTCTATGCGGTAAAGGGGGAGCTCCTTGGCGACGGGCAAAGAGGGCTCGACCTCGGGAGGCGAAAGCTTGGCCATGGGATACCTACTCTCCGGCTGTCATGGCGAATGTCGACAGCCTCACGCTGATATAATCAGCCAACCTATCTTAGCAGCGTGAGGCGGTGGCCGCCAGCGGACAGGGTCAGCCCGGGATGTCGGCGTCCAGCGGGATGGCCTGGACCAAATCGCCGTCCCGCAGGGCGAGGCGCTCTTCGGGCAGGACCACCAGGGCGTTGGCCAGGGCGAGGGCGGAGAGGATGTGGGACCCTTGGCCCCCGCTCAGGGTGGCGTGGTAGCTGTCCCCGCGGCGTTCCAGTATCGCCCGGGCAAAGGTCCGGCGGCCGTCCGGGTTAGTCAGCGAGCCGTGGAAGACGGCGCTGACGCTGGGCCGGGCCAACTGGGTGTGGCCCAGCATCTTGAGGATGGCGGGCCGGGCGAAGAGCTCGCAGGTCACCAGGGCGCTCACGGGGTTCCCCGGCAGGCCGATCTGCGGCACTCGCCGCGGCCGGCCCTGGCGGTCCGTGCCCACTAGGGCGCCAAAGGCCAGGGGCTTACCCGGGCGGATGCGCACCGTCCAGAAATCGATCTCGCCGTGGCGCAGAAGCACGTCTTTCACCACATCGTAGTCGCCCCGGCTGACCCCTGCCGCGGTCAGCACCATGTCCGCCTCCATCCCCTCGGCCAGCTTCTCCTCCACCGCCTCCACCGTGTCGCGAGCGATGCCCAGCAGCCGGGGTATGCCGCCGTAGCGCGCGACCAGGGAGGCGAGGCCGTAGCTGTTGCTATCGTAGAGCTGGCCGGGGCCCAGGGGCTGCCCTGGCGGCACCACTTCGTCGCCCGTGGAGAGGATAGCGACGGTGGGGCGCCGGAAGACGGGCGCCGTGCTCCGCCCCAGGGAGGCGAGGACGGCGATGGTGGCGGGCTTGATGATGGTGCCCCGCGCCAGCACCAGCTGTCCCTGGCGCACATCCTCGCCCGCCCTGCGGACGTTGGCGCCGGCAGCGGCCTCTCGGTAGATACGCACGGACTGAATGGCCTGGGCGCCCTGCCCCTTCTGCTCCAGCTCGTCGGTATCCTCGAAGGGCACCACGGCGTCGGCGCCGGGCGGGATGGGCGCGCCCGTCATAATCCGGAGGGCGTGGCCCTGCGGCACGGGCCGGGGGTAGACGTGGCCCGCCGCTACGTAGCCGTCCACCGGCAGGGTTACGGGCGTCTGGCGGCCCGCCGCTGACGTATCGGCGGCATGCACGGCGTAGCCGTCCATGGAGGAGTTGGTGACAGTGGGCACATCGAGAGGCGCGACGATGTCCTCGGCCAGCGCCTGGCCCAGCGTCTCCAGCAGGGGCCGCTCCTCCCGCTCCAGGGGCTCGAAAAAGGCCAGCAGGCGCTCCAGGGCCTCCTCGAAGGAGAGCCAGGAAGGCATCAGCTTCTTGTCAGGCATGGGTTGGCACCCTGTAGGGGCGATGGCCGGGCGGATGGTGGTCGGCGGGGCGCTCCGGCGGCGGCCCGGTGAATTCGTTCCGGGCGCTTTGTATCTGTAGCACATTTTTTTGCGAAAACGAATCGGGGTCTGGCCAGCATGGTGGGGATTGGGGCCGGCGGCGCTTGCGATGGTCAGGAAACATGCTCACATGTGGAGGATAGTCGGCGAGGGCGCCGAGAGCAAGGGGCAAAGGGCAGGGAGGACGCCTTTCGAGAGGCTGAGGGCGGATGCACCCCGGCGGCATGAATCCCGCGGCATGGCGGCAACTGCGCCGGCCACTGGAGGCCGGCACTGCCTACCGCGAAGCGCGAGCGCCGCAGCTTACCGCTCGAAGAGCGCCTGTGCCAGGGTCTCGCGGTCGATTTCGAGATAGCCGGCAACATCGGCAAGGATGCTGCTTAGGGGCATCCACCTTCAACGCTCTGTGGCTGGGTATGCTGATGTGGTGCTCGCTGCCCTTGGCTCTTGAGGTCAATCGCAGGTGACTTCCGGTTTGCCTGGTGGTGGCATAGCCATAATGCTGGAGCAACGAGGCCCATTCCGTTCCCGAGAGGTCGCGGGGGAGCCTCAAACGGGGATGACCTCGTCCTTGACCAGATGAAGGCGTATCATCCGGGGCCGTTCCTTCTCCTCGAAATGGCACCGAACAGCATCCTCGACGGTAGCTCGGAGCTCGTCCAGCGACTCGGCCTGGGTATAGATGGAGTGGCCGAGGGCCCTGGCTTCATAGCCTCCCTCGGCTGAATCCTCGACTAGGAAAATGATCTCGTTCGTGTCCATCTTCTCGCCGCCATTATACAGCGACTCCACCAGATGCAGAGGGAGTGTGGCTCATCCTCGCAGCGTCGCCCCCAGCTCCCGCTCCAGCCGCCGCAGGATGCCAGCCTGGGCGCGCTCCACCTCCTCATCCCTGAGGGAGTGCTCGGACGACTGGTAGACGATGTGGTAGGCCAGGGACACCTTGCCAGGCGGGATGCCCTCGCCCTGGTAGACGTCGAAGGGGGCCACGCTCGCCACCAAGGGCTGGGCGCGAACGATGCCCTCCACCCGGGCCGAGGGCGTGTCCTTATCGATCAGGATGGCGATGTCGCGGCCCACGGGCGGATAACGCGAGAGCGGGGTGTAGCCGCGGCCCGCGCCGACGAGCGGGAGCAGCGCCGCCAGCTCGACCGAGAAGAGCGCCACCGTGGGCGCGGAGATATCGCAGGCGCGCAGCGCCTCCGGTCGCACCTCGCCGACCATACCGACTTGCACACCCCCGACGCTGACCCGGGCGCTGCGGCCCGGCAGCAGCAGCGGGTCCTCGGTCCCGACAGGGTCGGGACTCAGGACAGGCTCGAAGGACGCCTCCAAGTGCAGCGCCGCCAGCAGCCCCTCTAGGGCGCCCTTGGCGTCGTAGAAGTCGGTCCCGACGTGTCGGGACTCCTGCGCCAGCCATCCCGCTTCTCGGGACTGCCGGGGCCCGGCGAAGGCGGCGACCAGGGTCTCCCGCTCCTCCGGCAGGTCGCGAGGCCGGCGCAGATAGACGCGGCCCACCTCAAAGAGGGCTTGGCCGCGCTCCCCTCGGTCCTCGTTGGCGGCGATGGTGGCCAGGATGCTGGGCCGCAGGTCGGTGCGCAGGTGCTCCTGGGCGGGGCTCATGGGGTTGTAGGCCCGCAGCGGCGTGCCCTCGCCGCCACTAGCACCCTGGGCCAGCATGGTTCTGCTCACCAGGGGGTAGGTGATCACCTCCTGGAGGCCGGCGGCGGCCAGGAGGTCGCGCAGGCGCTCCTTGAGCTCCAGCATGGGTTGGGGCTGATAAGCGGGCAGGGGCCCGGCCAGGCTCGCCGTGGGCAGGACATCGTAGCCCACCACCCGCGCCAGCTCCTCCACCAGGTCGAAGTAGGAGTCGATGTCGGTGCGCCAGTAAGGCACCGCCACCTCCCAGCCGACGGTGCCGACTACACGCTCACCCCTACCCCCTTCGGCTGCGCTCGGCGCGGGCTCCACGCCGAAACCCAGGCCGCGCAGGGCGCGCTCCACCTGCTCGTCGGGGATGGTCGTGCCCAGGATGCGAGCGATCTGGGCGCGCGGCAGCCGCAGGGAGCGCGGCGGCTCTCTGCCGGGGTAGATGTCGATGGTCCCCCTGGCCACCGTGCCCCCAGCGAGCTCGTGCAGCAGCCGGCAGGCGCGGCGGAGGGCGGGCCCGGGCAGCTCGGGGCTAAGCCCCTTCTCGAAGCGCAGGGAGGCCTCGCTGCGCAGCGCCAGCGCCCGCGCGGTGCGGCGGATGCTGGCACGGTTGAAGTTCGCCGCCTCCAGCAACAGCTCCGTTGTCGCCTCCGTCACCTCGCTCTCGGCGCCTCCCATCACACCGGCCAGCGCCAGCGGCACCCGCGAGTCGGCGATGACCAGCATCTCGGGCGCCAGGGGACGCCGCCCGCCGTCGATGGTCACCAGGGCCTCGCCGGGGCGCGCCCGCCGCACCACGATGCGCCGGTCCAGCAGCCGCTCCAGGTCGAAGGCGTGGAGGGGCTCCCCGTACTCCAGCATCACGTAGTTGGTCACGTCCACCACGTTGTTGATCGAGCGCATCCCGGCGGCCTTCAACCGCTCTTGGAGCCAGGCGGGCGACTCTCCGACCTTCACGCCGGTTATCACGGCGCCGCAGTAGCGGGGGCAGAGGTCGGGCGCCTCGACGGCGACTGAGGCCAGGCGCTCCACGGGCTCCGGCCCTTCGGGATAGCTGGCGGGCGGCTCACGCACAGCCTGGCCGGTGAGGGCCGCGACCTCGCGGGCGATGCCCAGGACCGAGAGGCAGTCGGGGCGGTTGGCGGTCACCTCCAGGTCGAGGACGGTGTCTCCCAGGTAGTCAGCCAGGGGCGCGCCCACGGGGGCATCGTCGGGCAGCACCAGGATGCCCGCGTGCTCCTCCGACAGCCCCAGCTCCCTCTCGGAGCAGACCATCCCGGCCGACTCCACGCCGCGGATGCGGGCGACCTTGAGGGCCGTGGGCCTGCCGGTGTGGCCGTCTATCAGGCGGGCGCCGGCGCGGGCGAAGGCGATCTTCTGGCCGGCGGCGACGTTGGGGGCGCCGCAGACCACGGTGAGGCGTCCCGCTTCGCCGGCGCCCCACTCCACCGTCGCCAGCCGCAGGCGGTCGGCGTTGGGGTGGGGCGCCACTTGCAGGACGCGGGCCACGAAGACGTTCTCCCAGTCGCTCCTTCCGGGCGGGAAGGACTCGATGGCGGCGCACTCGAGCCCGGCCAGGGTGAGGCGCCGCGCCAGCGCCTCCGGCGGCAGCGTCACGTTCACATATTCAGCCAGCCACTTCAGGGGTATTCGCATGGAAACTCCTAAACAGTCCTAGCGCTAGCCTTCTTGGCGAGATAGATGATGAGAGAGGCGCAAACACCAATAATGAGTTCTGCATCTTCCACAGACAGCGCCAGAGACTGAGTTTGTCCGTGTGCAACACCTTCCTCGGCTCCCCTGTAAGCATAGATTTTTTCGAAAATTGGGTAAAGCTGTGGGGCGACCATTGACTTCAGTGTTTGGTTCGCTTTGAGAATGTCGGATAGAGTTGATTTCAAGTCACCGGTTACAATTCGAGCCGTGCCCTCGAGTGCCCCGACTGCGTCCTTGATGGCGTTCGCGCAATCCGGCTCGGGTCGCGTGTTGAAGGCGCCCAGCGCCCGCTGGAACTGCTGGTCAGGGCCGGCGAACCGCGGGTCTTGGAGAAGCACACGTGCTCTTTCGACGCCCTTGTCGACGAACGTGCTACCCACCCTTTCAACACGGAGTTCCCTGATCTCGTAGCCTAGGCCGTGGTCTTGGAAGAGGTAATTCACATCTCGCGGGAATTCCTCTACGGTGGCCTCCTCCGGGTGGCGCAGAGCAGCGTGTATTTTCTTGTAGACGAGTCCCTTCTCTAGGGCCTCTTCATGCAGATGGCGCATGATCGATTGCACACAGTCCAGGAACGTGAACCACTCGACCCTGTTCACTAATTCGTCAAAACCGTCATGGGACCAGTTGGCGACGCTTTGCAAGAAGTCATACTTTCGCTTTATCTCCGGAATTCTGAAGAGCTTGTCGTACAGTTTTTCATAGTCCACTAAGATTGGCGCCCGACGGGAGTATTCAGCAAGCATGCGCAGGAATTCCCTGCGAAGGTCGAAGGGCACGTCGTCGTATATGAGTCGCGTCAGTGGCGGCTTAACCGGGTATCGGCGTGAAAAGAGGTCTTGCATGGCAGCGCCTCAGATGACCACCAACTCCGCCTTAATTCCCTCCGGCCCGACGCGCAGGCGGGCGAAGGAGGCAGGCGACATCCCCCAGGCCCCGTACCAGAGAAGGGGCCATGTTCCCTGTCTGGACTCAGCCCCGCCACTTTTAAAGAGAGTCCCCATGCTCGTCAGACGCTCCGCAGCCGTTTGACGAAGGCCATGGAGTAGGCCCCCGCGCTCAAGACCACGGCGCTCAGACTCCAGGCCGCCATGGAGGCGGTGCTCACGCCGGCTACGGCCCCCGCTAGCAGATTGCCCAGGGGTGTCATCCCGAAGGTCAAGCTTACTATGCTCATCACCCGACCGCGCAGGTGGTCCGGGACCCCGAGCTGGATGATCACGTCCATGGTGGCCACGAACGTGAACTGGCCGGCCCCCGCCAGCATGAGGGCGATGATGCCCAGCGCCAGGCCACCGGGCAACAGCGGACTGAACCCAAAAAGGAGGAGCCCCAAGCCCAGCCCCAGGCAGCCGCCGATCAACACCCAGCCTCGCCGCGGCAGGTTGCCCAGGGAGGCCACCGTGGCGGTGGCGATGAAGGCGCCGAGGCCCAAGGCTGAGTTCATGTAGCCCAGGCCGCTGGAACCTACCTGGAACAGGTCGCGGGCGAAGACCGGCAGCAGGGTCGTCACCGGCATCCCGAAAACCACGACGAAGAAGCCGAGCGCGAGCACCGTCCGCATGGTCGGCTCGCGGGCGACGTAGCTCAGCCCCTGCCCGAAGTGAGCGAACATCGACTCTGTGGTGGGGGCCGGCTGCTGGGCCGGCAGCCTAACCCTGGTGGTGAAGAGTACGACCAGGGCGAAGAGTCCGGCGTTGACCAGGAACACCGCCCCGGTGTTGAGGCGCTCCACCATCACGCCCGCGATGGCCGGCGCCACCACTGCCGTGAGCTGGAAGGCCATGATCTGGAGCGCCACGGCGTTCATGAGGTGCCGGCGCTCCACGAGGTTGGGCAGCAGCGCCTGGCGGGGTGGGATGCCGAAGGCGAAAGCCGCCCCGGTGAGGGCCGAGAGCAGGAACACGTGCCACAGCCGGGCCTCGCCGGTGACCAGGAGCAGCCCCAGGATCAGGGCGCAGGCGCCGGTAATGGTATTGGCCAGGATCATCAGGCGGCGGCGGTCGAAGCGGTCCGCCAGCACCCCGCCCAGGGGGCCGAAGATGAGCATGGGCGCGATGCGGACGCCCTGGAGGGCGCCGACCAGCAGCGGCGAGTCGGTGGCCTGGTAGACATACCACGCTAGGGCCACAAACTCCATGCCGAAGGTGATGCCGGTGCAGATAACCCCTGCCCAGAGGTATCTGTAGTTCCGGTAGGTCAGGGACTGGAGCGTCCGCACGCGGCCCAGCCGCTCCCCCACCCGGGCGAGGGGGCTAGCCTGGATATCTTCAGTCGCCGGCGCCATTCCTCACCTGCCCTCGCCCAAGACCACCAGCTCCGCCTCGATTCCCGCGGGCGAGACGCGCAGGCGGGCTAAGGAGGCGGGCGACATGAAGTCGGCGTAGCCGGGGCCGGGGTTCACCAGCAGGAGTTGGGGGGACACCCCCCAGTCCCCCCCGTCAGAGGGGCGAGGCCCCTCTGGACTCCCACTGCGGCGCTCCGCCAGCCGGTCGTGGGTGTGGCCGAAGAGCAGGACGTCCAGGCGCAGGTCGGCAAAGTCGCGCCCCAAGATTTCGTCGGCGATGCCATCGGGGAAGCCGCCCCAGTAGGGGTGGCAGACACCGATGGCCCACCCGTGCAACCGCAGCACCTCGCGGCGCGGCAGGCGGTCGCGCAGGGGCGGCAGGTCGGAGTTGCCCAGAACGCCGACGAACTGTCGCGCCAAGGAGCGCAGCTCCTCGGGCAGCGCCTCGCCGGTGAAGTCGCCGCAGTGGACGACCAGGTCGGCGCCGCGGACGGCCTCCAGGATGGCCGGCGGCAGGGCGTCGGCGTGCCGGATGTGGGTGTCGCTGATTACTGTTATCTGGGTGGCGATGGCTTCCTACCCCCTGGCCGCGCCCCTTTGTCCGTGGCCTGCCCCGTAAGCCTGCTATCCGGGGCGGGCGGCGTGGCAGCCGCGCTCGCCAGCTCGCGGTAGGCCCGCTGGAGGGCATAGTAGAGAGGGCCGAAGTACTTCACGAGCCGATGATTGCCGCGATACCGGAATCTGCGCTGGACCTCGTGGTCGGCCGCGCTGGAGGTCCTGCCCAGCAGGTCGTCCTCCAGGTCGCGCCAGCTACGGAAGCTAAAGCTTATGCGCGCCTGCTCCGAGGGCGTCTCCAGGAACTGGACTCCGCCCCCGGCGATGGAGATGCCCCAGGCGAGGTCTTCGGCCTCGCAGCGCCAGGTGGAAACGGCCTCGGCGCCGGCGATCTGCTCGCGCAGCGCCGGGTCATGGGCGGCGAGCTCGAGGGCCTGTCGCAGCCGCGCCCACTCCTCGACGCGCCGCCCTTCGGCTGGAGGGGGTGGTGATGCCTTCTTCGCCATCGCCGGGACCATCCCCCCTGCTGTCCGCTAAAACTGCCGCAAGAAGCGCAGGTCGTTGGCGTAGAAGAGCCGGATGTCCTCGATGCCGTACTTCAGCATGGCGATGCGCTCGACCCCCAGGCCGAAGGCGAAGCCGGCGTAGCGCTCGGGGTCGATGTTCACCCGGCGCAAGACCTGGGGGTGGACCATCCCAGCGCCCATGATCTCTATCCATCCCGTCTGCTTGCATACCCGACAGCCCGGCCTTTTGGCTGCATCCTGGGCGCAGGCGAAGCAGTCTATGGAGAGATCTACTCCTGGCTCCACGAAGGGGAAGTAATCGCAGCGGAAGCGCACCTGGCGCTGGGGTCCGAAGAGCCGCTTGGCGAACTCGAAGAGGCAGCCTTTCAGGTGGGCGAAGGTGAGCTGCTCGTCCACGGCCAGCCCCTCCACCTGGAAGAAGCTGGACTCGTGGGTGGCATCCATGGCCTCATACCGATAGACGCGGCCCGGCACGATGGCCCGGATGGGTGGGCGGGTGCGCTCCATGATCCGTATTTGCATGGGCGAGGTATGGGTCCGCAGCAGCATGGGCCGTCCTCCCGACTTGTCGGGATCGGTGTAGTCTATCCAGATGGTGTCCCACATGTCCCGCGCCGGGTGGTCCTGGGGGATGTTCAGGGCCTCGAAGTTGTAGCTGTCCCACTCCACCTCGGGCCCCTCCATGACCTGAAAGCCCAGGGAGGCGAAGGCGGAGGTGATCTCCCGCAGGACCAGGGTGGTGGGGTGCAGCTTCCCCAGGGTCGGCGCCCGCCCGGGCAGGGTCACATCCAGGGGCTTCGTCGCGGCGGCGCCCGCCTGGGCCCTGGTCTCCATGGCCTGCTTGCGAGCGTCGAAGGCCGCCTCCAATTCCAGGCGAAGCGGGTTCGCTTCAGCGCCCAGGGCGCGGCGCTCCGCCGGCGCGAGCGTGCCGAGCTCCTTCATGAGGGCGGTTAGGGTGCCTTGCCTGCGACCGAGGTATTTGACGCGCCAGCCCTCGAGCTGGTCTGTGCCGCCCGCGCTAGCTAGCTCTTTAGTAGCGTCGCGGCGAAGGGCGGCGACGCGGGCGCGGAGCGCCTCGTTAGCGGAGGTACCTTCGGTCGTCATGTCGTGCTTCTCACGCCCATTCTTCGCTGCAGCGGGCTCTCTCTATGAGTATGTCCATCACCACCCCCCCGGCCCCCTTCCTGGCCAGGAAGGGGATGGTATAAAAGGAGGGAAAGGGGGAACACCCCCTTAGACCCCCGGCAGAGGACTGCCTGCCCTCTGCACTCCCGCCATGCTGACTGACTCCTTGTGCAAGCTGCTGACACCCCCTAAACCACTGCCAAAGATGGCTCCGCCTCTCTGGACTCGCCCGGTGCTTAAGCCCGATTATAGCAGGCGATTTCGCTACGTCTCCTATGTAACAGGCGTGGCCTTGCCCAACTACCCGCTCTCATACCTTACAGAACACGGTTGCTTGGCCCTCCCTGAGCTCGCGCGGACCTGACATGCGCGTACCGGCACAAACAGGAGCGGCCCCTTGGTCGAGGGGCCGCTCCTTTAATTCGCTGATGCTGGGGTTAAGCTGCGGCGCCCTTGGCGACCTCCACGAGTACGTTAAAGCCCACGCTATCCCTCACCGCCAGGTCGGCCAGGACCTTGCGGTCGAGCTCGATGCCGGCCGCCTTGAGGCCGGACATGAACCGGCTGTAAGAGATTCCGGAGGGGCGCACCGCGGCGTTGATGCGGACGATCCACAGGCGGCGGAAGTCGCCCTTGCGCTCGCGGCGGTGGCGGAAGGCGTAGCTTTCTTTCTTGAGCCAGGCCTCGTGGGCGCGGCGATACACCTTGCTCTTGGTGCCGCGCATCCCCTTGGTCTGGTCTAGGAGCTTTTTGTGGCGGCGAGAACCAGCGTAGCCGCCCTTGATACGTGTCATAGCTTTTCACCCGCCCTCTGGAAACGGTGGCAGTTTAGCGGAAAAGGGGCCCGATTTCAACCCGCCCCATAGGGGAGCGCTCGCCTCAGGCGGGGCGCGTCGGCCTTGCTCACGGGGATCATAGCGTCGAACTGGCGCTTCACCCGCGCGGGCTTCTTGCGCCGCAGGTGGCTTTTCATCCCCTTGGTGCGGAGGATCTTTCCGGTGGGGGTGATCCGGAAGCGCTTCTTCGCCCCCTGATGGCTTTTCAGCTTCTGTTTAGGCACCGCCGCTCCCTGCGCCTGTAGCCTCGGAGGGGACCGCCGCCGGGCCCACCGGAGGCTTGAGCGCGACGTGTTTGCCAGGTGCGAATATCACGCTCATGCTGCGCCCCTCCAGCATCGGTGGTCGCTCGATGCTGGCCTGCTCCTTGATCGTCTGCCAGACCCGTTCTAGGAGTGCCCTCGCGATCTCGGGATGGGTGATCTCCCTGCCGCGGAAGACGACCGAGACCTTTACCTTGTCGCCCTCGCCGAGGAGCTTCACCGCCGTACGCAGCTTGAAGTTGATATCGTGCTCGTCGATCTTGGGGCGGATCCTAATCTCGCGCAGCGCGTTGGTCTTCTGGCCCTTGCGGGACTCGCGGGTCTTCTTGGACTGCTGGAACTTGAACCTCCCGTAGTCCAGGAACTTACACACGGGCGGAGCAGCCGTGGGGGCCACCTCCACCAGGTCTGTCCCGCGCTCACGCGCGATCTGGAGCGCCTGGGCGATGGTCATCACCCCCAGCTGCTCCCCCTGATCCCCGATGACCCGCACCTCGCGGGCGCGAATCCGTTCGTTGATGCGTAGCTCTCTAACCGTGCTGCGTCCCCTCCCAGCCCTGAATACTGCTCCTTTATAGCACAGGCCCAGGGGGGCGTCAACGAACCACTGGCGCGGGCGCCAGCCTTGCCTCAGGGTTGGTCATCCCGTTGTGGACTAGGCGAGACGGCTAGAGCGCGGCCCGACCGGCATCGAAGCCGGCTTCAGATTGTGCCTTAGTCGCGCTCTGCACTAAAAGGGCATCCTGCCGGCAGAAGGAGCGACCCTCGGGATTCTCTCCTTTTCAAACTACCCCCTTCCTGGCCAGGAAGGGGGCCGGGGGGATGGTCGCGGGCATACTCATAGAGAGAGCCTGATCGGAGAAAATGCGGCTTCGTATAAAGTCGCTTAGTCGCGCTCACCCGGAGGCCCCTCGGGTTCCTCCATCACGACGGCGCCCAGCTCTTGAGTGGCGGCGTCGATGAGGTGGGTGCGGGCGCGCCGGGCCGCTCCGCGGTGAAGCTCCTCCTTGGCGCACTTTATGCGCAGCTGAAGCCCGGTAACCCGGGAGACCGCCTGCTCCAGGGCCCTGAGATTCTCTGGCTTTTCTAGCAGGTCGCGGTGGAACTGGCGGTTGGGAAAGAAGCCCAATGTCAGCACCCCGTCGCCGAGGCCGACGGGCTCGCAGGAGCCCCTCAGCAAGGCGTCCAGGTTAGGCTTCAGGCCTCTGGCCGTCTCCAGCACCTCCCGCCAGCGCCCGCTGATGGCCGCCAGCCCCGTGGGTGCGGGCGTACCAGGGGCTGGCGGGGCTTCCCGAGGAGTCGCTGGGCTAGACTGGCTGGCGGGGGTCGGCTCGCTCGGTGCTTCACGAGGCGAAGCGGGAGGAGGGGACGAAGTGGGAGGAGTGGGCGCAGCGGCGGCGAGCGGGCGGGGACTCGCCTGGGGCACCGCGGGGCGGGGCTCCCGGCGGCCCTCCTCCGGCTGCGTCCTCCGCGGAGAATCTGACTGGTGTGCCGGGGCCGCGGGGCGAGCCGCCGGGCCTGCGGGGCGGGACTCCCTGACCTCCTTTGCGGCGGCGATCTCCGCCAGGGCGAGCTCCATGGGCAGGGAGGAGTAAGCGTCTTGGCGCAGGTCGGCCTGGCTAAAATACCTTATGGCCACCAGGATATCGTGGAGGCTGGCTCCCCGCGCCAGCTCTTCCAGGGCGCTGCGCTCCCCTTCCGACAGCTCCACGGCCGCGCCGGCGCCCGACTTCAGCAGCAGCAGCAGCCGCAACTGCTCTAGCAGCTGGCGCTGGAAGAGCCTGAGGTCCAGCCCGTCCTCGGCTACGCCCTGGATGATGGTGAGGCCCTCCGCCAGCCGCGCGGCCAAGGCCGCTTGGGCCAGGCGGAGCACCCGCTCGTCGCGTACCAGCCCCAGCAGCTCCTCCACCTGGCCGGCGCCAATCTGCCAGCCGTAGAAAGTGGCTGCCTGTTGCAGCAGGTTGGTGGCATCGCGGAGGCTGCCGGTAGCGGCCCTGGCGATGAGGTGTAGCCCCGCCTCTTCGACGGCGATGTTCTCCTGGGCCGCGATGTGCTGGAGACGGGCCACCACCGCCCCGGCGGCGATGCGTCTGAAATCGAAGCGCTGACAGCGGGACAGGATGGTGGCGGGCACCTTGTGCACCTCCGTAGTCGCCAGGATGAAGACCACGTGACCGGGCGGCTCCTCCAGCGTCTTCAGCAGGGCATTGAAGGCCTCCGGGGTAAGCATGTGGACCTCATCCACGATATAGACTTTGAAGCGGGCTTGAGTGGGAGCGAAGTTGACGCGGTCGCGCAACCTCCGGATCTCGTCGATGCCGCGGTTGCTGGCGGCGTCCATCTCCACCAGGTCCAGGGCCCGCCCCTCGGCGATGGCGCGGCAGCTCTCGCAGGCGTTGCAGGGCTCGCCCTGGCCACCGTTGGCGAGGCAGTTCAGCGCCTTCGCCAGGATACGGCCGGTGCTGGTCTTGCCGGTCCCCCGAGGGCCGGCGAACAGGTAGGCGTGGGCAACCCGCCCGCTGGCGAGGGCGTTCAAAAGGGTGCGGATGATGGGCTCCTGGCCCACCACCTCGACCAGGGCCTGAGGCCGGTATTTGCGGTAGAGGGCATGGGCCTCTCCCAAGGGGGAGAGGCCGGGCGGAGCAGCGGGCTCGCCGCCCAACTCTGGGAGCAGGCTCTCAGGCATTCTGACTTACCAACCTACGACTGATTGGGCGATGGATTGGATGAAGGCGGCCACGCCCGCGAGGAGGGGCCGCTTTAGATGTAGCCGCTGACCTGGAGGCATTAGCGCCGGCGTACCGCGTCGGACAGGGCCCATTGTACTGCGTTCGTCCAGCGGTCCCTTGGGCAAGTCACATCTCAGCGGGCCAGCTCGCCTAGGCGCTCCAGCACGGCGGCCTCGCGGGCGCGCATCCGCGGCTCCCGCTGAGGGTCCTGGTCGTCGTAGCCAAGAAGGTGGAGCACGCCGTGGGCGATAAGCAGCGCCAGCTCGCGCTGGAGCGAATGACCGTAGCGAGCGGCCTGCTTGCGGGCCTGGGGGTAGCTGATGATGGCCTCCCCCAGATGGATGACGCCGTCGGGAGGGGATCGCCCCTCGCCCTCCGTCAGGGCGAAGGCGATGACGTCGGTATCGTAATCGTGTCCCAGGTAGCGTCGGTTTAGCGCCCGGACCCGCTTGGCCCCACAGATGAGGATACCCACCTCGATGGGCCCGCTTGTCCCCTCCGTCTCCAGGACAGCCCGCGCTACCTGCTCCACCCACGCGGGGTCGAGGCGGTCCCGGTAGGCGGCTGCCAGCTGGATGTTCACCTCCAGGACGAGGGGGGCCACCCGCTTGAACGGCATCGTAAGGTGAGTGCCCTAGATCCAGCGACGCCAGCGGAACAACAGGATCAGCCCCCCGGTTATCAGCACCTGGGCGCCCGTGATGACCCAGAAGACGTAGCGGCTGTCGCCCAATGGCAGGGGTACGTTCTGGGCGTACACCTGGGACAGGATCAGGGCGGGCAAGACGCTAGCTGTTACGGCGGTGAGGGCCTTCACTGTCTCGTTGGTGCGGGTGTTGGTGTGCCAGTTGAAGGTGTCGTCCAGCCCCTCCACCACCTCGCGCAGGTCCTCCAGGGCGTCCCAGCTCTGCCGGATGTGGTCTGCCACGTCGCTGAAGTAGACGTCCAGCTCCGAGGCCAGCAGCTTATAGCGGTGGTGCTCCAGGGAGGTGATCAGGCCCATCTGGGGTCGGATGATGCGGCGCAGGCCGATGAGCTCTCGGCGCAGGCGCACCATCTCCTGGGCTACGTAGCGGGTGTTCTGGCTCAGCAGCTCTTCCTGCATTTGGTCCGTGGTGACGGCGACCCGGTTGATGATGGGGCCACAGTAGTCCACCAGCCGGTCCAAGAGCTGATAGAAGAGATAGCTGGAGGAACGGCCCATGACGGTCTCCCGGAGCTGCTCCTGGCGGCGCGCCTCCTCGAAGAGCTGGAGCAGAGGCCGCAGGTTGCCGCTGTGGGCGGTCACCAGGTAATCGGTGCCCAGGAAAATGGACACCTGGCTGCGGGCGGTGAGGCGGGTGCGGGCGTCCAAGACGGGGAAGTGGAGGACGATGAACAGATAATCGTCATATTCGTCCACCTTGGGGCGCTGGCGTTTGCTCAGGACATCGTCCAGGTCCAGCTCGTGAAAAGGGAAGCGGCTGGCCAGGTAGTCCAGGCCGTCCCGGTCGGGCTCCTGGATGTCTATCCAGGTGATGGAGCCGTGAGCGAGGGTGCGGACGTTGGCTGGCGCCGCTGTCGTGGGCAGGGGCTGTACCGTCACCATGCAGTACGTCCTCCCAATGCAGTATTCGCCCTTGCGACTTGCCGGTGGCTTGGTTCGTGCCAGAGGCCCTCCTGGGCCTAGCCCAAGCGGGAAGCTGGCCGCCTGCTGATATTCTGCCCGGGCCTGCGCTTCTGGCGGACTCCATTCTAGCACGCGCCACAGGGGTGTAGGGCCTGAAGAGTCGCCCCGGCTTTGCATAAAAAACCGCATTTTCTCGATCACGCTCCCTCCATGAGTATGCCCGCGACCATCCCCCTGGCCCCCTTTCTACCCAGGAAGGGGGTAGTTTGAAGGGGGTCAGAGGGGGGCACCCCCTTCGACCCCCGGCAGAGGGAGGATCCCTCTGCACTCCCTCAATTGCCGGCAGGATGCTCTTCATGTGCAAGGCTAGTCGCCCCCATGGTGGGGCCCTTTGGGGCCCCGTTATGGGGCTCCAGTATGTGGTAGGATTCTGCCGCGGAACTGGCTAGTGAAAAAGGGGGTGTCTATGGCAGCGATCAGTGGCAAGAGCGCCATCGTGGGGGTCAATGAGTACCCTAAGCGCCGCGATCCGACGGTCACCGCTCTCCAGATCCATGCCCTTTGCGCCAAGGCGGCGCTGGAGGAAGCCGGGCTGACCAAGGACGATGTGGACGGCTACTTCACCTCGGGTGTGGGAGGGATGCCCACCGTGGCGATGTGCGAGTTCTTGGGCCTGCGTCCCACCTACGTGGACTCCACCTCCATAGGCGGGTCGTCCTTCGTCTCCCACGTGGGCCACGCCGCGGGGGCCATCGCGTCGGGCCTGTGCAACGTGGCCCTGATCACCTACGGCAGCACCTCCTGGAGCCAGCTCACCGCCATCGGCACTGGCGGCCGCGCCCAGGGCGATTACTGGGACCAGTTCGAGGTGCCTTACGGCCCCACCACGGTCGGCTCCTACGCCCTGGCCGCGCAGCGCTACGAGCACGAGTTCGGCGGGACGGTGGAGAAACGGGCCGAGGTCTCGGTAGCTACCCGTAAGTGGGCCCAGCTCAATCCCGACGCCATGTTCCGGGAGCCCCTGACCATCGAGGACGTGGTCAAGTCCCGCGTTATCTCGTCGCCCCTGCGCTTCTTCGAGTGCTGCGTCATCTCGGACGGCGGGGGAGCGGTGGTGATGACCTCCGCCGAGCGGGCTCGCGACCTGAAGCAGAAGCCGGTCTACATCCTGGGCGTGGGCGAGGCGGTGAGCCACACCAGCATGAACCAGATGGCGGACCTCTTGACCATACCCGCGAAGGTCTCAGGGGAGAAGGCCTTTCGCCTGGCCGGACTCAAGCCCGCCGACATTCAGGTGGCGGAGATCTACGACTCCTACACCATCACGGTGCTGCTCTCCCTGGAGGGGCTGGGTTTCTGCAAGCGGGGCGAGGCCGCCGACTTTGTGAAGGGCCAGCGCACGGCCCCGGGAGGCGCCTTCCCCCTGAACACCGACGGTGGTGGCCTCTCGTCCAACCACCCCGGCATGCGGGGCATCTTCACCGTTATCGAGGCCACGCGGCAGCTCCGGGGACAGCGGGGCAAAGCCCAGGTCAAGGACGCTAAGGTGGCCCTCTGCCACGGCACCGGCGGCTCCCTGTCCAGCGGCGCCACCGCCATCCTGAGCATAGAGTCTCGCTAGCCCGGAGGGAAGCCGAGGGGGCGACCTGCTCCGTGGCCCGCATATGAATAAGGAGGGATCATGACAACCCCGAGCACCGGCTACCGCAAACCGATCCCCTATGTGGACGAGGTCTCCAAAACCTACTGGAAAGGCGCCCAGCGCGGCGAGCTCCTGGTCCAGCAGTGCAAGGGCTGTGGCCAGCGCCAGTTCTACCCCCGGCCGCTGTGCGCTAAGTGCTGGTCCACGGATCTGGAGTGGTTGCGGTGCAGCGGCCAGGGCACCGTCCACTCCTTCACCCTCACCTACCAGAACGGGCAGCCGGGCTTCCGCGAGGAGCTGCCCTACGTCTTCGCCCTCATTGACCTGGACGAAGGGCCTCGCGTGACGGCCAACATCGTGGGCGGCAAGCCCGAGCAGGTCAAAATTGGGATGCGGGTCAGTGCCGCCTTCGATTGGATAAGCCCCGAGATCCGCCTGCTACGGTTTCGGCCTGTCTAGTCCCATGCCGTCCCTCGCCCCCGGCACCGAACTGCGTTACCCCCGGCTGACGGTGGGTGTGATGGGCTCGGCAGGAGGCCGCCTGGACCCCGAGGTGCTGGCGCGGGTGTACCGCCTGGGCCAGGAGGTCGCCCGCCGCGGCCACGTGCTTATCACGGGGGCCTGCCCGGGGATCCCCCACGAGGCTGTCAAGGGAGCCAAGAGCGAGGGGGGATTCGTGGTCGGTGTCTCCCCCGCCCTGAACTTCAAGGAGCACGTGGTCAAGTACACCTCCCCCACCCGGGGCTACGACGTCATGATCTACACCGGCTCGGGGCTAATGGGTCGAGAGATCGAGAACATCCGCTCCAGCGACGTGGTGGTCTTCGCCGGCGGCCGCACGGGCACCCTGGGGGAGTTCGCCATCGCCTACGACGAGGGCAAGGTCATCGGCGTGCTGGAAGGGAGCGGGGGCGTCACGGGGCATATACGGGAGATCGTAGCCTTGGTCCCCAAGAAGACGGGCGCCACTATTGTCTCCGACGCCGACCCGGTCCGCCTGCTGGACAAGTTGGAAGAGATGTACAACCAGCGCATCCTGCCGGAGTACCTGGCGGCCCTGGCCGACACCGATCCCGACGGGGTGCTGGAGGGCTAGCAGGGTGTTAAGAACCCTCCACGAACCATCCCCCTGGCCCCCTTCCTAGCCAGGAAGGGGGAACCATGAAAGGGAGAGAATCCCGAGCGTCGGGACTTCGACCCCCGGCAGATCCCGAGCATCGGGACTCTGCACTCCCTCTGCCGGCAGGATGCCCTTAGTGCAAAGCTGGGGGACAACTCCAGGGCCCCTGGCGTCCGCCTAGGCGGACGCCCCCTCTGCACCTCCCGTTTTTCATCTGCCTAGGGCTTCTTTATAGGGGCTAGCTTCCCTTGGGGCGGCCCTTCTTGCCCGCCCAGCGCCGCTTGTGGAGCTCGCCGGAGGCGCGCTCGGCGCCCTCCTCCGAGGGCTCATAGTAGACGTGGTCGGCGATGGCCTCGGGCAGGTGACTCTGGCCGGCGAAGTGCTCCGGGGCGCCGTGGTCGTACTGGTAGCCCTGCCCGTAGTCCAGCTCTCGCATCAGCGGCGTGGGCGCGTTGCGCACGTGAAGGGGGATGGGCAGCGGTCCACGGGCCTTGACGTCGGCCGCCGCCCGCTGGTAGGCGGCGTAGGCGGAGTTGCTCTTGGGCGCGGTGGCCAGGTATACGACGCACTCGGCCAGCGGCAAGAATCCTTCCGGCATGCCCACGAAGTGGACCGCCTGCTGGCAGGCCGTGGCCACCGTCAGGGCCTGGGGATCGGCGAGCCCCACGTCCTCGGCGGCCAGGATCACCAGGCGGCGGACGATGAAGAGGGGGTCCTCGCCGGCCTCGATCATGCGCGCCAGGTAGTACAGGGCGGCGTCAGGGTCGGAGCCCCGTAACGACTTGATGAAGGCGCTGATGGTGTCGTAGTGCTGGTCGCCGGCGCGGTCGTAGAGCAGGCTCCGGCGCTGCATCACGCCCTCCACCGTGGGGAGCGCGACGCGGCGCTGGCCCTGGGGATCAGGCGCGGTGGTCTCCGCCGCCAGCTCCAGGGCGTTGAGGGCCACCCGGGCATCGCCGTCGGCCATGCGGAGCAGCCCGTCCAGGGCCTCCGGCTCCAGCGTGACCCGCAGTCTTGCAAGGCCGCGCTCCGTGTCCGCCAGCGCCCGCTCCACGATGGTGCGCAGGAGCTCGGGGGTCAAGGGCTTCAGGGTGTACACCCGGCAGCGGGAGAGCAAGGGGGCGATGACCTCGAAGGAGGGGTTCTCGGTGGTGGCGCCGATGAGGATGATGGTGCCGTCCTCCACGGAGGGCAGGATCACGTCTTGCTGGGCCTTGTTGAAGCGGTGGATCTCGTCGATGAGCAGCACCGTGCGGGGCGACCCGCCTACGGCGGGGGCGGGCGGCGCCGTCAGCGGGAGCGCTAGCTGATGGACGGGGGCGCCAGGGCCGAAGCGGGCTTGCGCCTCCTCGATGATGCGCCTGACATCGGCGACGCCCGCCGCGACGGCGCTGAGCTCGGAGAAGTGGGCGCCGCTGAGCTGGGCGATGAGGCGGGCCAGGGTCGTCTTACCGGTGCCGGGGGGGCCCCAGAAGATCATGGAGGGGAGCCGGCCAGCCTCCACCGCCGTCCGCAGCACGCGGCCGGGGGCTATCAGGTGCTCCTGCCCCACGAACTCCTCGAAGGAGCGGGGGCGCATCCGCGCCGCCAGGGGTTGCGCGTCCCGGGGGCGACGCTGCTGTAGTGGGGCGCGCTTGGGGCTCTTCATGCCTTTCATTTTACGCCTGGGCTACGCCTGGAGCGCGGGCGGGGCCTCGCTGGCAGTGCCTGGCCCCTTGAGGTATCAGAGGATTTCCCCTCACCCGTCGCGGGGCGTCACGCGCCCCCCATGCACTGGAGGCCTCAAGGCTTCAAAACCGCCTCGTAATAGTCCTCCTCGGTCAGCCCCGCGGCCCCGGGCTGGCCCAGGAGGTAGCGCTCGTCGGGGACGGCCTCCTCCACATCGGGGGCTTCGCAGCGCAGGCAGCAGAGGGGCTTGTGCTTGCCGCATACCGGGCAGAGGGGGTTGCCGGCGGCGTCGCAGAAGACCGGAAATAGGTGGCCACAGCGGCGGCAGCGGTAGTCTTTAGAGGGTGGCGTTGACCGCGCCCTGGGCGTCATCTCAGGACGAGTATACCCTATCGGACAGAGGGATAGCTCCAGGCGGCGCCGCCCTCCCAGGTAGATGTGGATGCCGCGCCGCGCGTTGAGCGGCAGGGGTCGTCAGCTAAAGGGTGGAGTCTGACAAACAAGGGATGATGGGGCCTTGCACAAAGTCTCGTTTTCTTCGATCAGCTCTCCCCTGAAGACGCCCTCGACCCGCCTGCGGCGGACCCCCTTCCTGGCCAGGAAGGGGGTAGTATAAAAGGGAGAGAAAGGGGGGCACCCCCTTTGGCCGCCCGGCAGAGGGTAGGACCCCCTCTGCACTCCCTCTATACCGGCAGGATGTCATTTCTGTACAAGGCCGGATGACGGTGCTGCAGGCGGCTGCTTGGGGCCAGAAAGCGAGGGTTCTCTCCTGAACAGAGGGACGGCCTCGGACAGGCCGGGGCTCTTTTCATCCTTGGCGTATCCCGATTATCGGCGGCTGTGGGTAGCCACCCTCTGCGGCCAGTCGGCCGCCTGGGCGTTGCTGGTGTTGCGGGGCGCCCTGGTATACCGGCTGACCGATTCCAACGCCTGGGTCGGGCTGGTCACCATGGCGGCCCTGCTGCCCGGCTTGGTGGTGACGCCGGTGGCGGGCTTTCTGGCTGACCGTTTCGACCGCCGGAAGCTGCTGGCCCTCACCTTCGGCCTCAATACGGCCCACAACCTGCTCCTTGCTCTCCTCGCCCTGAGCGGGGGCATCACCGAGTGGCAGCTCCTGGGACTGGCGGTGCTGAACGGCTCCATTCGGGCGGCCGAGATGCCAATGGGCCAGGCGCTCCTGCCCAACCTGGTGCCGCCCGGTCGCCTGCTCAACGCCGTGGCCCTGAACCAACTGATGCAGCAGGGCTCGCGCATGGTGGGGCCGTTGCTGGTCTTGCCAGTGGTCACTCTCGCAGACCCGGAGCCGGCCTTCATCGTGGGCGCCGTCCTCTACGCCGTGGGTTGGAGCCAGGTGCTGCGCATAGGCACCGTCTCCCGGGGCGTCATAGAGCCTGCGCAAGGGGTGATGCTGAACCTGGTGGCTGGGGTACGCTACATCTACACTCACCCCTTGCTTCTATCCGTCATGGTGTTGACGGTGCTGCACTGCGCCCTGACGATGGCCTTTGAGTCCGTATTCCCCTTCTTCTCGCGGGCCCAGCTAGGGATGGAGACGGGGAAAGAGCTTTTTGAAGGCCCCACCTATCTGATGATAGGGGTGGGGGCCGGGTCTATCGTGGGGAACCTGGCGCTGGCCAGGATCGAGGGCCAGAAGATGAGGGGGCGCCTCTTCCTCTGGCTGGGCTTGCTGAGCGGGCTGAGTCCCATCGCCCTGGGCTTTGCCTCCAACATCCCCCAGGCCGTCATGGCGGCCGCGGCCATAGGAGCGACCACGGCTGCCTTCATGACTATTAGCCATACGATAGTCCAGGCCGCTGCCCCCGACGCTCTCCGGGGCCGGGTGATGAGCGCCAACACCTGGCATGTCCAGGGCACCATGGCCGGCTTCAACGGCATCAACGGCGTCCTGATGGACCTGCCCTGGATGACGGCGCCTATCCTGCTCAGTGGCACCGGTCTGCTCTTCGTAGCCCTGGTGTTAGGTAGCTTGCTGGCTACCCAGCTCAGGCTGGTCTATGCTCGGGGCATCCCTGCCACCCAGGGTCCAGTTGCCGTCAGCTAAGGCCCCTGTGGCGTCCGACGTCGTGGCGCTGGGGGCCGGGCAAGAAGCCCGAAGGTTAGAGCGCTAGCTCCGCGACAGTTACGCCCTCGCCGCCTCGGTTGAGCTCGGCGGTGCGGTGGGAGCGCACCAGGGGGTGGCGCGCCAGCACCTGGCGCACGGCCTGACGCATGGTGCCTGTGCCCTTGCCGTGAACGATCCGCACCTCGCGCTGGCCCGCCAGGAAGGCCTGGTCCAGATGCTTCTCCAGGCGCTCCAGGGCCTCCTCCACGCGCAGCCCACGCAGGTGGATCTCGGCGTCGGGCGCCAGCCCCGCCCCGGGCCTCCGCTCAGCGCCCAGGGAGACCCCTCCCTCTCTCTGAGGAGGCGCATCGAGGATGGCTGCTACCTCGTCCCGCCCGACCTTGATACGCAGGGCGCCGATCTGGACCTCTAGCTGACCATCCAGGGACTCTGCCAGCACCTCGCCCGCCTGTGGGAAGCCTCGCAGGTGCACTAGGTCCCCCCGCCGCGGGGGGCGCTGGACCGCGCCGTCGCCGGGGGTGGGGGCTGCGGGCTGCCACGGGGCCGCCTCTTGGAGTTCCTGGCGGGCCGCCTTCAACTGCGTCGCCAGTTCGGCTAGCTGCTGCCGGTCGGCGCGCTCCAGAGCGCGTTCGACGGCCAGGAGGTGCTCCTCCAGGGCCCGGACCTGTTCCAAGAGCCGCGCCCGTTCGGCGGCCACCAGGGCGTCCTTGCGGGCGGCCAAGTCCTGCACCTCGAGCTGGAGGCGGGCGCGCAGACCTTCAGCGGCCACCCGCGCCGCCTCCGCCAGGAGCCGCTCCTGGGCCAGGGCATCCCGCTCCCGCTCGAGCTCCTGTAACAGGCCGTCCATCCTGGTCTGCTCGGCTCCCACCAGGGACCGGGCTGCCTCGATTAGGGTAGGAGCCAGCCCTAGCCTGGCGGCGATTGCCAGGGCATTGCTGCGCCCCGGGCGGCCAATGGTGAGGATATAGGTTGGGGCCAGGCTTTCGGGATCGAACTCCACGCTGGCGTTCTGGACACCAGGAGTCTCGTGGGCGAAGGCCTTCAGCTCGCTGTGGTGGGTGGTGGCCACGACGGTCACGCCCCGCTGGATTAGGTGCTGAAGGACCGCCCGGGCCAAGGCCGAGCCCTCGGCGGGATCGGTGCCAGCCCCCAGCTCATCGAGCAGCACCAGGGAGCTGGTCGGGGCTTGCTGCAAGATCGCCACGATGTGGCCCATGTGGGAGCTGAAGGTGGAGAGGGACTGCTCGATGCTCTGTTCGTCGCCGATGTCGGCGTAGACGCCGGTGAAGACCGGCACCTGACTCCCCTCCGTCGCGGGCACGAAGAGTCCAGCCTGGGCCATGAGGGCCAACAGGCCCAGGGTCTTCAGAGCTACCGTCTTGCCGCCGGTGTTGGGGCCGGTGATGACCAGCACGGGGAAGTCCTGTCCGACCCAGATGTCGATGGGCACCGCCCGTCCCTTCAACAAGGGATGGCGCGCGCCCTTGAGGTGTAACAGGCGCGCCCCAGCCTGGTCGCTCTCCGGGTCTAGCAGGAGGGGCCGGGTCGCCTGCTGCTCTTGGGCCAGCCGCGCCTTCGCCAGCGCCACGTCCAGGCGCGCGAGCAGCGCCACGTCCCTCTCCAGGGCGGGGGCGGCCTCGCCTACCAGCCGGCTCAGCCGGCGCAGTATGCGCTCCACCTCGCGGCGCTCGCCCAGTTGCAGCTCGCGCACCGCGTTGCCCAGCTCCACCGTGGCTAGGGGCTCGATGAAGACGGTGGCTCCGCTGCCCGAGACATCGTGGATGAGACCCTTCAGTTGCCCCCGGAGCTCGGCCTTGACGGGCACCACGAAGCGGTCGTTGCGGATGGTGATAAGTTGCTCCTGGAGGACCTGGCGGCCCAGGTCGGAGCCCACCAGCGCTTGCAGCTTGCCCTGGAGCCGCTCCTGGGTGACGCGCAGCTCGGCCCGGACGGCTCGGAGCTCCGGGCTGGCCCCATCCACCACCTCCCCGCGCGAGCCGATGGCGCGCCGGAGCTGCTCCTGAAGCGGGCGCAGCTCGTCCAGCCCCTGGGCCAGGGCTTGCAAGAAAGGCAGCGGCCCCCGCGCTCGCTCCAAGGTGGCGGCAATATAGTGGACCGCCTCCAGGGTAGAGACGATGCCCAGGAAATCGGTGGGCTCCAGGACACCCTCGATGGAGGCGCGTTGGACCTGGGGTCGTATGTCGCTGGCGCCGCCCAGGGCCAGGCGGGGCGCCTCCTGCAGCAGGCGTTGGGCCTCGTCCGTCTCCTGCTGGCGGGGCTGGGCCTCCTCGAAGTCGTAGGCCGGGCGGATGGCCAGGGCCTCCTGGCGGCCAACGGAGAAGCTGGTGTGGGCGGCCAGGCGCTCCAGCACCTTCTCGAACTCCAGCACCCGCAGGGCGTGTTCCTGTAGCTGGTCCACGGATTTCCTTTGTGGGGAACAACTGCGCTTACAGATTATAGCCAGACAGAGACCAGCGCACCCTGCGGGGGGCGGAGAGGGGGTCTTAACTAGACTGCGCGCCCACTAGGCCAGGTAGAGCCGGCGCCAGAGGTTCAGCATCAACGTAGGCGCCGGCTCCAGCAACCGCAGGAATCCGCGGGCCAACAGGGGGCACAGGGCGCCGATGGCGGCCCCAGCCGGGACGTCGGAGGGGAAGTTGACACCGGCGTAGACCCGCGCTGCGGCCCACAGGAAGGCCAGGGCCAGCATCACGCCGCCCAAGCGCCGGTGGCTGAGCGCCACGCCCACCGCCAAGGCGAAGCCCACCGCTGCCGGGTTGCTTGGGAAGGAGGAATCGGGAGGCTGATAGAAAAGCAGCTGGAGATCGTGCTCCACGAAGGGCCGAGGCCGGTAGTAGAAGTGGTTCAAGACCGCCAGGGCCAGGTTGGCGAAACCCAGGCCCACGGCTGCGTCGGCGACGGCCCGCTGGCCCCGCTCGCGTTGCGCCTCGCTGCGGCCTGAGTACCAGAGCCCAACCAGCAGCAGGGCCAACGCCGTGGGGACGAAGTAGTCGTTGACGATCAGGGCGAAAACGCGGTCCAGCCAGGGCAGCCGCCCCACGAAGCCGTTGAGCCAAAGCAGGATGGCCCGGTCAGCCGCCACGGCCCCTGCCCCGAGAGCGAAGGGCCCAGAAGGAGCCAGCG
>SHYM01000005.1 GCA_009692805.1 Dehalococcoidia bacterium | reverse complement strand
CGGACGAGCATGTGCGCCGCGAGTACGAGAAGGCCCACCCCAGGGCCCACTAGGGGCCAGGCACCACTTGACTCTTCCCTGAGAGCAGCGGTCGGGTGTACAAGGTTATGTCCAGTGATGTAGGAGGGGCAGCGAGATGAGCACGGCTAGGAGGCTTCCGCTGGCAGTAGTCACGGTTGGAGGTCCGCGAGGAGGTGGGCGGGAAGAGCTGGCCGAAGAGGTCGCCCGGCTCCTGGGGGCAGAGCTGCTGGACCGGGACGCCATGGCCCGGGAGGCGCAGCGACTGGCGGGAGCGCCTCGGGAGGAGATGGCGCAGCGTTTCGAGCAAGGCCCCGCCGGGGGCCGAGTCGCGCGGGGCATCAAGGCCTTCCTGGAGCGCTCCGCTACCGCGGGCTCCGCGGGCGACCCCTTCCTGGGGCCCACGGGCGTCGAGATCCTGCTGTCCCGCTCCGTGCAAGAGGCAGCCACGCCCACCACCTCGGCGAAACAAGAACTAGATGACAAGCACTACCTGGACGTCCTGACCATGGTCACCAAGGCGGTGGCGGTTGCGGGAAATGTTGTCATCGTGGGCGGCGGGGGCCAGTTGATCCTGCGCGACGTGCCTCACGCCACGCGGACCTACGCCATCGCTCCCCTGGAGGCGCGCCTCCGGCGCCTGATGGAGGCCGAGAAGGTAGACAGGCCCACCGCGCAGCGCATCGCCAAGGAGTCCGACGAGAGCCGCCGGGCTTGGGTCAAGAAATACTTCAAGTCGGACGTGGATGATCCGTACCTGTACGACATGGTCGTCAACACGGGCCTGCTCCCGATCAAGAGCGCTGCTCAGATTGTCGCCGAGGCTGCCCGCGCCAAGGAAAGGCTCTTCGCTGTTTAGGGCGCTGCCTCCTTGTCCTCCGGGGTCTCGCTCCCCTATAATGCCAGCGCTATGCCCAGGAAGTATCATCCCCTATCTAAGGGTACCGCCAGCCGCCGGGAGCGGCGGCTCCATCCTACGCCGGCGCCGCCAGACACGGGCGTAGGCGTTCCACCGGGCGGCGCGGCCCTGCAGTCTCCCCCAGGCCTCGAGGCGGCTCCTGCCGCGGAGGAGCGTCCACCTTTGCAGGAGAGGCCCGCGGCTGTCGCCAGTAGACCGCCCTTGCGCAACACCAGCGCTGCCCAGACCGCCAGAAGCCATGTCTACCTCACCCCAGAGGCCAAGTATCTGGGCCACGAGTTCCGCAACATCATGGTGCTCACGCTGGCGATGTCCCTGCTGATAGTCGTCGTCTCTTTCTTCTTACGCTAACCCACCTCCAGCCGCGGCCTCTGCGCGCCTCTGCTCATCCTTGTGGCGCCCGCAGCCCGGCGCTAGACTGATTCAGAGGGGTGCCAGGCATGGCTGAACCTAGGGCAGCGGGCCTGGCACCCGGCCCCAGGCAGAGGCGACCTAGATGCTGCCACGCAGCGCCGAGGTGGTGGTCATCGGCGCCGGAGTCACCGGCGCCAGCATCGCGTATTACCTCGGCCGGCGCGGCCTCCGCAATGTGGTCCTGCTGGAGCAAGACGCCCTGGGCTCCGGGGCCACGAGCAAAGCGGCGGGGGGGGGGGTATACGGCAGCAGTTCTCCTCGGCGGTCAACATCCGGCTCTCCCAGATAAGCCTCAAGGTGTTCGAGCACTTTGAGGAGGAGTTCGGGGCCAGCCCAGACTTCCACCAGTATGGCTATCTCTTCCTGGCCTCCACGCCCCAGGAAGCCGCCGAGTTACGCCAGGAGTGCGAGCTCCAGCGCTCCCTGGGGGTCCCGGTGCGGCTGGTCTACCCTGAGCCTGCCGAAGGGCGCCTCAGAATGACATTCAAAGCCAGCCACGTTGCCTCGCTACGCTGCCGGCCAGACCTGATCACCTGGGGTTACGAAAAGGAGCATTCCGTGGCACTGGGAGGGGTGGATGGTGAAGGAACCGTTGGGGAAACGGTGATGCCTGAGGCCCAGGCTTTGAACGTGCGCCTCGAAGGCGGCCAGGTCCCGCGCCACTATCGTCAGGGAGTAAATAGCGTCCACGCGCTTCCTCAGAAACCGGGCCATGGCGCCCTGGGGATCGGTGGGACGGCAGAGCTCGATGCGGCCCTCGCTCCTGTCGTCGCCGAACAGCAAGCCGGCCCCCTGGTAGGACAGCGGGGGCCCGGCGTTGAAGCGCTCGTCGCCAGGCAGACCGACCAGGGACTTCCAGCGACTGGCCACGCCGTCCAGGTCTCCCACGGCCAGGGAAACCTCCCAGATGCCAGCCACGGGCCCGGGAGCCGCCGGCGTCGCCTCTTGCCAGCGCGCCAGCCGCAGGCGCACGCCCAGCCCGGCCTCGGGCGCGATCCAGGCCTCGTTGGGATAGCGGGTGTGGGGCACAGCTTGGGGTGAGAGTCCAGCGACAAGCCCATCGAAGGAGGCCGCCTGGAGGCTTATCGCATAGACCCCCTCGCCGTAGCGGTCCAGGTGAGTACGGATGGGGCTGACGCCGTCGGCTGGCTGCAAGAGCTCCAGTTGCGCGCTGCCGGCCTGGAGGGTGGCGCGCTTGGCCCTTAGCAGCGAGTCGTGGCGCCGGGCCACGATGGTGGCCTGCAAGAGCCGCTGGAAGGTGACCAAAGCGCCGTCCAGGCTTGGGGTGGCGACGAAGACCCGGTCCAGGCGATAGGCGGCCGTCACTTACGCCGCTTGGCCTTGGCGGCGGGCCGAGGGGACTTCCCTGGGGCGCTCTTCGCCGGTTTGACGGGGGCCTTGCCCTTGGCCGCGCCGGCGACGGCCCTGCCCGACCAGGTGCTGCCCTCACCGCGCAACGGATTTTCGGTCGGGCGCGTATAGAACCCCATCTTGAACGCGTAGCCCGAAATCAGCTTCTCGCCGGGGCCGCGACAGGCGGGACAAGCGGCGGGCTTCTCCGATTCCGAAAAGAGGCGCCGCACCTCGAATTCTTTTCCACACTTGCGGCAGCGGAACTCGTATACGGGCATAGTCTTCCTCCATGCACGCGGGCGACACAGCCACACGGGCGATACGGGCTCTGGATTGCCACCGAATTCTAACGGCGAGCGCCGCCGACGGCAAGTCCCTGGGCTCGGGAGAGCTGGCTTTGCACGAAAGGCCGCATGTCTCCTATCAGGCTTTCTCCATGAGCATGCCAGCGACTATCCCCCTAGCCCCCTTCCTAGCCAGGAAGGGGGCTAGTCTGAAAGGGAGAGAAGGGGGACACCCCCTTGGACCCCCGGCAGAGGGGAGAACCCCTCTGCACTCCCTCAATTGCTGGCGGGATACCCTTTTAGTGCGAAGCTGAGCGAGCCGTTGACTCTCGGCGGCCGCGCCGCTACAGTGGCCGTGAACAGCGTCTCTTGGGAGCAGGTCCATGGTTGACAACTCCCTTTCGCCCCACGGCGGAAAGCTGGTGGAGAGGGTACTTCCACCTGCGCAGGCCGCGCATGTAACCCACGGGCTGCCAGCTATCCCCATCCGGGACCAGATCGCCCGGGAGTGCCTGGGCATCGCCTACGGCTTCTTCTCCCCCCTGGAGGGCTTCCTGGGCGCCGCCGACCTGCGCTCGGTGACCGCGGAGATGAGGCTGGCCAACGGCTATGTGTGGAGCATGCCCATAGTCTTCGACCTAGCGGAGGAGGAGATCAAGCGCTTCGGGGTGAAGGAGGGCAAGACCGTCCTCCTTCTCTATCAGGACCAGCCTTACGCGACCCTCGAAGTGGAGGAGGTCTACTCCTACGACAAAGAGGCCCTGGCCCGCCAGGTCTACGGCACCAGCGACGAGAGGCACCCCGGCGTGCGCCGGACGTACTCCTACAAAGATAGGTTCGTGGGGGGGAAGGTAAACCTGCTGCGCCCCCTGGTGGTCCACCCACCCTTCACGCCGTTCTGGTACACCCCGCGCGAGCTGAGGGCCGAGATTGCCCGGCGCGGGTGGAAGCGGGTGGTGGCCCACCAGACCCGGAACGTGCCCCATACCGGGCACGAGTGGCTGATGAAGGGCGCCTACTTCGCGGCCAACGCCGATGGCATCCTGGTGAGCGCGGTCATCGGCGAGAAGCGGCCCGGGGACTACATCGACGAGGCGATTGTGCTGGCCCACGACCGGCTGCGGGAGACGGGGTACTTCAGGCCTGAGATCCACCTCACCTCCATCCTCCTCTGGGACATGCGCTACGCCGGTCCCCGCGAGGCGGTGTTCCACGCCCTGGTCCGGAAAAACCTGGGCTGCACCCACCACATGTTCGGGCGCGACCACGCCGGCGTGGGCACCTACTACTCACCCTACGCGGCCCACGAGGTCTTCGCCCAGCTGCCCGACCTGGGGATCCAGCCAGTGCTGGCCCGCGAGTGGTACTATTGCCCGCTCTGCGCGGGCATCGCCTCCGAGGAGCTCTGCGGGCACAAGGAGCAGGCCCAGCAGTTCAGCGGCACGCTGATCCGCGGCATCCTGCAGGACGGCGTCAAGCCGACGCGCCTCATCTTCCGTCCCGAGGTCTTCGACGTGGTGATGGAGTGCGCCGAGCGCTACGGCTTCGGATCGGCCTTCGTCGCGGAGCGGTACCTGCGGGATAGAAACCCCGTGTTCTCACTCGCTTCCAAGGAGGTCAGCCGCCCAAGCCCGTGAGCACCAACCGGCCCGTATATCCCATCAACATCTGGATCAACGAGGAGCGCGAGACCCGGCTGCGGGAGGCCGGTCTGGCCGCGACAGCCAGGGAGGTCCTCGCCGGCTTGAAGGTGATCTCCATCCCCGCCGATGACCAGCAGAAAGACGTTCTGCTGGACCGCTTCCCAGCGGCGAAATGCGACACCGCCACCACCAACACCATCGAGCTGTTGCCCCGCGAGGTGAAGGAACAACTCTTCACCCTGGTGCTGGAGCGGCGGAGTCTCGATATCCTAGGCCACTTTCTACTCTCCCTGGGGAAACAGCGCCCCCCTCCTTGACGAGGCCTGGGCAGGCGCTCCCCCCGGCCCGCCGCGCGGGGCTATGGACAAGCTGCCATCCACTGGTCTAGCATTGGCCCTCGGGCGCACAACACTTGGGTAAGGAGGTCTAGAGGGCTATGGACTGGCTCCCACTGCCCTACAGGCAGAACATCCCGGGCTTCGACTACGACCTAGAGGCGATGCGGAAGAAATACATCGGGGTGGAGACTACTCCCGTCCAGGGGAGTTACCCGGTGGAGTACGACGCGATCCGCCGGCACTCTCACATGACCAAGGACCTCAACCCCCTCTATCTGGACCCGGAGTACGCCGCCAAGAGCAAGTACGGCGCCGTGATCGTGCCGCCGCCCCTCGTCATCTACTTCGCGGGGCGTGGCAACTGGCCTCCCCGGTCAGAGCAGGAGCCCACGCTTCCTTCCATACCGACGCCGGGGCTACGCCCCATCGCCATGTCGGTGGACACCGAGTGGCCCATACCGGTGAAGGTGGGAGACCGCCTCAGCGTAAAGAGCCGCTACTCCGACCTTTACTTCCTTTCCATCCGTCTCGACTGGTGCGCGGTGTGGAGCACCACGCAGAACATCATAACGAACCAGCGTGGCGAGACGGTGGCTATCGTAACGAACCTGGGCCTCCGGCACCGCGCCGCGGACCAGGTGCCCGAGGGCCAAAAGGGCCCGCCCAACGTAGCGCCCGCGGCGGCGCCGCCGATGCCCCAGGCTTTGGGCGAGCACAGGCCGCCAGTCAGCAAGGGGCGAAATGTGCGGCTCTACTGGGAGGACGTCAAGGAGGGCGACGCCCTGCCGCTGCTGGAGCATCCCATCACCGAGACCTGTATCGCGGAGCAGGTCAGCGGTTCTCAGGACTTCCAGCCGGTCCACCATGACCGGGGCGTTGCCAAGAGCGCCGGACACGCTGACATCTTCGTCAACAACGGCTTCACGCGCGGCTGCGCGGCCCGCGTGGTCACCGATTGGATGGGCGACGAGGGCTGGCTGCGCAAGTTCCGCGTGGACATGCGGCGCATGAACCGCCCGGGAGACGTGATGGTCCTTACCGGGAAGGTGCAGCGCAAATACGTGGAGAAGGGCGACCACCTGGTGGACTGCCAGGTCTGGATCGAGCAAGCCCGCGAGGGCATCGCCACCGTCTGCCAGGCCACGGTGGTCCTGCCGACACGCTCCTGAACCGCTCCTGAGATGACAGCTAACCCTTAAGAAAGGAGACCACCTATTAAATGAACTGGCTTCCGGAACCCCAGCGTCAAAACATACCCGGTTTCGACTTCGACTTGGAGGCGATGCGGAAAAAGTTCATTGGACTAGAGACCAAGCCCGTCCAGGGCCGCTACCCCGTAGAGTACGACCCTATACGGCGCCATTGCCACATGACGGGCGATACCAACCGTCTGTTTCTCGATCCCGCATATGCCGCCAAGAGCAAGTATGGCGCCGTCATCGTGCCTCCGCCTTTTGTAAGCTACTTCGCCGGTCCCGGGATCTGGCCCCGCGGCGAGGAAGCGCCTCGGTTGCCAGCCATCCCTAGCCCAGGCGACCGCAACATCAACCTGACCGTGGAGGCGGAGTGGCTCCTGCCGGTGAAGGTAGGCGAGCGCCTGAGCGTGAAGAGCCGCTACGCGGACATGTACTTCCTCTCCATTCGCCTCGACTGGTGCGCGGTGTGGACCACCACCCAGAACATAATCATGAACCCCCAGGGAGAGACGGTGGCCATCGAGAGCAACCTGGGGCTGCGACACCGGGCGACCGACACAGTGCCCGCTGGACAAAAAGGAGCGCCCACCGGACCGGTAGCCACACCCCCCGCAATGCCGGAACCGCTGGGTTCGCGACGGCCTACCAGCAGTACGCCCGCGGGCCAGATTTACTGGGAAGAGGTAAAAGAGGGCGACCTCCTCCCTATCGAGGAACACCCGATCACCGAGACCTGTATCGCGGAGCAGGTCAGCGGCTCTCAGGACTTCTACGCAGTCCACCACGACCGCCCCTTCGCCAAGGCGGCTGGCCACCCCGACATCTTCGTCAACACCGGCTTCATGCGCGGCACTTTGGGACGAGTGGTTACGGACTGGATGGGCGACGAGGGCTGGCTGCGCAAGTTTCGCATGGAGATGCGGCGCATGAATCGCCCGGGGGACGTGATGGTCTGCACCGGGAAGGTGCTGCGCAAATATGTGGAGAAAGGGGAGCACCTGGTGGAGTGCGAGGTATGGGCCGAGAACGCCCGGGAGGGGGTCACGACGCCCTGCCGCGCCTGGGTAGTACTGCCCAGCAAGCCACAAGCGGTCGGGCAGAAGCGCTAAGAAAGGAGACGACCTTGCCTTGGTCAATGCGTGATAAGACCTGCATAGCCGGCATCGGCGAGACGGAGTTCCTCCCCTGGGGGCAAGCGCGACGCAGCGAGTTCCAGATGGCCTGCGAGGCCATCATCACGACCTGCGAGGACGCGGGCCTGCCCGTCGAGCAGGTGGACGGCATCTTCAGCTACGCCGACGACCGCAACAACGGGCCCTGGATCGCCCGCGCCCTGGGTATCCCCCAGCTGCGGATTAATAACATGTTCTGGGGCGGCGGCGGGGGCGGCGGCTCCGGGGCCGTATGCAACGCCATGATGGCCGTCTACAGCGGAGTGTGCAACTACGCCATCGCCTTCCGCTCCCTGGCGCAGGGGCAGTTCGGGCGCTTTGGCCAGTCCCGCGCGGCCGAGCGCGTCCAGGGCGAAGGCGCCCATTCGTCGCCCTTCGGCCTCATGAATCCGGTGCACCGTTACGCTCTCCACGCCCGCCGGCACATGCATGAGTTCGGAACCACCGAAGACCACCTATGCAACCTCTCCCTGGCCAGCTACAAACATGCGCAGCGCAACCCCCGGGCGGTCATGTACGGGCGTCCCATCACCCGCGAGCTCTACCACAAGTCGCGCTACATATCCGAGCCGCTCCACCTCTACGACTGCTGCCAGGAGAACGATGGGGCGGCGGCGGTGCTGGTAACGACTCCGGAGCGAGCGCGTGACCTGAAGCAGAAGCCGACCTTCCTGATGGCCGCCGCCCAGGGGACGGGCCCCCACGAGGGCGGTTACGCCAGCCCCGAGTACCCCACCTCCAACTTCAACAGCGTGGCCAAAGACCTCTGGGCGCGCTCCGGCATCGAGCCTAAGGATATTCAGGTCATGCAGATCTACGAGAACATGACCTCCATGGTGCTCATGTCCATCGAGGAGCATGGCTTCTGCAAGCGCGGCGAGGGCGGGCCCTTCAGCGACGGCGGCCGCTTGGAGCATAAGTTAGTAGCCGATCCCGGCGCTCCTCATGCCGGCAAACTGCCCATGAATACCAGCGGCGGCAACCTGGCGGAGGCCTACATCCATGGTCTAGAGCTGGTCACGGAAGCCGTGCGCCAGATGCGGGGCACCTCCACTTGCCAGGTGGAGGGCGCCGAGATCTGCCTGGTCGCTTCCGGGCCGGGTGTGGCGCCGGTAAGCGACCTGATCGTGAGGAGGTAGCCGTGGCTGACAGCTATTTCCCCAAAGGCATGCCCCTGCCCCAGGGTGGGATGCACGACCAAGAGTATTGGGCCTGGACCAAGCGGCATCGCCTCATGATCCAGCGCTGCACCAAGTGCGGCACCTTTCGTCATAACCCCATACCCCACTGTTTCAAATGCCGGTCGCTGGACTACCTGTGGGTAGACCAGGTGCCGCCCATCGGCGTGGTCTATACCTTCACCATAGTACGGGCGCCGGCCCACCCCGCCCTGGTGGGGCGTCCCCCCTTCAACGTCGCCGTCGTCGAACTGTCTCGCGCAGGCGGCGTCAGGCTGGCCACCAACCTGGTGGACATGAACCCCAACGGCAAGGAGCCAGTGAGCCAGGTCGCCCGCTGGAACAACCCCGCCAAGGTGCCGGCGTTCGAGCTTGATCCCAAGAGCATCCGTATCGGGATGCCCGTGGAGGTGGTGTGGGAGGACCACGAGGACGTTACCCTGCCCCTCTTCTGCCCCTCCACCGACCCGGAGGCGCTCGCCGCTGCCGAGCGCCACACCAAGGCTGCGCCCCCCAAGACTGCGCCCCCCAAGACCAGAGGCGCCGCCTGACACCCTGCACCTAGGCGAACCTGAACGGGGGGGCCACCAAGGGTGGCCCCCCCGCCTTTAGCCCCAGCATGTTGCCAACTCCTGCCGCCATGGTAGTATCGGCTAGCGATTACGGTGCAGGGAGGGAGGTTAGGGGCTTGCGGAAGCGTCATAACCCCCAGTGGCCTGCCCTAGAGAATCTTGAATAACGGGGTGCGGGGGGAAGCCACTGTCGGGGGTGAGGTATCGGCATTCACTAGCGTGCCGTGCTGCCAACCAGGGACGGGATACTAGTAGCCAGGGGGAAGTGCGCTATGGCTGAGCATCGCCTGCCGACCCGCGATCAAGTGGTGGGGTATCTTCGGGAGCGCCGAAACTGGGGACGCTGGGGCAAAGACGACCAGGTGGGCGCCATCAATCTGATCACGCCGGCCAAGCGTGCCGCCGCCGCCAAGCTCGTGCGCAGCGGCCGCGCCGTATCCCTCAGCCGCGACTTCCCCAAGCTGCCGGGGCCCGGCAACCCCAACCCGGCGCAACACTGGATGCGGAGCTTCCAGCGCCCCAATGGCGGCGGCGCTGCCGTCGACTATTACGGCATC
Organism: Dehalococcoidia bacterium; assembly: GCA_009692805.1. Taxonomy (GTDB): domain Bacteria; phylum Chloroflexota; class Dehalococcoidia; order SHYM01; family SHYM01; genus SHYM01. The sequence continues at coordinate 25,946 of SHYM01000005.1, read as the reverse complement.
GCCTATCACGGCTACGCCGCCACCCACATCGACGCCCTCTGCCACGTCTGGGACAGCGGCGGCATGTGGAACGGGCGCGATCCCAAGGTTGAGATTGCGGGCGACGGCGCCCACTTTGGGTCCGTGGAGGGCTGGCACGACGGCATCATCACTCGCGGCGTGCTGTTAGACGTCCCCCGGCATCGCGGCGTGCCATCCGTTACCCTGGAGCGCCCGGTCCACGGCTGGGAGCTGGAGGAGATCGCCAGCGCTCAGGGGGTCAAGCTGGAGCCTGGCGACGCCCTGGTGGTCTATAGCGGCCGCGAGGCCTGGCAGGCCGCCAATCCCGGCTGGAGCGGATATCAGCCCCCTAGCCCCGGCCTACACGCCTCCTGCCTGCCCTTCTTGCGCGACCACGACGTGGCGCTCCTGGTCTGGGACCTGATGGACGCCGCGCCCCACGACTACGACCTCCCCTGGACCGTCCATGGCGCCATCTTCGCCTACGGCGTGGCGCTGGTCGACAACTCCTTGCTCCAGCCTCTCGCCGAGGCCTGCGCCCAGGAAGGCCGCTACGAATTCATGCTGACGATCGCGCCGCTCAGGGTGCCAGGCGGCACGGGGTCGCCGGTCAACCCCATCGCCCTTTTCTAGCCCCCAAGCTCCCACAGTGACAGCGCCCTAGGGAGGAAACCGCCTGATGTCCAAGCAGATACTTTACGGCGAGGAGGCCCGCAAGGCCCTGAAGGCAGGCCTCGACATCCTGGCCGATACGGTCAAGGTGACCCTAGGGCCGCGGGGCCGCAACATGGTGCTGGACAAGAAGGAAGGGCCCCCCATCGTTTGCTCCGACGGCGTGACCATCGCCAAGGAGATCAACGTCGTGGGGGTTTTTCAGAACATGGGGGCGCAGCTGGTCAAGCAGGCCGCCAGCAAGACCAACGACGTCGCCGGCGACGGCACCACCACCGCCACCGTGCTGGCCCAGGCCATCATCCGCGAAGGCTTCAAAAACGTCGCCGCCGGGGCCGACCCCATGGCCCTCAAGCGGGGCATCGAGAAGGCGGTGGACGCCCTCAAGGAGGAGCTCAAGAGGATGGCCATCCCCTTGAGCGGCAAAGAGCAGATCGCCCAGGTGGCCGCCCTCTCCGGCCATGACAGGCTCCTCGGCGAGCTCATCGCGGAGGTCATGGACAAGGTGGGGAAGGACGGCGTCGTCACCGTCGAGGAGTCCAAGGGCATCAAGTACGCCGTTCAGTACGTGGACGGGATGCTGCTGGACCGGGGCTACATCAGCCCCTACTTCGTCACCGACGCCGACCGCATGGAGGCGGTGATGGAGGACCCCTACATCCTGATCACCGACAAGAAGATCACCGCCCTCGCCACCCTGATACCCGCCCTGGAGAAGATGCTGCAGGTTAGCAAGAACCTGGTGATCATCGCCGACGACGTGGGCGGGGAGGCCCTGGCGGTGCTGGTCACGAACAAGGTGCGGGGGTTCATGAAGGTCCTGGCCGTCAAGGCGCCAGGGATAGCCAGCCGCCAGAAGTCCAACCTGGAGGACATCGCCATCCTCACGGGCGGCACCTTCATCACCGAGAGCGGCGGCCGCAGGCTCGACTCCGTAACCAGCGCCGACCTGGGCCGCGCCCGCAAGGTGGTGGCCCAGAAGGAAGAGACCACCATTATCGACGGCGGTGGTTCGGAAGAGGCGATCCAGGCCCGGATCGGGGCGATCAGGAACTTGCTGGCGGACAGTGCCGATCGTCTGGACGCGTCAGCGACCTTCGACCGCGAGAAGCTCCAGGAGCGGCTGGCCAAGCTGGCGGGCGGCGTGGCCGTCCTCAAGGTGGGAGGCGACACCGACGTGGAGCTGCGGGAGCGCAAGAGCCGCGTGGAGGACGCCCTCTCGGCCACCCGCGCCGCGGTGGAGGAGGGGATCCTGCCCGGCGGCGGGGTGGCCCTGATCCGAGCCGCCAGGGCGCTGGACAAGCTGAAGCTGGAGGGCGATGAGCAGACCGGGGTCAGGATAGTCCGCAGGGCGCTGGAGGAGCCCCTGCGCCAGATAGCCGTGAACTGCGGCCTGGACGGGGGCGTGGTGCTGGACGCCGTGAAGAGAGATGCGCGCCCCAACTACGGCTTCGACGGCGAGAAGCTGGACTACGGCGATCTGCTCGCGAAGGGGATCGTGGACCCGGCCAAGGTCACCAGGGTCGCACTCGAAAGCGCCGCCTCCATCGCCGCCATGATCCTCACTACCGAGTCCCTAATGACCGATATTCCAGGCACAGAGAAAGCGGAGCCCGCGGAGCCCCCGCACGACGACGCACACGAAGGCCACTAGCGGGAGCGGGCGCCGCCCGGGTGCATTCCCCTGGGTCTACATCGGGCCGCCATAGCCGCGAAGATGGGAAACCGACGGTGCAGGCGCGGGTTAGGCAGTTCACCACTAGAGTGTGATTCCATTTGCTGAGGCAAAATCAATGATGTCCATGGAAGTTACCCACATGGCAATAGCTAGTCGCGTGGGTGCCGCCTCACCCGTAACTGACTCACCCTTCTTCGGATCCACAACTGACTGGTTGTGCATGCCGAAGACCTCCCCAGATTCAATAAAGCCTGGGCACCCGGACGATCCAGCGTACATCAACGAATCGGTCTCATAGAAGCTGAGGGGATTCCCGTTAGCGTCCGTCGTTGTAACGAACGGTGATGCTTTTCTTGCCGCCGTGCAGGAAGTGATGCAGCGCCCCCTTCTCCAAATGAGGCTCACCCCCCTGGAAGGGGGGCACGCCACGGGTGGGGTCCCCCGTGCCCGGGGGCTCCACCTTGATCACCTCGGCGCCGCAGCCAGCCAGAAACCTGGTGCAGAAACCGCCCGCTATGGATTCGCTAAGGTCCAGGACCAGCAGGTCGCTTAGGGCCCCCTCCGCCATGGCCAGCGCCTCCCTTTAACGTTCGGCATCAGCAGCGGCGCGGAGCGCCATGAGCTGCATGCCGCTGTTAGGCCGCTCACACAATGTATAATGCGGCTCTCCCGCGGACACGCCGGGGCGAACCCCATCGTGATGGCGCCACTGTAGTCAGGGCCTCACTCCCTGTCAATCCCTGTATTTGACGCCCTGTATTTGACGGCTGGCAGCGCCAGCGGCTACCATCGCTCTAAGGGGCCAGGTAAACCCCGCCATGGCGGGGTTTCGAGGCAATGCCGTCCCGACAAGTCGGGACGAGGAGGCCCGATGCGCATCTGCTCCCTTCTCCCCAGCGCCACGGAGATCGTGTTTTCCCTGGGGCTGGGCGACCAGTTGGTGGGGGTCACCCATGAGTGCGACTACCCTCCCGAAGCGACGCGTCTGCCCGCCGTCACCCGCAGCGCCCTGGAGCATGCGGACTCCTCCAGCCGCGAGATACACAACCACGTCACCGCCTCCCTCCACGGCGGCAGCAGTATCTACTACCTGGACCAGGAGCTGTTGCAAAAGCTGGACCCCGACATCCTGCTCACCCAGGAGCTCTGCCAGGTGTGCGCCGTCTCCTATGGCGAGGTGCGTAAAGCCGTTCGGCTGCTGCCGGGCGAGCGGCAGGTCGTCTCCCTGGAGCCCACCGGTCTGAAGGGCATCCTACAAAGCATCGAACAGGTGGGGCAGCTGACCGGGACGCCCGAGCGCGCCGCCGAGGTTGTCCATAGGCTCAAGCGGCGCATCGACCAGGTGGCCACCACGGCGCGGTGGGCCCAGCAGCGGCCCAGGGTGTTCGCCCTGGAGTGGCTGGACCCTCCCTTCAGCGGGGGACACTGGGTGCCGGAGATGGTGCGCCTGGCGGGCGGCCGCGAGGGCTTGGGGCGGGAGGGCCACCCGTCGGCGCAGATATCCTGGCCCGACGTCGCCGCCTACGACCCTGAAGTCATCGTCCTCATGCCCTGCGGGTTCAACCTGGCCCAGAGCATCGAGGCGCTGAGCCGGGTCGCGCTCTCAGAGGTATGGAAGGGCCTGGCCGCCGTGCGCTCGGGGCAGGTGTATGTGGTGGATGGCTCGGCCTATTTCAACCGTCCCGGCCCCCGCATCGTAGACGGCCTTGAAATCCTGGCCGAGATCATCCATCCGGAGCTCTTCCCCCGGCGCAAGCCGCAGCAAGCCTGGCAACGCCTGACGCCAGCTTAGACCGGTCAAGCCGTCGACTAGACCCTCTTGTCGCCCTGAAAGGAGCCCGGCATGCGCGCTACCATGCGTCTTCGCCAGCTTCTCGCGCAGCCCGGCATCGTCGTGGCGCCGGGGGCCTACGATGCCCTGCTAGCGCGCTTGGTGGAGCGCGCCGGCTTCGCCGCTGTCTACATGACCGGCTCCGGCATCTCGGCCAGCACCCTGGGCCAGCCGGACCTGGGGCTGGGCAGTACTCGGCGCTATCCCCGGAAAGCTAGGTGAAGCGCTCGTTGGTTCAGGTTCGTGGACCATTTGGTTTCTTCCTCCAGCGGTCTCCCATTATTTATATCGATCCCGATCATACTCCAAATACTGTTGTGCGAGCCATATAAGACACCTTTGAAAGCCGAGCCGATTCGGTCGCAACCAAGGAACCTTGAGCTCGCCCAATCCCCTACGCGGGTGCCCGGAAGCCGCGCAGCGCGGAGTAGACGGGCAGGGCGTCCGGCAGCGGCGACCACGCCAGCACGCCCAAGGCATCGCTTACGTACGCGGGCCGGCGCATCCCGTTCAGCACGCAGCTCACCCCCGATGTGCTGGCCAGCACCCAGAGGGCCTTGCGGGAGAGGCCCTCCCGGCGGCGCTCCTCGGGCAGGGCAAGGTCTAGGACCGACGCCACGGCAGCCGCCTGCTCCTGGCCCTTGCTGGCAGCCACGTACCGAAAGGCCCCCAGCAGTTTCTGGAGCTCCGGCAGGTAGCGCTCCCACCAGGCAGCCCAACGCTGCCCTAGCGGGCCGGTCAGGTGCTCGCCCAGCCCCTCCGCCAACTGCAGCGTCCGGCCGACTATCTGGGCCTCGATCTGCTCCCAATGCTCCCGTCCCTGCAGCCTGGGGACCAGGCCCTGGAGCTGTTCGGCCCAGCGGAAATACTGGGCGGGCGCCAGGGTATTGGGCGCCGCCCGGATTTGGGGGGCGAGCTGGCCCCGGAACTCCTCCTCCAGCCGGCCCACCGCCGGGATCTGGGTGATGAAGGAGACTTCGCCGCGCGCTACCGGCGCGTCCGCCAGCCGCAGCATTCCGGGCCCGTGGATCGCGTTCAGGGGGCGGTTGACGAGGACGCCGAGGTTTTGCGCCAGGGCGAGGGCCAGGGCCGTCTGGCGACCGTCCAGACCGTTGTTGGGCTCCGTGGCGCCTCCCGATTCCAGAAGGTTCATGGGTATCTGGAGGACGCGGAAGTGGTGGGCATCGCCACCGGCCCGGCGGGCCGCCTCCAGCATGCGCGTCAGCGAGGTCGCCTCCGGGTCGCCGGCGGGGGAGACCGCCGTATTCGACGAGACTCCGTACCAGCGCAGCTTGCCGGCGGATACCTGCTCCTCGAAAAAGGCGAAGGCATCCTGGAGGCGGCGGTAGAAGTCGTCGCGCACCTTGTCCAAAGGTCCGGCACCCCGGTGGGCGGCGTCCGACAGGTAGTACTCCGGGTTATGCAACAGGCAGACGTCCAGGGCCTCCAGTTGCAGCCGCTCCAAGGAGCGGGTCAACTGGTCTTGCAGGAAGTCGGGGTGGACGCAGTGCCAGCAGCCCTCCATGTACTTGACCATCTCCGGGAAGGGTCTGCCGGCCGCCTCCCGCGATTGCGCCAACTCCAGGTTCTCGCCCTGCACATAACCGACCTTGGAGACGACGACGACCTCTTCCCGCCGCAGCTTGCCCGCACGCGTCAGGCTGGCGAGCGCCTCGCCGACGAGGCGCTCGCTGCCGCCATCGGTGTAGTTGGTGGAGGTATCGATGAGGTTGCAGCCGCTCAGCAGCGCCAGCTCCAACGCCTGCCGGTGCTCCGGCGTCTCCGCCTCGATGCGATAGCCGCCGAAGCCCAGCCGGCTGATGGCGAGCCCCGTGGAGCCCAGGGGACCGTATCCATAAGGGCGCATGGCGCTAAAACGCTGGGCGTAGGCGGCGGTGCCTTCGGGTGTAGCGTGGCCGGCGGTTAGCTGGTCGATCAGGGTTATGGGGCCAGAGGGACGGCTGCCCCGCTCGGCGCTCAGGGCCGCGGCGACCTGGACGGCCTCGGTCACGGGCGCGGCGCAGGCGAAGTCCCGACAGACATAGAGGGCGGCTCTGCCCCCCATCAGCGCCTTGCCTTCGAGAAGGGGAAGCCCCTGGGCCTGCCCTGCTGAGGGGTCGTGGAGCGCCTGGATACGGTTGGGGAGATAGTGTACGCCCAGCTCCCGGCGCAGGGCCTCGAAGCCCGGCTCTTGCAGCCGCCCGACCAGGGCCAGCTCCACGGGGCCATCCAGCAGGAAGTCCACCACAATCAGGCTTTTGGCGAAGGCCCTGGGGTATTGGGCGATCATGCGGCCATACTCCCGGATGGCGGCGATGGCCGCGCTGCGTAGCTCGGGCAGTCCCAGATGGCAGGACAGCCGCGCCAGGACGTGGGCCGCCACGGCGTTGGCGCTGGGGGTAGCGCCGTCTTGGCCCTCCCGCGGCCGTACGATGAGCGGCTCGTGGCCCCGCGCCGTCTCGTAGAACGCAGCGCCGTCCGCGTCTTTGAAATCGGCCAGGATAAGCTCCGCCAGCCGGGTCGCCTGGTCCAGGTAGCGGCGCCGTCCGCCCGCCTCATAGAGGTCCAGGAGCCCCTCCGCCAGGCAGGCGTAGTCCTCCAGGTAGGCATCCAGGTGCGCCACGCCGGCGCGATAGGTGCGTAGCAGGCGCCCGTCCGGGGAGGCCAGGCGGCTCAGGATGAAGTCCGCCGCCCGCTCCGCGCCCTCCAGATAGCGGGGCTCCCCCAGGACGCGGTACCCCTCGGCCAAGGCGCCGATCATCATGCCGTTCCAGGCCGTGAGGACCTTGTCGTCGGTGGCGGGCGGCACCCGCTGGCGACGGGCCTCGTAGACCTTGGGGCGGGCCTGGTCCAGAGACTGCTGGAGATCCTGGGGCGGGCAGCCCAGCTCCCGCGCTACGTCCTCCAGCTTCCGAGGGGTGTTGGGGATGTTCCAGCCCTCCCAGTTGCCGGTGGGCGTGATGTCGTAGTAGGCGCAGAACCAGCGCGCCCCGTCCTCGCCCAAGACTGGGCGGAGCTGGGCCGGGCTCCAGACGAAGAACCGCCCCTCGTGCCCCTCGGAGTCGGCGTCGGTAGCGGAATAGAATCCCCCTTCCGGCGAGGTCATTTCGCGCAGGACGTAGTCCAGGGTCTCGGCGGCGATGCGACGGTAGAGGCGATTGCCCGTGGCTTGCCAGCCATCCAGATAGACCTTCGCCAGGAGAGCGTTATCGTAGAGCATCTTCTCGAAGTGGGGCACCAGCCAGCGCTCGTCGGTGGAGTAGCGGGCAAAGCCGCCGCCGATCTGGTCGTACATGCCGCCCCGGGCCATGCCGTCCAGCGTCTTGCGGACCATATCCAGGATGCGCGCGTCGCCCGAGCGGCGGTGACAGCGCAGCAGCAAAGATAGGCCCGTGGCGGCGGGAAACTTGGGGGCGCGGCCGAAGCCGCCGTAGATGGGGTCGAAGGTCTCGGCGAACTGCTCCGTCGCCAACCTAAGCTCGCGCTCGCCCACCGCCAGCCGGGCGCTGCCATGCGCTTGCTGTTGCAGGCGGCGGGCCAGGTCGGCGGCGGCGCCCTCCAGGTTGGGGCGCTCGCTCTTCCAGAGCTCAGCCAGGCGCCGGAGCAAGGTGGGAAAACCGGGGCGACCGTGGCCATCCTCGGGGGGGAAGTAGGTGCCCGCATAGAAGGGCGTCTGCTGCGGCGTCAAGAACACCGTCATGGGCCAGCCGCCCTGTCCCTGGTTAAGGGCAGTGGTCGCCGCCATGTAAATCTGGTCCAGGTCCGGCCGCTCCTCGCGGTCTACCTTGATGCAAACAAAGTGCTCGTTCATCAGCGCCGCGATCGCCTCGTCCTCGAAGCTCTCGCGCTCCATGACGTGGCACCAATGGCACGCCGAGTAGCCGATGCTGACGAGGAGCGGCTTGTCCTCCGCCTGGGCCCGCTTGAGCGCCTCTGGGCCCCAGGGGTACCAGTCCACCGGGTTGTGGGCGTGCTGGAGCAGGTAGGGCGAGGTCTCGTGAATCAGGCGGTTGGTGTGCCGCGGTGGTGTGCTCTGGACCATCTTCTCCCCCAGGCTAAGGTGGTGCGCGAGTCCAACCGGGCTACGCGCCAGGGCGCTAGCCCAAATTAGCCATTCAATTCAGGATACAGCATTCCCCCATCCTGACCTTCCGCCGTGTAGGGGACGGAACCAGCAAGCTGATGAAGAATGGGGAGTCCAGAGGGACGCAGCCCCTCTGCCGGGGGTCGAAGGGTGGTGCCCCCCTTAGCCCACCGCCTCCTTGAACCGGCGTATGGCGTCGATGTGTTTGGCGGGGGAGTCAAGGCCGGCGTTCATGGTGTTGACTGCACAATGGGTGGCCCCCAGCTGGCGCCAGGCTTGCAGTTCCTTAGCCCAGTCGTCGGGTGTGCGCGTGCCGATGCTGACGCGGCCCTCGATCCCGATGGCGGCGGGGTCGCGCCCGGCCTGGCGGGCATACTCGTGGACCTGGGCCAAGAGCTTCTTGCCTGCGTCATCGGGGCGGAACTGGGGGAACCAGCCGTCGGCCAGCCGGGCGATGCGCTGCAGCACCGGCGCCGCCCCGCCCCCGATCCAGATGGGGATGCGTCGCCGCGGCGGCAGGGGGTTGATGCCCGCGTCGGTGATATGGTGCCAGCGGCCCGTGAAGCTCACCGCCTCCTGGGCCCAGAGGGCGCGCAGGACCGCCATCTGCTCCTCGCAGCGCCGCCCACGGGTGTGGAAGTCTTCGCCCAACGCCTCGTACTCCACCTCGTTCCAGCCGATGCCGATGCCCAGTCGCAGGCGTCCCCCGGCCAGCACATCCACCTCAGCCGCCTGCTTGGCTACCAGGACCGTCTGGCGCTGGGGCAGGATCAGGATGCCGGTGACCAGCTCCAACGTCTTGGTCAGCCCCGCCAGGTACCCGAAGAGCACGAAGGGCTCGTGAAAGGTGTGGCGCTGGGTGTAAGGGCCGCGCCACCCCGGCCGGGTGGCGATGTTCGCGCCCAGGACGTGCTCGTAGGCGAGCAGGTGAGCATAGCCTAGGCCCTCCGCCGCCTGGGCGTAGTCGCGGATGGCCCCGGGATCGCTGCCGATCTCGGTCTGGGGGAAGATGACGCCGAGCTGCAAGACGCCCTCCTTGGGGGGGACGCTCCCATCTTAACCCTCCCCCGTCGGCGAGAGAAGGCACTAGAGCCAGAGTGATCGAAAGTCCCTGCTCAAGAGAGTATTGCCGTCTGGAGGTCGCCTGTCAACGGAAGCCCAAATTGACACCTTCGCGGCAGGCGCTATGATGCCAGATATCATGGTCCCTCGCCCCGTAGAACTGCGCTAGCGCCGGTCCCGCGCAAGCCTAGAAGCCCGCAGCAAGCCTGGAAGAAGGTCGCCATCGCCGTCCAGATCGCCAACCTAGTCGCCCGCGCCGCTCCCAAGCTCCAGGTCATGGGGGCGTTCCGCTCCCGTAACTATCGCAACTACTGGGCCGGGTTCCTCACCTCTATCATCGGCTGGCAGATCCAGGCTGTGGCCCTGGGCTGGCTGGTGCTGGAGCGCACCCACTCACCTCTATACCTGGGGCTGGTGAGCATGAGCCAGGCGGTGGCGACCATTAGCCTCTCGCTGCTGGGAGGGGTGATCGCCGACCGGGTAGACCGACGGCGCCTCCTGATCTTCACCCAGCTGGGCGCTTTCCTCTGCTCCTTCGCTATCGCCAGCCTCGTGTTCTTCGATGTGGTCCAGCTCTGGCACCTGCTCTTGATAGCGTTCCTGTTCGGCTCCCTCCAGGCCTTCGACCAGCCCAGCCGCCAAGCGCTGATACCCCATCTGGTGGAGCGGCCGCAACTGATGAACGCCATCGCCCTGGGGTCGGCCGTATGGCAGAGCAGCCGCATCATCGGCCCCACGGTGGCGGGGCTGCTCCTGGCCTTCGTGGGTACAGCGGCCTGCTTCTACGTGACCTCCGTAGGCTTCCTGGTCATGGTCGCCGCGCTCTCTAGCCTGCGCCTGGGCGGGCAGGCCACGGCGGCAAGCCGCGGCGGCATGCTGGGCGACCTGAAAGAGGGCTTGGGCTATATCCGGGGGAACCGGCTCTTCCTGTTGCTCATCGGCATGACCTTCTTCAACAGCCTCTTCGGCATGTCCTACGTGATCCTGATGCCGGTCTTCGCCAAGGACGTGCTGGGCGTCGGCTCTCAGGGCCTGGGGTACCTGCTGAGCGCCTCGGGCATCGGCGCCCTGACCGGCACCATCATCGTCTCCACCCTGGGAGGGGTCCGCCGCAAGGGCCTGCTGGTGGGGGTCGCGGCGGCGGTCTTCGGCCTGCTGCTCATTGCCTTTTCGCAGTCGCCGTGGTTCTGGCTCTCCCTGCCGCTGCTGGGCCTGATGGGCGCCGCCTCCTCCCTCTACATGATCACGATCAACACCGTCCTGCAGGCGGCGGTGCCCGACCAGCTACGGGGGCGCGTGATGGGGGTGTATTCTCTGACCTGGAGCCTGATGCCCTTGGGCGGTATGCAATCGGGGACGATAGCTAATTTCTTCGGCGCGCCCCTGGCCGTGACCATCGGGGGCTCCCTGGTGGTGCTCATGGCGCTCTGGGCGCTGGCCTTCCAGCCCCGCCTGCGGACGGTGTAACATCTTGACTGCGGCGCTGCGGAAAGAATCGAGGGTAGACGATGCCTGCATCTGTTAGCGAGCAACTCCAAGCCCTGTTGAAAAGGGCAATGAAGGTGGCCGACGAGGCCGAGATATTCTACGCCTCCAGCGAAGACACACCGGTGAAATTCGAGGCCAACCGCCTCAAAATGCTGGAAAGCGAGGAGAGCACCGGGGCCTCCCTGCGCCTGATCGTGAAGGGACGCCTAGGCTTCGCTGCCACCTATCGCTCGGGAGGCTTCTCTTCCCTGCTGGAGAGCGCCCTGGAGACGGCGCCCTTTGGCGCCGAGGCCAGGTTCCACCTGCCGGGGCCGGCGAAGCCGCAGACGGTGGAGGTGTACGACCCCGCCGTGGAACGGGTAACAGTGGAGGAGATGGTGGAGCTGGGCCAAGGGGCCATAGACCAGATCCGGCGGGATTGGCCCGAGGTCCAGTGCGACGGGGGTGTTTCCAAGGGCGTCACACGGGTGCGCATCCTGAACTCCGCGGGGCTCGACGTGGAGTACCGCAAGAGCTACCTGGCGCTGGGGCTGGAAGGCACCCTTATCCGGGGCACCGATATGCTCTTCGTGGGGGATAGCACCAGCTCCTGCCGGGCGGACAAGGACACTTCCAAGGTGGTGCGACGGACCCTGGAACAGCTGGAGCTGGCGCGGGAGCTGGTCCCCGCCCCCACGGGCGAGCTGCCGGTCATCTTCACCCCCCACGGGGTAGCGGGGACGCTCCTGGGCCCACTCTTCGGCGCCTTCAGCGGCAAGACCGTCCTACAGGGTGTCTCCCCCCTGGGCAAGAAGCTGGGGCAACGGGTCTTCGACGCGCGCCTTTCGATCTCGGATGAGCCCCACCTGGCCTGGCGGCCCGGCGCCCGGCCTTTCGATGGGGAGGGGGTGCCGACGCGGCGGCTGGCCCTGGTCGACCACGGCGTGGTGGGGACATTCCTCTACGACCTGCAGACGGCGGGACAGGCCGGGACCCAGAGCACCGGCTCGGCCTCCCGCGGAGTGGGCTCTCTGCCGGCGCCCTCCACCAGCACCCTGGTCTTCTCCACCGGCGAAGCGACCTTCGAGGAGATGGTAGCTGATATCAAGGACGGCCTGGTGGTGGAGCAGCTCATCGGGGCGGGGCAGGGGAACATGCTGGGTGGCGACTTCTCCGGCAACGTGCTCCTGGGCTTCCGCGTCCAGAACGGCAGGATCGTGGGCCGCGTGAAGGACACCATGATCTCCGGGAACGTCTACCGGGTGCTGGAGGCGCTGGCCGGGATCGGCAAGGAGGCGCAATGGGTAGGCGGCGGGCTATGCGTCCCCCACCTGTACGCCCCCAAGGTCAGCATCGCCAGCAAGGGTTAGCAGGGCTAGCAGGCCGCGCGCGGCCACCGGCTGCGCTTCTGGCGTCAGGTGTCCTCACCTCGGAGCGCCTTGCACGAGAAGTCAGCCAGTTTTAACGGGAGTGCAGAGGGCAGCCAGCCCTCCGCCGGGGGTTGAAGGGGGTGTCCCCCTTCAATCTCTTTCAAACTCCCCCTTCCCGGACAGGAAGGGGGTCGGGGGGGATGGTTCGAGGGACCTTTGCAGCATCCTGCTAGACTGGAGGCGCAGGACTACTGGGGTCCATCACCGGGCCGGGCCGTTGGGGAACCAGCACCCTTGCATTCAAGGAAGGCGTGCCACCGATGCCGTTGCCGGACCTCCTCGCCGAGCTGAGGGACGCCAAGAAGCGTACGCCGGCTTCGCGCATCGCCCAGCTTTCCGGGCTGGCAGGGCCCGACCTGCTGCTCTTTCGCAGCACCTGGGAGGGGCTGGCCGTCGAGCAGCGTCGCGACCTGCTCCAGCGGCTCGAGGAGCTGGCGGAGGATAGCCCCGAGCTTATCTTCGACCCCATCTTTCTGCTAGCCCTGGGGGACGCCGACAAGGACATCCGCTTGGGGGCCATCGAGGGGCTGACGGACAACCGGGAGCGGGGCACCCTGGAACTCCTGCTCCGCCTGCTGTCCCAGGACCCCGAGGAAGAGGTGCGGGCGGCAGCGGCACAAGCGCTGGGCACCTTCGCCTTGATGGCGGCGCTGGGCGAGCTGCGGCCCGCACGAGCGGAGCAGCTGGCAGGGGCGCTGCTGGCCGCCGCGCGCAGCACCAAAGAACCCCTGGAGGTCCGCCGCCGGGCCCTGGAGTCCGTGGCCGCCATCGCTGGCGCCGAGGTGAAGTCCCTGATTCGCCAGGCCTACTACGAGGGCGAGGAGAAGGAGAAGGCCAGCGCCCTCCACGCCATGGGCCGTAACCTGGACCCCGAATGGGGCCCCCTCCTCCTCGAAGAGCTGGAGAGCGCCAACCCCGAGTTCCGCTACGAGGCGTCCACCGCCCTGGGCGAGATGGCCCTGGAGGAGGCCGTGGAGCCCCTGACGCGCGCCCTGGACGACGAGGACTTCCAGGTGCAGCTGGGCGCCATCCAGGCGCTGGGCCAGATCGGCGGGCCCGAGGCCAAGGCAGCCTTGCAAGGGGCGCTACGCCACGAGGACGAGCGCCTTAGCGAGGCCGCCAAGGAGGCTCTGGCAGAGCTGGTCGAGGACCAGGAACCCCTGCTGCTCTTCCCGCCCACCGAGAACGAGAGTTGATGGGACCAGGCTACCGGCGCACGCCCGAGCGGGTCACCGCGGCCACCTTGCGCCCCTGCTGGTCGTAGAAGGTCTCCTCGTTGATCGTGAACACCATGGGGCCGCTGCGCCCGGTCTTGGCATAGACATCCTTCACCTTGGTGGTCACGCGCAGCACGTCCCCAGGGCGGATGGGCAAAAATGTCTCCACCGCCGCGCCCGCGTCCATCCCCGTGGTCCCAAAGTTCATTTTGAGGTCTGGCCCCGTAGCATTCATGGCGTTGAAGCTGTAGATGGAGCAGAGCGTCGGGAGGGCGACCAGGCCCCCGTGGGGCCCTCTCCTGGCCGCCTCGGGGTCCCAGTAGATGGGGTTGGGCTCTCCCACGGACTGGGCGTAGCTGACCAGGAGCTCCTGGGTGATGGTTACAGTACCCAGCTCGTATTCCACGCCCACCACGCTGCGATCGTACTCCAGCTTGAACTCTTCCTCTGCCATCCTCTCCCTCCAGGGCGCTTGCCAGGGCCAGGGCGCCAGTTACGTGATAGTGGGGGCCCTTGCGGGACTACGGGCGTCCAATCAATGGGCCAGCCGCTGGGGGACCAGCACCCTTGCGCTGCCGGTCAAGGGGCGCTCGCCGCCGTCCCGCTCCATGAATAGATCGACGTGCACCAGGGGTCGCCCGCCGTCCAGTCCTTTGTCCGTGACCACGCCCCTGCAGGTGAGCCGCTCGCCGTGGAGGATAAGCCCCCGGTAGATGACGTCGAGCTTCTCCAGCTCGATGTTATCAGCCCAGGTCAGCACCACCTGGGACAGGTACGACATGCTGAGGATGCCAGGCACGATGGGCCCAGGGAAGCCATCGCGCTTGGCTTGCCCCTCGTCGGTGAAGCGGCTGCCGCCGCGGTCCGGCGTCCACACCTTGACGAAGGCCTTGACGGTGTCGTTCGAGGCCTGCCGGACGAGGCTCGGCAGGGCATCGCCCAGGTTGACGTCTTCAAAAAACAGGGTCTTGCCCACGGCTCACCCCTAGCGACGGATAAGTGTCCTAATGACGGTGGAGACCTTCTCACCCCGCTGATTATAAAAGGAATCCTCGTGCATGATGAAAAGCATGGTCCCTGCCCTCCCCGTCTTGGCGAAGACATCCTTGATCTTGGTGGTCGCCCTTAGGGTGTCGCCCGGGCGGATGGGGACGTAGTTCTCCACGGACTGGCCCCCCTCCAAGGTCTGGGTGCCGTAGGGGAACTTCAAATCTGGGCCCCCGCCGGAGACGAAGCGAAAGTTGAACAGGGTGCAGAAGGTAGGGACGGCCACCAGGCCGCCGTAGCGCCCTCTCCTGGCAGCCTCTTCGTCCCAGTAGATGGGGTCCTCCCCCAAGACCCGGGCGAAATCAATCATCAACTGCGCCGTCACCGGCAAGGCCTCGATGACAGGGTACTCCACCCCGATGACGGTGCGGTCGAAATCGACCTCTGGCATGGCCACCCCCAAGGCCATTGTAATTCCCCGCGCAACGGTGCCTGTTCTGGCGGGGGGCGGTGGTTCCCCGGGGCGCCAGGAGGAGGCAGGCCAGGGGCAGCGTCTGCTATACTGGGTCACGCCATGAGCGCGCCCGCCACCACTGATTTCGAGACCATCATCGGCCTGGAGGTCCACGCCCAGCTCACCACCAAGTCGAAGATGTTCTGCCCTTGCAGCGTGGACTACTACGGCGCGCCGCCCAACACCCTGGTCTGCCCAGTTTGCCTGGGGCTCCCCGGCGCCCTCCCCGTCATCAACCAGCAGGCTCTGGAGTACGTGGCCATGACGGGCCTGGCCCTTCACAGCACCATCGCGGAGCGGTCCAAGTTCGACCGCAAGAACTACCCCTACCCCGACCTGATGAAGGGCTACCAGATCAGCCAGTACGACGCTCCCATCTGTGCCCAGGGGTGGCTGGCCATAGATGTGGACGGCCAGACGAAGAGGGCTGCCCTCACCCGCATCCACCTCGAGGAGGACGTCGCCAAGCTCTTCCATCGGCGCGACCCGGTGTCGGGCGAGGCCTATTCCCTGGTGGACGTGAACCGCTCCGGGGTCCCCCTCATGGAGATCGTAGGGGAGCCGGACCTGCGCTCGCCGGAGGAGGCGCGCCAGTACCTGATCAAGCTGCAGTCCATCCTGCGCTATCTGGGCGTCTCCCAGGCGGACATGGAGAAGGGCAACTTCCGCTGCGACGCTAATATCTCGATCCGGCCGCGGGGCTCCCCCACCCTGATGTCCAGGGTTGAGGTCAAGAACATGAACTCCCTGCGCTCGGTCTACCGGGCCCTGGAGTTCGAGGCCCAGCGCCAGCGGCAGGCGGTCCAGGAAGGCGGGCGTGTCGTCCAGGAGACCAGGGGCTGGGTGGAGGAACGGGGCGAAACGGTGGCGCACCGCTCCAAGGAGCAGGCCCACGACTACCGCTACTTCCCCGAACCGGACCTGCCTCCCATGGCGTTCACGCCGGAGTGGATAGAGGCCCTACGCCGGCGGCTGCCGGAGCTGCCTGACGCGCGCCGCGAGCGCTTTATGCGCCAGTACAGCTTGCCGCCCTACGACGCTGGCCTGCTGACGGCCTCCCGAGCCCTGGCCGACCTCTACGAGCGCTGCGTAGCCGGCGCCGACTCCAAACGCTACAAAGCCGCGGCCAACTGGCTGCTGGGCGAGCTGTCGCGGCTGCTCAACGTCACGGGGACCGACGTGTCCGAGGTCAAGATAACGCCCGCAGGCCTGGCAGAGCTCCTCGACCTGCTGGAGGCCGGCGGGATCAATCAGACCGCCGCCAAGGAGATCTTCGAGGCCATGTTCCGCAGCGGCCGCGCCCCCCGCGAGATCATGCAAGAGAAGGGCCTGGCCCAGATCAGCGGCGCCGACGAGCTAGGGAGCCTCGTCCAGCAGACCATCGCCGCCAACGCCAAGGCCGTGGCGGACTACGCCGCAGGCAAGGATACAGCCCTGGGTTTCCTGACGGGCCAGGTCATGCGGGCTACCAAGGGTCGGGCTAACCCCACCGTGGTCCAGCAGCTCCTGCGAGAGCGGCTGGCAAAGGAAAGTGTGCAGTGAAAAGCGCCCTCGCCATCATCCAGATAATCATCGCGACCGCCCTCATCGGCACCATCCTGCTGCAGGCCAAGGGCCAGGGTCTGAGCGGCATCTTCGGGCAGCAGACATCCGTCTTCAAAACCAAGCGGGGGCTGGAGAAGACCCTATTCCAGGGCACCGTCGCCCTGGTAGTGATCTTCGTCGGCCTCAGCCTGGCGATGGCCCGCCTCGGCCGCTGAGGGATCCTGCCGACAATAAAGGGAGCGCAGGTCCCGACAGCCCCAGACAGGGGTTTGGTGCTGCCCCCCAGGGGGTGAGATATCTGCATTCACTAGCGCGCCGTGCTGCAAACCTGGGTGCTTTGGCAACGAACTACAGGGACGGGATGCTACAAGGAGAAGGGCTATGAGCGTTAGACTGGGGAGCGGCAAATTCACCTACGAGGCCCTGGACCACTGGGAGAAGCTGCCCACGGGCGTACATCTGCAGGAGACGCCAGGGGTGGCCGTCAACTCTAAGGACCACCTCTACGCCTTCACCAGGAATGCCGCGCATCCGGTGATGGTCTTCGACCGCGATGGTAACTTCCTGCGTTCCTTTGGCCAGGGGATCTTCGGCGAACGGACCCACGGCATCTTCATCGGCCCCGATGACGCGGTGTACTGCGCCGACGACGGCATCCACACGGTCACCAAGTTCACCCCCGAGGGCAAGCTCCTCATGACCATCGGCACGTCCGGGAAGCCGGCGCCCAAGTGGGGAGGCAAGCCCTTCAACCGTCCCACCTTCGCGGCCGTCTCGCCCCGCACAGGGGCCATCTACATCTCCGATGGCTACGGGAACTCCCGCGTGCACAAGTTCACCGCCGAAGGCCGGCACCTGCTGTCCTGGGGCGAGCCCGGCGTAGACCCGGGACAGTTCATCCGCCCCCACAACGTCGTGGTGGACGCCGACGACAAGGTCTACATCGCCGACCGCGAGAACCACCGCGTGCAGGTGTTTGACGCCGAGGGTAAGTTCCTCACCATGTGGAACAACATCCATCGCCCCGATGGCATGACCATGGGGCCCGATGGCAACATCTACATCGGCGAGCTCAACGGCATGCCCGGCGTCGACGACGCGCCGGGGCTGGGCCACAGGGTCAGCATCCTGGACCGCAAGGGGCAACTGCTGGCGCGCTTCGGCCATCCCGAGGAGGGCGAGGAGCCAGGGAAGTTCATCGCGCCCCACGGCATAGCCGTGGACTCCCGCGGGGACATCTACGTAGGTGAGGTCTCCTTCACTATCCGGGGCCGGAACCTGAGCCCGCCCCGCGAGATGAAGAGCCTGCGGAAGCTGCGCAGGCTATAGCACGCTCCCCTCGGCACCAGATACCTCGTCAGGTGAGCGGAGCGCCGACGATCATCATCACCCTGCTCACCGACTTCGGCCTGGACGACACCTACGTCGCCTCCCTGAAGGGGGTCATGCTGGGCATCAACCCTGAGGCGACCCTGGTGGACCTGAGCCACGCCGTGTCGCCCCAGGACCTCAGGGAGGGGGCCTACCTGTTGGGCTGCGCCTACCGCGACTTCCCGCCGGGCACGGTCCATCTGGCGGTGGTGGACCCCGGAGTGGGGTCGGCGCGGCGGGCCATCGCCTTGCAGGCGGGGGGCCATACCTTCGTGGGCCCGGACAACGGGCTGTTCAGCTACGTCCTGGCGGACTTTTCCGCTCGCCCTGAGCCTGTCGAAGGGCCGGCGCCAGTCCCCCTGCCTCGCGGCGTGCGGGCCGTGGAACTGACTGCGGAGCGGTTCTGGCGCCAGCCCGTCAGCCCGACCTTTCACGGCCGCGACATCTTCGCGCCCGTAGCCGCCTACCTCTCTCTGGAGACGCCCCTCGCTCGGGTGGGCCGCCGCCTGAGTGAACTGCTAGCCTACCGCCTGCCGACGCCTTACCGGTGGCCCGGCGGCAGCGTCCGGGGTCAGATCATCCACGTGGACCGCTTCGGCAACCTCATCACCAACCTGCGTGCCGCAGACCTTCCCCCCGGCGGCAATCCCGTGTTCACCCTCACCCTGCGCCCCTTCGGCAAGCTCAGGGCAGGCTCTCTCCCAAAAGGAGAGGGTAGCGCTTCTCCTCTCCCACTGGGAGAGGTAGGGGTGAGGGCCGCCACCATCCGCGGCCTCAGCCCCTCCTACGCCGACGCGTCCGACGACCTGCTGGCCATCGTCGGCAGCAGCGGCCGCATCGAGATCGCCCTGCGCAACGGCAGCGCCGCGTCGCGCCTGGGTGTGGGGAGTGGTGCGGTGGTGGTGGTCGTTAGCGAGAGTAGGCGTATAGTCCCCACAGGGAAATCAAGCCAGGCGGATCAAGTCCCTCCCTAAGCTACCGAGCCAGGCGACTAGGGCGGTGATCAGCCCACCCGCGAAGAGCCAGGTGGCGAGCTTCCAGTGCAAACTCGAGGCTAGCGTGAGGAATAGCGCTAGCAGCAAGACCGCGACCATCAACCAACCGAGAGATGCCGACAACTGTCTCAACCCTAGGGAGAGCACGGCTATGGAAATTGCCCAGGCCAGGACTGGCAGAATCCCAATACTACCCGTGACGAAGGAGGTCTGCAGGTTGATGACGCCTATTACCAAGAGAACCTGGCCCGCTGCCCCTATGACCATGCCTGCCACAGCCAGCCAAGTGACCACTGTGAGCCAGGAGCCCGCAGCTGCCTGGGAGCTCAGATAAACAGCGATAGCTGGCAAGATGAGAAGGAGCAAACTCAGGGCGGTGAAAATGTCGTTCAGGGGACCGTAGGGCTCGCCGCGACCACCAAAGAACAACGCCAAGAAGAGCCCGGCGAGTAAGAGCGCTGGTATGGCTAACCAAGCGGAGGCGGCTGCGAGTCTGAAAAGCGACGCGTTTCCCATGTATCGCTCTCTCCTAGCTAGACCTTGCCGCCTAAACACCCAGGGTGAGAGTAAGTCAGAAAAGAAAGCAGCTTCTCACCCCGTAGCGGGCAGCCCCCCAACAACCCTTACCTAAGGCCAGAATCAGCTTTACCGAGGCCCGTCACCCATGAACAATTCCCAGCCGTCTCGGTACTCCTCGAGATCCTTTGGGTGAATCCCAGGAAACTTCTTATAATCCTTGAACCATTTGCCGAACTTGTCGGCGTGATCCGCAAGGTCATTCCCCGGCACGATGAAGTACTCTGGCGGGGTCGGTGGCTTGTTAAGTAGAACGAACACGTATACATGAGCTTTCCGAATCTTATCGGCTGAGATTGGAAAGTAGGTCTTCCTCCGAAGAGCCTTGACCTGAATAGTGAAGGTGCGGTTGGTTAGAGGCTCGTTAGCGAAGAGATCGATTGCCTTTGCGTTGCCGAAGGTCACGGACACTTGGAGGCCACGTCGCAGGAGTTCGGCTGCGACGAAGAACTCTCCGGCTAATCCAGTGAGCTGACCATCAAGACGTGCCATTGGCACCTCTAACAGCGGGACAAGCTTACTCCGCTATCCCCTTCAGCTTCCAGCTTGTGCCTTGCGGGCCGTCCTCCAGGACGACGCCCAGCTCGGCGAGGCGGTCGCGGATGCCATCGGCGGCGGCGAACTGCTTGGCCGCTCGCAACTCGGTGCGGGTCGTCACCAGGAGCGCGATGAATCCCGACACGTCGGGACGGTGGTCGCCCTCCGGCGCCGACGCCGGTGCAAACGTCATCCCCAGGACGCTGCCCAGGGCTCGCAACACGCCCACGCCCAGGTCCACCGGCTCGCCGGCGGCGCGGCGGGCGTTGATCTCCCGCGCCAGGTCGAAGAGGGCGGCCAGGGCTTGCGGGGTGTTCAGGTCGTCGTCCATGGCCTCGTGGAAGCGGGCCTCGTAGCTGGCGCTGTCGAGTCGGGAGAAGCCGGCGGGTCCGTCGGGCTGGGCGGCGTGGCGGAGGCGCTCCGCGCCGCGCTCGGAGGCGACCAGCCCCTCGTCGCTGAAGGTCAGCGGGCTGCGGTAATGAGAGGACAAAACGAAGAGCCGCAGAGCGTCGGCGCTGAAGCGACGCCGCAGCTCCTTGACGTTCACCATGTTGCCCAGGCTCTTGCTCATCTTCTCGCCCGAAATCTGGAGCATTCCATGGTGCACCCAGCAGCGCGCGAAGGGCGCCGCGCCGACCGCCTCCGACTGGGCGATCTCGTTCTCGTGATGGGGGAAGATGAGGTCGGGGCCGCCGCCGTGGATGTCCAGGGGCGCGCCCAGGTACTTGGTGGCCATGGCGGAGCACTCGATGTGCCAGCCGGGGCGGCCGGGGCCCCAGGGGCTCTCCCAGGAGGGCTCGCCGGGCTTGGCGGCCTTCCAGAGGGCGAAGTCCATGGGGTGCTCTTTGGCCTCGTCCACCTTCACGCGAGCGCCCGCCATCATCCCCTCGAGGGTGCGGTGGGAGAGCTTGCCGTACTCCGGGGAACGCTGCACCCTGAAGTAGACCCCGTCGGGTGTCTGGTAGGCGTAGCCCTTCTGGACCAGACGCCCGATGAGCTCCAGGATGTGGGGGACCTCCTCCGTGGCCAGGGGATAGAGGTGGGCCCGCTGGATATTGAGGCTGTCCATATCCTGGAAATAGGCGGCGATGTAATGCCGGGCGAGGTCGGCGACGGGCACGCCGCGCTGGGCGGCGCGGGCGATCATCTTGTCGTCGATGTCGGTGAAGTTCTGGACGTGCCTGACCTTGTGTCCGCGGTGCTCCAGATAGCGGCGCAGCGCGTCGAAGATGATGTAGCTCATGGCGTGGCCGACGTGCACGTCGTCGTAGGGGGTCACGCCGCAGACGTAGAGGGTGACGCTGTCTCCCCGGGGGACGAGCTCCTCCTTCTGGCCGCTGAGGGTGTTGGTAAGGCGCATCAGCCACGCTCCGGCCGGGGCTGCTGGGGGAGGGCCTCGCCAGACGCCGGAGCCCCATGACTCTGCGGGATGCCGCCCCTGCCATTGGCCTCCAATAGCAGGAGTCGCTGCTCCAGCTCCTTAACCCGCCCGCTCAGGGCCTCGATGGTGTCCCACTCGGGGTCGGGCAGGAACTCGATAGTGCCCGTATCGGGGTTGCGCACGGCGACGGCGCGGCCGGGCACGCCCACCACGGTGGCGTTGCTGGGGACATCGGTTACGACTACAGAGCCGGCGCCCACCTTCACGTTGTCGCCGATGCTGACGGCGCCGATGATGCCCGCGCCGGCGCCCACGATGACGTTATTGCCCAGCGTGGGGTGGCGCTTGGTGCGCAGGTGGCTGGTCCCCCCCAGGGTCACGCCCTGATAGAGGGTGCAGTTATCCCCGATGATGGTGGTCTCCCCGATGACCACCCCCATGCCATGGTCGATGAAGAACCCCTCGCCGATCTGCGCGCCCGGATGGATCTCGATCCCCGTCACGAAGCGACTGAAGTGGGAGATGAGCCGGGGGAGGAGGGGGATGCGCCAGCGGCAGAGGGTGTGCGCCAGGCGATGGAGCTCGCGGGCCTGGAAGCCTGGGTAGACCAGGAGCACCTCCAGGGTGCTCACGCACGCGGGATCGCGCTCGAAGCAGACCCCAATATCGCGTCTTAGGCTACGCCACAGCCGGAACATCGGCTCCTCCTGAACGGGGCTAAAACGGGCACGGGACAGGACCCCTGGGACCTGCCCCTAGGGACATGTGCAACAGCACAACTTTCGGAGGAGAAACCGCCGGCTGCTCATGAGCGTTCTTAGTATACCCCAAACGAGGCTAACAGGGTGATGAAAAGAGGGAGTGCAGATCCCGACGTGTCGGGACTCTGCCGGGGGTCGAAGTCCCGACCCTCGGGATTCTTTCCCTTTGAGACTACCGCCTTCCTGGCTAGGAAGGGGGCCAGGGGGATGGTCGCGCGCATACTCATGGGGCATCGTAATGAGTGCCCTGGTTGCCAGGGAGTGCAGAGGGAGCCTCCCTCGCCGAGGGCTAAGGGCGCTCCACCATCGCCACCGCGTAGGCCGCGATCCCTTCTCCGCGGCCGCTGAAGCCCAGCCCGTCCGTGGTCTTGGCCTTCACGCTAACCTGGTCCTTGGCCGCGCCGAGGGCCTTCGCAAGGGAGGAGCGCATCCGCTCGGCGAAGGGGGCCAGCCGCGGCCGCTCCAGGACCGCCGTTACATCGACGTTGACGGGCACCCAGCCCTCTTGTTCAAGCAGCTTGGCCGTCCGTCGCAGCAGCTCCAGGCTGGAGATGCCCTCGTACTGGGGATCGGAGGATGGGAAGTGGCTGCCGATGTCGCCCAGAGCGGCAGCGCCCAGGAGCGCGTCGATGACGGCATGCGTAACCACGTCGGCGTCGCTAAAGCCGTGGAGCCCCAACTCGTGGGGAATCTCGATGCCGCCCAGCACCAGGCGGCGCCCGCCGACGAAGCGGTGGACATCGTAGCCAAAGCCAACCCGCTGCACCATCGTCTCCCCACTGGTCTGGTCTATTTAGTGGCGCGGCGTCCCGTCCGCGGGCCGCCGTCCCGCTTCGCCCGGCGCGGCCGCGACTCCAGCCACGCTTTCATCGGCGCCAGGAAGTACTCGCGCCAGCCCTGGGCGTGGCCCTCGAACTCCGCTTGGTTGGGCAGGCCCCGATGGCGCAGCCGCACGACGGTCGCCCCGCTTGTGGCCTCCAGGCGCCAGCTCACCACCGAATCAGGCCAGGCGGTGTCCCAGTTGTCCTGCCGCCAGGACTAGGCGAGGCGCGTCGGCCGCTGGACCGTGAGATACCGGCCCGTGGTGGCGCCATCGAAGATAGCGTAGCGGCCACCCACGCGGGCGTCGCTCCTGGCCTTGCCGCCGCCCTGCCAAGCCGCGATGCTGCGGGCGTTGACCAAGGCGTCCCATACCTCGTCGACTGGCCGCTTGATTGTGGCTTGCCTGATAATGACCGGGCTCATGGGCCCTCCTTGTTGGTTCGCTAGCCACCAGGTCTCTGGGCGAGGCTCTGGGCCCGTCGGCGCAAGACCGCCTCCGCCAGGGCCAGGTCGGCAGGCACGGTGACCTTTATGTTATCAGAGTCGCCGAGGAAGGTGCGCACGCGGCCGCCGATGGCCTCCACCAGCGCCGCATCGTCGGTCACGTCGGCGGCTGCCCGGCGGTGGGCCTCCAACAACAGATCATAGCGAAACACCTGGGGGGTCTGGGCCGCCCGCAGCGCCGCGCGCGGGGGGGTGCGCACCACCGTGCCCGCCTGGTCCACCTCCTTGACCGTGTCGTTCAGGGGGATAGCGGCGATGGCAGCGCCTGTCTCCCGGGCGGCCTGCAGCCCGGCGGCGACCAGCTCCGCGGTCAGACAGGGGCGCGCGCCATCGTGGACCACCACCCAATCGCAAGGGCCCAGGGCTTGCACCCCCAGGCGCACCGAGTCCTGGCGGCGCGCTCCGCCGCGGCACAGGCGCACGCGGGGCCCCCAGGCCCGGGCGCGGGAGAGGGCCTCGCCAGCGCCCAGCGAACTCGGCGGAAGCACCAGCACCACGCAGGCCACCAGAGGACAGGCTAGCAAGGCCTCTACCGCATAGGCCACCAGGGGTACCCCCAGGAGGGGCGCGAACGTCTTATCGCGGCCCTCCATCCGGCGCCCGCTACCCCCAGCGGGGACCACAGCGCCCACCAGCTCCGCCATGCATTACTCCATGAGCCGCCGCATGATGGGCTCCAGCCAATCAGCGACGCTGCGCGCGCCCCAGACTCCGCCAGCGCCAAGCCTGTCCCCCTAATGACCTTGCCTGCCAGGACGACCAGCAGGAAGCGACCAAGCGGGAACCGCAGGGCGCCCGCGCCATGCCGTGGCGGCGCATCCAGCCCGCGACCACCGGGTAGCGGCGGCCGCGCTCAACCACCGCGCCCGCGCCGTAGCCAGCGCCGTAGCCGACGAGCTCGCCGAGGGCCTCGCCAGCCCCCGCGACCAGCCCTACAAACAGCGGCACGAGGAGCGCCCCGCCCAGGAAGATGACGGCCGCGCCCGGCAGGGGCAGGAGCACGCTGGCGCTGCTCATGAGGGAGATGCGGAACACCGGCAGGTAGCCCAGCTTCCGCAGGGATTCTTCGCTGGCCTGGGCGGCGATCTCGCCCCGGAAGAAGTAGGAGCCGATAACCAGGCCCACTACCGCGACGATTAGGAGCAGCCGCGGCAGGTTGCGGAGGGTCCCTAACCGCTGGTCTGCGGAGAGTAAGAAACGAGTACCCAGGAGCAACTCCCGGCGCAACCTTCCCCTAGAGGTCTCAGAAGTATCAACCATCCCGCACCCGCCCCAACAACCGCCGGCCGAGGCATCGCCTAGCCCCAGTGACCTAAAGAGCGGTGGGGCTTACGCCTAGCCTAGAGAGAGGGCCGCTAGGCGTCAAGGGGCGCGGGCCGAGCAAGGAAGTCCGTCACCGAACGATTGAAGCGCTCCGGGTATTCCAACTGGGGGCAGTGGCCGCAGGCGGCGAAGACCTCCAGGCGGCTGCCGGGCATCCCCTCCTGGGCGCTCCGAGCATGGGAGAGGGGGAAGAGGGGGTCTCCATCGCCCCAGATCATGAGGGCCGGCGCCCGGACCTGGGACAGCTGGTCCAGCAACAGGACGCTGCGTTTCACCCCCCGCCAGGTGACACCGCGCCGCAGCATCGCCAGCAGCACGGCGGAGGCCCGCGGGCGGTCGCGATTGGCCTTGATCTCCTCCGCCATCTCTTCCGTCAAGACGGAGGGGTCGTGAAAGAGAGCGCCGTACTCCCGCCGGATCTCCCAGCGGTAGCGGCCCAGGACGCCCAGCAGCAGCTCCCCCCACCCAGGGAGAGTCGCTACCCTCAACAGCCAGTTCAGGTCTCGACCCAGGCCCGCGCTGTCTACCAGGACCAAGCGCGAGACCCGCTGGCGCGCCTGGATGGCGACCTGGAGAGCTATATAGCCGCCCAGCGATTGGCCCACCAGGGCCGCCCGGGGGAGGCCCAAAGCGTCGAGGGCGGCTAGCAGAAAGCGCGCGCCGAAACCGGCGTCCGGCACAGCCTGGGGGACGGCGCTTTCTCCATGGGCTGGTAGGTCGAGGGCATAGACGCGAAACCTGGCAGCCAGGGCGGGAATAGTGTGGCGCCACCAAGACTTCGCGGCCCCCAAGCCGTGGACCAGCACTACCGACGGGAGGGCCGCGTCCAGGGGCCCCGCCGCCAGGTAAGCCACGCTGAGCCCTTCAACCTGCAAAGTGCCCCGGGCGATCTCCAGGCCGGAAGCCCCCATGGAACCCCCTAGCGCCTCCGCTTGCCAAGCCGCCCAACTTGCCCCTCCAGGGCGTTGATGCGCTCCCGCAGGCGCAGGATCACCTCCACGCCCGCCAGATTGACCCCCAGGTCCTCCATCAGGCCCCGGATGCGGCGCGCCTGCTCGATGTCGCGGGCCGAATAAAACCGCAATCTCCCCGCGGAGCGGCGCGGTGAGATGAGCCCCGCCCGCTCGTAGTGGCGGAGGGTCTGGGCGTGCAGGCCCGCCAGGCGGGCGGCCTGGCTGATGGCGAAGAG
>SHYM01000080.1 GCA_009692805.1 Dehalococcoidia bacterium | reverse complement strand
GACGGCCGCCAACGCCCAGCTCGTGGAAGCCCGCATCGGTGCCCTGCGCACCTCTATTAACGCCACCGGGAGCGTGGTCCTGACGGCGAAACAGGGCCTCACCTTCGGCAGCGCCGGCACGGTAGAGTCGGTGGGGGTGAAGTGGGGACAGGCCGTGACGAAAGGCCAGGTCCTGGCCAAGCTGTACACCCAAGACCTGGAGTTCGGGGTGGCCAAGGCCAAGACCACCCTTGCCAACGTCCAGGACATCCTGGAGAAAGCCCGGGTGACCTCGGCGGCAGACCTGGCCAAGGCGGAGGCGGCGGTAGCCAGCGCCCAGAACGCCTTCGACAAAGCCAAGGCGCCCTACACCGCCGCCGACGTGGCCAAGGCCGAGGCCGCGCTAACCAGCGCTCAAGCCGGCCTGCAGAGCGCCCAGAATGCCCTGGACAAGGCCAAGGCGCCCTACGGTGCGGCCGACGTGGCCAAGGCCGAGGCCGCCGCCCGAAGCGCCAAGGTGGCTGTCACCGCGGCGCAGACCAATCTGGACAAAGCGCTGGTCCCCTACACCGCGGACGATATCGCCGGCCAGCGCGCCATTATCCTTAGCCTGCAGGCCGGTCTGGACAACCTCACGCGATCCCTCACCCTGGGTTTTGTGGGCGCCGACCTTACCACCCTCAACACCCAGCGGCAAACCCTGACTACGACGCTGGTCGCGGCCCAGACGCAGCTGCAGACGATGTTGAAGGGCCCCGATGCCGTTGATGTGGAGGCCAAGACCAGCTCCCTCCAAACTGCCCAGTCCGCGCTCCAGCGGGCCCAGGACGACCTGGCCCTAGTCAAAAAGGGCGCCGACTCCCTGGACGTCGCGGCCAAGGCCGGCGCCTCTCAAAGCGCCCAGGCGACCCTCCTCAAGGCCCAGGACGACCTGGCGGCCATGAAGGGCGGGCCTGACGCCCCCGATGCAGCGGTCAGGCAGGCGGCGCTACAGAGCGCCCAGGCCACCCTCCTCCAACTCCAGGACGACCTGGCCACCTTGACGAGGGGCCCTGACCCCCTCGTCCTGCTCCTGCGCCAGAGCGATGTGGACGGCGCCAAGAAAGCCCTGTCCGACGCCCAGGCGAACCTGGCCAAGGCCACCATCGTCGCTCCCTACGACGGCGTAGTATCGGATGTGCCGGTCATCGCCGGCCAGAGCGTCGGGGCGAGCACGGTGGCGGTGGCGGTGGTGGACCCCAGCGCCGTGGAGATTCAGGCCCAGGTGGATGAGATAGATGTGGCCCAGATACAGGCGGGCCAGCCTGCCTCCATCACCCTGGAGGCGCTGCCCAGCGCCCGGCTGCTGGGGCAGGTGAGCGCCGTCGCTACCCTCGGCACCACTCAGCAGGGCGTGGTCAGCTACCGGTTCACCCTGACCCTCCGCGGGCAGCGGCAGGTGACCCTGCGCGAGGGGATGACCGCCCAGGCTGCCATCATTGTCAGCAGCAAGGACAACGTCCTCCTAGTCCCCGTCCGGGCCGTGCGGAACCAGGCTGGCGTTCGCTCCGTCCGGGTGGCGGTGGAGGGGAAGCTGGACGGTAAGATCGAAGAGCGTCAGGTGCAGGTGGGCGCCGCCAACGAGACTCAGGTGGAGATCGTCTCCGGCCTCAAGGCGGGGGAGCAGGTGGTGGTGGCGGGCGGCGCCCGCTCGACCCAGGGGGCGGGCGCGACCCCTGGAGGCTTCCCAGGTGGCCCAGGCGGCCCGCCCGGAGGCCTGGGAATCCCCGGTGGAGGCGGCTTCGGCGGAGGGGGACCCGGTGGAGGCGGCGGACGCTGAGACCATGATTGAAGTCAAAGACCTGCGGAAAGTTTACAAGATGGAGGGGATCGAGGTCGAGGCCCTCAAGGGCGTATCGTTCACCATCGCCGACGGCGAGATGGTGGCTATCATGGGGCCGTCGGGCTCCGGCAAGTCTACGCTGATGAATCTGCTGGGCTGTCTCGACCGTCCCAGCGCCGGCACCTACACTATCGACAATCAGGACGTGGCGCGCCTTTCTGAAGACCAGCTGGCGGCGATCCGAAACCAAAAGATCGGCTTCGTCTTCCAGTCCTACAATCTCCTGTCCAGGACCTCCGCGCTGGAGAACGTTGAGCTCCCACTGGTCTACTGCGGCGGCAACGACCGCACCAAAAGGGCCTTGGAGGCGCTCGACCGGGTGGGGCTGCGGGAGCGCGCCAAACATCATCCGAACCAACTGTCGGGCGGCGAGCAACAGCGGGTGGCGATCGCGCGGGCCCTTATCAACCGCCCGTCTCTCATCCTGGCCGACGAGCCGACCGGCAACCTCGACACCAAAACGAGCGAGGAGGTGATGGCCCTGTTTCAAGGGCTAGGCCGCGAGGGCATCACCGTGGTGCTGGTGACCCACGAGGCGGACATCGCTGCCTTCACGCAACGGGTGCTCCTGATCAGGGACGGGGAGCTGGTGGGCGATCGCCTGGTAACTGAACGGAGGCAGGCGGTGTCAGGAGGCGGGCCGTGAACCTTTGGACCAACGTGGGCCTGGCTCTCAAGGCGCTCAACTCCAACAAGACCCGCTCCTTCCTGACGCTGCTAGGCATCGTCATCGGCATCGGCGCCGTGATCGCCGTCATGTCCATCGGGAAAGGGGCGCAGGCCGCCATCACCAGTCAGATAGAGGGCATCGGCACCAACCTGATCTTCGTGCGCGCGGGGCAGGCGGTCCAGGCTGGCGTGCGCCAGGAGGTGGGCTCAGCCGCCACCCTGACTTTGGACGACGCCTCGGCCTTGGCCGATTTCCAGCTGGCCCCGGCTGTCCTGGCGGTTGCCCCTGAGTCCCAGGGGTTCGGGCAGGTGGCCTTCGGAGGCACCAACACCCGCGCCCGCCTCCTCGGCGTGACGCCCGCCTACGAAGGGGTCCGCGGCTACACCGTCGTTGAGGGGGAGTTTATCGTCGACCAGCAGGTGCAGGGCCGTTCCCTGGTGGCGGTCCTGGGGGCCAACATCGCCCAGACGCTTTTCCCGGAGATGAACCCCATCGGCCAGAGCCTCCGCATCAACCAGCGGCCGTTCCGGGTGGTCGGGGTGCTGAAGCGCCTGGGCGGCACCGGTTTCGGCACCCAGGACGATACGGTGGTGGTGCCCATCACCACCATGCTCAGCCGGCTTCAGGTCTCTCGCACCAGCCAGGGGGCCAGAAACGTGCAGCTCGTCAACGTTCAAGCCTCGGACGCCGACCTGCTGACGGCGGCCAAGGAACAGGTGAGCGCCATCCTGCGCGAGCGGCACCGGATAGCCCCGGGCGCCGAGGACGACTTCAACCTCACCACCCAGGACGACTTGGTGGCGGCGCGCACCCAGGTGGCCAACACCCTGACGATCTTCCTGGGGGCCATCGCCGCTGTCTCCTTGTTGGTAGGTGGGATCGGCATCATGAACATCATGCTGGTCTCGGTGGCGGAGCGCACCCGCGAGATCGGCATCCGCAAGGCGGTGGGGGCCAGGCGCCGCCATATCCTGTCCCAGTTCCTGGTGGAGGCGGTGGTGCTGAGCGCCCTGGGCGGCTGTTTGGGGGTAGCCCTGGGCTGGGGGCTCGCCCGCGGGGTCAGCCATATAACATTGAGTGGACAACGGCTGCCTTCGGTGGTGTCGCCGGACATCGTGTTCCTGGCGGTGGGTGTCTCCCTGGCCATCGGCCTCTTCTTCGGCATCTATCCCGCCTCCCGCGCCTCTAGGCTGGACCCCATTGAGGCGCTGCGCCGCGAGTAGGCTCGGGGAGAGCCTTGCACAGAAGGCCTCTTTTTTCTCGATCTGGCTCTCCCCTGAGGAAGCCGGCGACCATCCCCCTGGCCCCCTTCCTGGCAGGAAGGGGGCAGTCTGAAAGGGAAAGAAAGGGGGACGCCCCCTTTAGCCCCCGGCCCTTCGCCCGCCTGCGGCGGACTCAGGGCAGGCTCCGGGCTTTGCCCCTCTAACTCCCTCTATTCCGGTAGGATGCCATTTTTGTGCGAGGCCCCTCGGGTCTTCAGGCCAGGTAGGGGATGGTCTTGGGGCCATCGGGAAGCACGCACAGCCGCGCCTCCGGGCCGGCTGCGGCCAGGGCCTCTCGCGCCGCCTCCGCGACGTCTTCCACCGGCTCCAGTTTTGCGGCCCGGACCTGCGCGGCGCTAAGGCGGCCCGCCTTCAGCATGACACGCGCCTTCATCTGAATCCTGGCCTGGACCTGGACCTGCCACTGGTCCGGCTCGGAGTAGCCCGCTGTGCCGATCATCGCCAGCAGCGCCTGGGGAGAGGGCTGGCAAGCCAGGATTCGGGCGTAGGAGCCGTGGGCGGGGAGTCCGTCCTGGCACTCCGCGGCGCAGATGATGACACCTCCCGGCTTCACCACCTGGGCCGCCGCCGACATCCCCTTCACCGCCTGGTAGAGGTTCTGGTCCAGGGGATAGCCCGAGTTGCTGGTGATCACCACCTCAAAAGGCCCAGCCACCGGCTGCATGGCGGCGGCGCGGGCGGCGGCGCAGGCAGCCGCGTGGGCGGCGAAGAGATCCCCGGCGAAGACGCCGGTTATCTCCTGGCGGTCGTTGAGGGTGACGTCGAGGGTGAAATGTACCCCCGTGGTACGCGCTATCTCCCTGACATCGTCGTGGACGGGGTTCCCTTCCGTGATGCCCCAGGTCGCGCGGGGGTGTCCGATGTGGGCCGCGTCGTGCAGGGCCAGCACCGTGTCCAGGCCGGCCAGGCCGGGGGCCACCATCTTGGGCCCGCCGCTGAAGCCGGCGAAGAAATGGGGCTCGACCACCCCCGTGGTCAGGCGCAGGTCCGCTTGCGTCCACTCCCGGTTCAACAGCACCGGTACGCCCGTGCCGGTGAGGCCTAGGTCCGCCAGGGAGCCGCGCTCGCGGGCGTCATGGTTCACCACCCGATACCGCGCGAGGATGTCGGGGCCCAGCATCTCCTCCAGCTCCGACCGCGTGTTGGCGCGGTGCGTGCCGGTGGCGATGAGGATGACGATGTCCTGGGGCCGCACCCCTTCCAGCTCCTCGAACATGGCGACCAGGACGGCGCGGCGTGGGGCAGGCCGGGTCACGTCGCACACGGAGATGGCGACGCGCTGGCCCGGCCGGGCCAGCTGGCGCAGGGGGGCTGCGCCCAGGGGTGAGCGCAGCGCGGCGCGGAGGGCAGCCAGGGGCTCCGGGAGGGCAGGGGAGTAGCGCGGCTCGAGGACGGTAGTGCGCTCGGCGGGCACCTCTATCAGGAGCCCCTCGCGCCCATAGGCCAGCCGTAGCTGCATCGTTGACCCTTCCCAGGCAACCCTCTTCCTTGAAGGGAGAGGCAGGGTGAGGGTGAAGTCCCCCCCTCATCCCAACCTTCTCAAAGCCCCGAACTGATGGCACCTGCCCGGTGGTTCGACAGGCTCACCACGAACGGCCTTGTGTTCCGCTCGTCCTTCGCCTCTCCCCCAGGGAGCCTTGCACACAAAAGTGGTTCCTGCCAGTAACAGAGGGAGTGCAGAGGGCCCTCCCCTCTGCCGGGGGCCAAAGGGGGTGCCCCCCTTCCTGGCCAGGAAGGGGGCCAGGGGGATGGTCGAGGGCATCCTCAAAGGAGAGCCAGCCCGAAGAAAACGAGACCTTTGGTGCAAGGCCCCTCCAGGGGAGAGCAGTATGTGGACTAGAGCGCCTGGCGACGCGCCAGCCAGTACTCCAGGCTGTCCGTCAGGGCGGTCCAGCTAGCCTCGATGATATTCTGGGAGGCGCCCACGGTGGTCCACTCCTGCTGGCCATCGCTGGACTCGATGAGGACCCGCACCCAGGCGGCGGTCCCCGCCGCCTCGTCCAGGATGCGCACCTTGTAGTCGGTCAGGTGGACCACGGCCAGGCTGGGGTAGAAGTGGTTCAGGGCCTTGCGCAGGGCAGCGTCCAGGGCGTTTACGGGGCCGTTCCCTTCGCCCGCCATGAGCATCTCCTCCCCCGCCACCCGCAGCTTCACGGTGCCGCGGGAGGAGATGGTGTCGCCCGCGGGCTCCGGCGCCTCAAACTGGCGCTTCTCCACTCCGGCGCTGAAGTCTATGACCTCGAAGGCGGGGCGATAGTCCTTCTGGGCGCGACGGAGGAGGAGCTCGAAGGAGGCCTCGGCCCCCTCAAACTGGTAGCCGCGGCTCTCCATCTCCTTGATGCGCTGGGCGATCTCCCGCGCCAGGTCGCCCTGGAGCAGGTGGGTAAGGCCCAGCTCTTCGGCCTTGTAGACGATGTTGCCCTTGCCTGATAGTAGGGCTGGTGGGGGTCGGGGATCAGGTTGGCGGTCTCGCTGACGAAGTGGGCCACTTCCTTGAGCTTCGTCAGTTTTTCGGGCGGCAGACAGTCGTAGCCCAGCTTGAGCTGCAGGTTCAGTATCAAGGAGCACAGGTTGGCGTTGCCGCAGCGTTCGCCGTAGCCGTTGATGCAGCCCTGGACCTGGACGCACCCTCCTCCATGGCCAAGACGGAGTTGGCCACGGCCAGCTCGGTGTCGCTGTGGACGTGAATGCCCAGGGCGGTGGGGACCGCGGCCCGCGCCGCCCTGATAGCCGCCTGCAGCTCCTTCGGCATTACCCCGCCGTTGGTGTCGCACAGGATGATGCGGTCGGCGCCCGCTCGGGCCGCCGCCTTGATGGTGTTGAGGGCGTAGTCGGGGTTGCCCTTGAACCCGTCGAAGTAGTGCTCGGCGTCGAAGAAGACCAGGCGGCCGCGGGACTTCAGGAAGGCCACCGAGTCGGCGATCATGCTCTGTTTCTCTTCCAGGGTCGTCTCCAGGATGTCGGTGACGTGCAGGTCCCAGCTTTTGCCCACGATGGTCACCACCTTGGTCTTGGCGTCCACCATGGCCCTCAGGCTGGGGTCCTGGGCGGCCGTGGTCCCCGCC
>SHYM01000079.1 GCA_009692805.1 Dehalococcoidia bacterium | reverse complement strand
GCCGGCCCCAGGCCTACGACGCCCAGTATGTGGCGCTGGCCCAGATCCAGGGCTGCGAACTATGGACGGCCGACCGACGCTTACACGCGGCCTTCGGCCCTCGATGTCCCTGGGTGAAGCTGGTACAATAGCGCCCGTCCAGACCGAAATTCGGCCTGCTCCCCAGATTTGCACAAAAAGGGCATCCTGCCGGCCCGCCTGTGGCCGGAGGGCATGCAGATCCCGACGTGTCGGGACTTTGCCGGGGGTCAAAGGGGTGCCCCCCGCTCTCCCTTTCAGACTACCCCCTTCCTGGCTAGGAAGGGGGCCAGGGGGATGGTCGCGGGCATACTCATGCAGGGCCACGGGAGGCTAGTCCGTGAATGTGCTGGTGGTGGGCTCCGGCGCTCGGGAGCATGCCCTGGGCTGGAAGCTGGCCCAGAGCCCCCAACGTCCGCGGCTGTTCTTTGCCCCGGGCAATGGCGGCATGGCCTCCCTGGGGACCAACCTGGCTCTCCGGGCTGAGGATATAGAGGACCTGTCCCGCGCTGCCCAGGAACACCGCATTGATCTCACCGTGGTGGGGCCAGAGGCGGCCCTGGTGGCGGGCCTCGCCGACCTGTTCAGTTCGAGGGGGCAGGCCGTCTTCGGGCCCTCGCGGGCGGCGGCGGAGATCGAGGGCTCGAAGACCTTCGCCCGCGACCTTTGCCGCAGCTACGGCATCCCGATCCCTGAATA
Source organism: Dehalococcoidia bacterium (assembly GCA_009692805.1). Lineage (GTDB taxonomy): Bacteria > Chloroflexota > Dehalococcoidia > SHYM01 > SHYM01 > SHYM01. Next base: position 6,164 of record SHYM01000079.1, on the reverse strand, counting down.
CGCGGTGTTCACCTCCTACGACCAGGCGGTGGACTACGTGGAGCGCAAGGGAGCGCCCATCGTGGTCAAGGCCGACGGCCTGGCGGCGGGCAAGGGCGTCACCGTGGCCGCCACCATCGCGGAGGCGAAGCAGGCCCTATTCGACCTGATGCGGCGCAAGCTGCTGGGGCCGGCGGGCGAGCGGGTGCTGATCGAGGAGTGCCTGGTGGGCCGCGAGGTCTCGCTGCACGCCCTGGTGGACGGCGAGACGGTGGTCCCCCTGCCCAGCGCCTGCGACTACAAGCGTGTCTCCGACGGCGACCGTGGGCCGAACACCGGGGGCATGGGCGCCTACAGCCCCCCAGTCTGGTTCACCGCCGAGCAGGAGGAGCAAGCCCACCGGCTGATCACCGTCCCCATCGCCCGTGCCCTGGTCAAGGAGGGCAGGCCCTACCGGGGGCTGATCTACCCTGGTCTGATGATAACTTCAACGGGGCCGAAAGTGGTGGAGTTCAACTGTCGCTTCGGCGATCCCGAGACGCAGGTGATCCTGCCTCGGCTGGAGGGCGACCTGCTGGAGCTGTTGCTGGCGACGGCCACCGGGAGGCTGGTGGCGGTGAGTCCGCCACAGGTGAGCGAGCAGGCAGCGGTGGCGGTGGTGCTGGCCTCGGGCGGCTATCCGGGCGACTATCAGACGGGCAAGCTGGTCACCGGTATCAGGAACGTGGACCAGGATGTCACGGTGTTTCACGGGGGCACGGCGCTGGAGCGGCCGCGGGAGGAGGCGCATCGGGACTACTACCAGGAGCTGGTGCCCTACACCTCGGGCGGCCGGGCGCTGACTATTGTCGGCCGAGGGGCCACCGTCGCGGAAGCGCGGGCCAAGGTCTACAAAAACGCGGGGTGGGTCAATTTCGAGGGCGTCCACTACCGGCGGGACATCGCCCTGGGGATAGGGTAGAGCACAAGACCATGGCGTAGGATACGTAACAGTAAAAACGACTCCTTAAAGTCTTTGAAGCGAGGGGGATGGGGTGAAGCCACCCCATCCCCCTTCCCCTTCAGAAAGGCCCCTTGGAGGACCTATGGTCCTATACAGGGACCCGTCGTCAGCTACTTAAGAAGACTCCCAATGAGGGTATTCAGCGCCGCTAGTCCCCGTCGCTCCCCCTCATCAAGCTCCGCAGGGTTAGCGACCACCAGAAGCCTGGCCAGCTCCTGGCACAGCTCCCTGATGTCCCTCGGAGCCGCAGCCCTCGTCTTGGCGTACGGAGTCAGCATCGCATGGTCAAGTTCTTCGACAAAGAACCGCTTCACCAGAGGGTCGTCCTGGTCGAGCTCCTTAACCGCGCTCGCCACCTTCCGGATGGCTTCCTGGCTCCGGCTCGCAGTGGAGAACTTCTTTCCTACGTACATCTTGGCAAGCCGCTTGGTCATCCCCTGATCCCCACCCATCTCGGTGTAGAGCAACGGATGACGATCAGCCACGGCGTCAACGATCTTGGTCAAGTCCCGAACCTTATCCAGCCCGATCACGTTCGAATTCTTCTTGTAGGACTCGCCCAGCAAGGCGGCGCTGTCGAGGTCCCACCGAGTCAGCATCAACACGTCTTTCTTGTACTTCTGCACCTTCTCAGGAAGGTCCCGCAACAGAACCTCAACGTCCGCCTCGTCGTGGGGGTTCAGCCCACGCTGCTTAGCCAGGAGTTCAAGGCCCTTCATCACCGAAACAGCGTCGAAGGGCTCCTGCGCAGCTCCCAGCGTCTGCCGCAGGCAGATCCTCTGCTCCAGGTTGAGCACCGGATAGATAATGGCCCAGATTTGCGCTTGCCCGCGAGCCTTCGCCTGGCGCTGCCGGCCGTGACCATCGCAGATGACGTAAATCCGGCGAGCCCGCTTCTCAGGGTCCTCGTGCTCGCACACCACCAGCGGATAGACGATTCCGCCGATGATGTCGTAGGAGTCACGGATAGCCGGGTCTCGTCTGGTAAAGCGTAGCGACTCAGTCATGGCACCGGGATTGGTATCGTCAACCTCGATCGCATCCATATCGATGAGCTGAGGCAGGTCACTGAGAGGCTTGATCCCGTGAATCGGGCTTGCCCGAAGGTCAGCAACGTTGGACCCGCTCTTCTTGGTCCTGTAGGACCACATTTTCTTCCGCCGACGTGCAATGGACACGAAAAAACGTCCGCCAAAGACGGACGCGTCAAGAACTGTCAAACATACTTGTCTCCCTTCAGTGGACCCTGAGGGTCCACTTCTCTATTTGGACCCACTGGGTCCAGCGAGAAGGTAACGCCAGCGTAGTAGCACACAATTCGGGCCGACGCAACTTCCTTGGGCGAAGGCACCAAGTTGCCCACCCAACCCTTGACTTTTGTTGAACCTGGTTCGAGAATGGGTTTTAGTTGGGCAGGCCGCTGGCCGACGCGAATTACCGCCTGCCTAGCTTGCTGGTGTCATGGCGCGTTACAACGTCGACCGCTCGAGCGAGGATGATCTGGCGGCGCAGCTCATCGCCACCACCTCCAATCAGCCGCTGCATGCCTTTCTGAGCTACCTGCGCCACCAGCGGGGCCGTTCTGCATTCACCCTGCGCAACTACCGGCGGGATATCCAGGAGTTCCTGGCCTACGCGAGCCCAACCCTGGGCGGCGACCTGGGCGCGGCCAACCGCGGGCTGGTGCTGGCCTATCTGGAGTGGCTCCAATTCAGGCGGCAGCCCCCCATCCGCAGCCGGCGCAGCGTGGCCCGCATGCTCAGCGCCCTGCGCTCCTTCTACCGCTTCCTGGCGCAGCAGGGCCGCATTGAGACGAACCCCCTGGAGTCCCAGGCCGCCCCCAAGCTGGGACTGCGGATCCCTTCCTTCCTCACGCAGGAGGAGGCGAAGCGCCTCCTGGAGGCCGGGCAGGGCGAGACGCCGGGCGCCCTGCGCGACCGGGCGCTGCTCGAGCTCCTTTACGCCAGCGGCCTGCGCGCCAGCGAGGTGGTGGGCCTGGACCTGGCGGACCTGAACCTCCCCACGGGTGAGGCGCGGGTCTGGGGCAAGGGCGCCAAGGAGCGCATAGTCCTCATGGGCGGGCCGGCGCGCGGGGCTTTGGCCCAGTACCTGGAGGCAGGCCGCTCAGCGCTGGCGGCCAAGGGGCGCCGCTCGACCGAGGCCCTGTTCCTGAATAACCGCGACGGCGGGCGCCTGACCCAGCGCGCTATCCAGCTCCTGGTCCACCGCTCTGGGGAGCGCGCGGGCATCGAGCGGCGCGTCTACCCCCACTTGCTACGCCATACCTTCGCCACCCACCTCCTGGATGGGGGCGCCGACCTGCGCGTGGTGCAGGAGCTGCTGGGGCATGCTAGCCTGGCCTCCACCCAGGTGTATACTCATGTGTCGCAGGCCCAGGCGCGGCGGACGTACCTGAAGGCCCACCCGCGGGCGCAGCGGGATAACCAAGGAGAGGCCACCGAGCAGAGATGAAGATTCTGGTCCTAAACGGGCCCAATTTGAACACCCTGGGCAAGCGGGAGCCCCACATCTACGGCTCCACGACCCTGGCCCAGATTAACCGGCGCCTGGCCCAGAGGGCCAAGTCCCTGGGCGTGGAGGTGGAGTGCCTCCACTCCAACCACGAGGGCGCCCTAATAGACGCTATCCAGCAGAAGGCGCCGGCCTGCCAGGGCATCATCATCAACCCCGGCGGCCTGACCCACTCCAGCGTCTCGCTGCGGGACGCCCTGGCGGGCTGCGGCCTGCCGGTGGTGGAGGTGCACCTGTCCAACACCTACGCTCGCGAGGTGTTCCGCCACCGCTCCCTCATCGCACCCATCGCACGGGGGCAGGTGGTGGGGCTGGGCTGGCGGGGGTACGTGCTGGCCCTGGAGGCGCTGGTGGGCCTCAGCCAGGAGAAGTGAGGCCGCCGCATACCTGGCGTTCCCCTCCTCGGCAGGGTAAACTGAAGCCTGCAGCCCCCGATCTCTCGCGGCCGAAGGAGCCTTGCACCACAAGTCTCGTTTTCTTCGGTCTGGCTCTCCCGTGGGGATGCCCTCTACCATCCCCCTGGCCCCCTTCCTGGCCAGGAAGGGGGTAACATAAAAGGGAGAGAAAGGGGGACACCCCCTTTGGCCCCCGGCTGAGGGGAGGCCCCTCTGCACTCCCTCTGTTCCGACAGGCGCCACTTAGGGTAGACTGAAGGCACCGATCTCTCGCGGCAGAAGGAGCGATACACTGTGGCGACGACCTCCGTGAATGCACCCAGCAAGACCCCGGTCCAGCGGCGGCTGGAAAAGCTGCGCGCCAAGCTTGAGGAGCAGGGGCTGGACGCCATACTTGTGTGCCAGGCGGAGGACCGTCGCTACCTGAGCGGCTTCCACGGCACGTCGGGCTGGCTCCTCATCACCCGCGACAAAGCCATCCTATCCACGGACTTTCGTTATGTAGAGCAGGCCGCCCAGCAGGCCCCCGATTTCGAGGTCCGCCAGACGGTGGGGGGCGCCGACCGGTGGTTCGGCCAGCTCGCCGGCATGCTGGGCCCCAAGCGCTGGGGCTTCGAGGCCGCCCACACCTCCCTGGCGGAGTACCGCCGCCTGGTGGACGCCGTCAGCCAGATGACCCAGCAGGTCGAATTGCTCCCCACGGAGGGCATCGTCGAGTCCCTGCGCGCGGTCAAGGACGAGAGCGAGCTGGCGGCGCTGGGGCAGGCCATCGCCCTCACCGACGCCGCCCTGGTACACATCTCTTCCTGGATGGCGCCGGGGCAGACGGAGCAGCAGGTGGCCTGGGAGCTGGAGCGCTACATGCGGGAGCGGGGCAGCGACGGCCTGGCGTTCGAGACCATCGTGGGCGTGGGGCCCAACGGCGCCATGCCGCACCACCATCCCGATGCCACCCCCGTGCGGGAGGGGGTGCCCATAGTCATCGATATGGGAGCGCGTTGGGACGGCTACTGCGCCGACATGACCCGCACCCTCCTGCTAGGCCGTCCCGACGACACCTTCAAGAAGGTCTACGACCTGGTCCTGGGCGCCCAGCTCACCTGCGAGGAGACATTGGAGGCTGGCATGACCGGCCACCAGGGCGATGCCCTAGCCCGCCAGGTGATCGAGCAGGCCGGCTACGGCGACAAGTTCGGCCATGGCACGGGCCATGGCGTGGGGCTCTATATACACGAGGACCCCCGCCTCGCCCGCAACTTCCAGGGCACCATAGAGAATGGCATGACCGTGACCGTGGAACCGGGCATCTATCTGCCCGGCTGGGGCGGCGTGCGCATCGAGGACGTGGTGTTGTTGAAGGGCGGGCGTGCCCAGGTGATCACCAAGGCGCCCAAGCTGGAGCTGGCCGCCCGCTAGAAGTCGGCGGCGTGCGGCGTTACAATACGGCTTGCGGCGTGCAGGCCCGTAGCGGATATAAGGAAGGTCGAGGGCGAGCGTAACGATGATCAGCACCGGCGAGATGAAGAAGGGCCAGACCATCGAGCTGGAGGGCAAGCTCTACACGGTGGTGGAGTACACGCTCTTCAAGCTGGGCAAGGGCAACTCCGAGGCCCGCATCAGGATGAAGTTCCGCAACGTCCGCAGCGGCGAAGTCATCGAGCGCTCCTTCCATACCGACCTCCGGCTGCCCAGGGCCAACCTGGAGCGCCGTACCGCCCAGTTCCTCTACTCTGACGGCGACCTGTTCCACTTCATGGACTCCCAGAGCTTCGAGCAATTCCCCCTGGAGCGGCTGACCCTGGGCGACGCCGTCAACTATCTGAGCGAGGGGCTGAGCCTGCAGCTCGTAGTCCATAAAGAACAGCCCATCGGGGTGGAACTTCCCATCAACGTCGACATCAAGATCGCCGAGACCGGGCCTGCCTATCGGGGCGACACCGCCTCGGGGGGCAACAAGCCCGCCACCATGGTGACGGGCCTGGTGGTCCAGGTCCCCATGTTCCTCGACACCGGCGACACGGTGCGCGTCGATACCCGCACCGGCGGGTACGTGGAGCGGGTGAGCGCCGGCTAGTCTCGCGGTAGCCCTGCCCCGCACAAGCTTTGCACAAAAATGGCCTCCTGCCGGCCCGCCTGCGGCGGGAGGGAGTGCAGATCCCGACGTGTCGGGACTCTGCCGGGGGTTGAAGGGGGTGTCCCCCTTCTCTCCTTTTCAAACCACCCCCTTCCTGGCTAGGAAGGGGGCCAGGGGGATG
>SHYM01000078.1 GCA_009692805.1 Dehalococcoidia bacterium | reverse complement strand
GTGTGGGGTCAGCCTGAGCGCCCCCTCCCAGGCGCCGGAGTTCATGGCGCTGCGGGAGCGGCTGACGCGGGCGCTCCGCGAGCAACAGGAGCGGCTCAGCGCCCGCGCCATCCGTCAGGTCCTCGCTCGGGCCGACCGCGATGAGGTTGAGAGGTTTGTCCAGGTCGTTCAAAGCAGCGACCTAGCCGCCCTGGTGCAGCTGCTGGACGACCGGCTCGTGGACTTCCTCCAGGAGCTCCTCGCGGCGGAGCGCCGGCTGGTGGTGTCTCCTCCCGTCTTGCAGGAGATGGGCCGGCGCTTTGTCCTGGTGGACGAAGACCAGGTGGAGCAGGTTGCCCAGGCTCTAGCCGATCTACTGCGGGACAGCTTCGCCGAGGCCAAGGCGCAGCATCCCGACAAAGACATCCGCCTCCGCCTTGGCTGAAGTCGCTCCCGCCATCCGCCTCATCGTCGGCCTGGGGAATCCGGGCCGCTCTTATGCCCACACCCGCCACAACGTGGGGTTCGATTGCGTCGAGCTGCTGGCCCGCGACCTGGGCATACCCGTGGGCCGGAAGGAGCGCCAGGCACGCACCGGCGAAGGCGTATGGGAGGGGCAGCGACTTATTTTGGCCCTGCCCCAGACCTACATGAACCTGAGCGGCCTGGCGGTGGCTGCCCTGGTGCGCAAACACAAAGTGCCCATATCGGGGCTGCTGGTCATCTATGACGACATGGACCTGCCCCTGGGCACGGTCCGCATCCGCGAACGTGGCAGCGCCGGCGGCCACCACGGCATGGAGTCCATCATTGCAGCCCTCCAGAGCCAGGAGTTCCCCCGCCTGCGCGTCGGCATCGGCCGCGTCGAGGAGCGGGAGGCCGTGGTGGACCATGTGCTCAGCCGCTTCAACGCCAGCGACCGCCGCCTCGCCCAAGAGGCGATGGAGAGGGTCGTGGCCGCTGTCAAGACGCTCCTGGCAGAGGGCATCGCCGCCGCCATGAACGGCTTCAACCGCGGCCCGGAAGAGTAGCGCCGGGGAGATACAATGAGTCGCGACCCGTGGCGAGGTCCAGAGCCCCGTTTATCAGTTGTGGGCCCGCAGCCGGAGGAAACCAGATGGACCGCATAGAAACTATCCATGCCAGGGAGGTCCTGGACTCCCGCGGCACCCCCACCATCGAGGTGGAGGTGGTGCTGTCCGACGGCACCACGGGACGCGCCGCCGTCCCCTCGGGCGCCAGCACCGGCGCCCACGAGGCCGTGGAGCTGCGGGACGGCGACCGCGACCGTTACGGCGGCAGGGGCGTGCGCAAGGCCGTGGCCGCCGTCGAAGGCGAGATCGCCAAGCGGGTGCGGGGGATGTCGGCTCTGGAGCAGGCGGCCCTGGACCAGGCCCTCATCGAGCTGGATGGGACACTCAACAAGGCGCGCCTGGGCGCCAACGCCATCCTGGGGGTCTCCCTGGCCGTCGCCCACGCCGCCGCCAGCTATCTGGGCGTGCCCCTGTACCGGCACGTGGGCGGGGTCGCCGCTCGCACCCTGCCCGTGCCCTTGCTGAACATCCTCAACGGCGGCGTGCACGCCGAGGACTCCACCGACTTCCAGGAGTTCATGGTGGTCCCCGTAGGCGCGGAGAGCTTCGCCGAGGCCCTGCGCATGGGATCGGAGGTCTATCAGTCCCTGAAGAAGGTGCTCAAGGGGCGCGGGCTCTCCACCGGCCTCGGCGACGAGGGCGGCTTTGCCCCCGCGGGCCTCACCAACCAGCAGGCATTGGAAGCGGTGGTGGCCGCCATCGAGGCGGCCGGCTACCACCCGGGTCGCGACTGCTATCTGGCCCTGGACCTGGCGGCCACCGAGCTCTTCCGCGACGGCCGCTACGTGCTGCCCAAGGAGGGCGCGACCCTGACCAGCGCCCAGATGGTGGACTACCTGGAGCGCTGGTCCACCCTCTACCCCATCATCAGCATCGAGGACGGCCTGGCCGAGGACGACTGGGAGGGCTGGCGCCTTTTGACCCAGCGCCTCGGCGGGCGTCTCCAGATCGTGGGCGACGACCTCTACGTCACCAACAGCCTGCGCCTGGCCCGGGGGATCAAAGAGGCCGCCAGCAACGCCATCCTTATCAAGCTCAACCAGATAGGCACCTTGAGTGAGACCCTGGAGTGCATGGCGGAGGCCGTGCGCGCCGGCTTCGCCACCGTGGTCAGCCACCGCTCCGGGGAGACCGAGGACACCACCATCGCCGACCTGGCGGTGGCGACCAACTGCGGCCAGATCAAGACCGGGGCGCCCGCGCGGAGCGAGCGGGTGGCCAAGTACAATCGCCTGCTGCGCATCGAGGAGGAGCTGGGCGCGGCCGCGTTCTACGCTGGCCACGAGGCCTTCAAGACGCTACGCGGGTGACGCTTTCGGAGCAGTTGTCGAAGGGAGGTCCGGAAGGTGGGATGACGACCGAATCAGCGCAAGACTTCATCGATAAGAAGAGCCAGCAAAAACTCCCTATCTACTTCAAGACTGTTGATATTGGGCGTCAAGGCAAGTACCGATGGGTAATCGAGGCCCGGACTTTCCGTGTTCAGACAAACTACCCTGAAAAGGTCTTCGTTATAGAGCGTCTCCGGCTTTTTGGCTTCGAGGGCACCGTATGGCGTCCGCGCGAGATGGTGGAGGACAAAGGAGATATTGAATACCGCCTTGGCTACTTCATTAAGGCCAGAAACGGCAAAGTTGCTGGCAAATGGGTGTGGGGGCAGTACTGCCCGCTTGTTCCTGCTCCTGACTTCTGGCCTCTTATGGAACAGGCAGTTGCCGAGGGGACGATTCGTCCTAAAGGCACCTTTGAGCCTCCCAGTCTACAACACTAACTACAGGAGGTATGCAACATGGCTGTCCACGAGTTGCGCATCTACACCATAAACCGGGGCATGATGGACGCCTGGCTGGCGTGTTTCCAGAAGGACATCATCCCCCTGAGCAAGGCCCACGGCATCCTCATCGCCGCCGTCTGGACCAATACCGACCGCACCGAGTTCATATGGGTCCGCACCTTCGCCGACGAGGAGGACCGCAAGCGGCGCACCGAGGTCCTCTACGGCAGCCCAGCGTGGGAAGCCATGCGCGACCGGGTGCGCAGCCACATCGCCAAGACCGAGGTCAGGACGGTGGAGCCGGCGCCATTCTCCGCGTTGCGTTGAGGCCAGCTGGATGAGCCGTTTCTGAGCCGGGGTTTGACCCGCGTCCTGCGGGCGTGGTAAGGTGTCCGACGAACTTCGGCAGGAACCGATAACTGTAGGTGCGATGGGCGACAAGCCCCCGCAAGGCCCTATCTTTGAAGGAGGCGCCATGGCCAAGACACGGATCGGGATCAACGGCTTCGGGCGCATAGGTCGTCAGGTCCTCAAGGCGATCCTGGAGCGCCACCCCGACAAGCTCCAGGTTGTGGCCGTCAACGACCTGACGAACACCAAGACCAACGCCCATCTGCTCAAGTACGACAGCAACTACGGGCGCTTCCCCGGCACCGTGGAGGCCCAGGACGACGCCCTGGTGGTGAACGGCCAGCGTATCCAGGTTTTCGCTCAGCGCGACCCGGCGGCCATCCCCTGGGCCAGCGTGGGGGCTCAGTTGGTCATCGAGTCCACGGGTATCTTCACCAACGCCGATAAGGCCGGGGCCCACCTCAAGGGCGGAGCTAGCAAGGTGATCATATCGGCGCCGGCCAGGGGCGAGGACTTCACCATCGTCCTGGGTGTGAACGAAGACCGCTACGACCCCAAGAAGCACAAGATCGTCTCCAACGCCTCTTGCACCACCAATTGCATCGCCCCCGTGGCCAAGGTCCTGCACGACAGCTTCGGCATCCAACGGGGGCTGATGACCACCATCCACTCCTACACCAACGATCAGCGCATCCTGGACCAGGTCCATGAGGACCTCAGGCGCGCCCGCGCGGCGGCCCTGAACATCATCCCCACGACCACGGGCGCGGCGCGGGTCGTGGGCGTGGTCATCCCGGCGCTCCAGGGAAAGATCCACGGCATGGCCTACCGAGTGCCCACGGGCACCGTCTCCGTCGTGGACTTCGTGGCGGATGTTGATCGCCCGCTCACGGTCGAGGCAGTAAACCAGGCCTACAAGGAAGCGGCGGGCGGCCCCTTGAAGGGCATCCTGGAGGTCTGCGACGAGGAGCTGGTCTCCAGCGACTTCAAGGGCTCCCCAGCCAGCGCCATCGTGGATGCGCCCTCGACCATGATAATGGGCGGGACTATGGTGAAGGTCGTGGCCTGGTACGACAACGAGTGGGGCTATAGCTGCCGGGTGGCCGACCTAGCCGTATTCATGGCCGACCGCGGCCTCTAGCGCCTCCCTTTGTTCGCCGCCGCCCCCAGCCGCTAGAATAATCTCACCATGCGTTTAATCTGGCGAAGGTGGGGCTGGCGAGAGTGGGTCGGCGCTCTCTACAGGGCGCCGTCGCGCAGCCCCGGGCGCTGGACTGTCATCGCCCTGGCCCTGCTCCTCGCCCTAGCCCTGGGGCTACGCCTCTATGGGCTCAACTGGGACCAGGGTGGCCTGTTCCATCCCGATGAGCGGTTTATCCTCTGGTGCGCCAGCGAGCTAGGCCATAGCCCCGACTTCTACTCTCAGGGCTACCATCCCTGCGGGAGCGCCGCCGCCCCCTGGAACCCGCACTGGTTTGCCTACGGCTCCTTCCCCCTCTATCTGCTCAAGGCCTCGGCCGTGGTGTGGGACTGGTTCGGCACTGCGCCCGGCCTGTACGACCTGCGCCTGGCGGGCCGGGCGCTTTCGGCCCTCTTCGACACCGGGACCGTCCTCCTGGTGTTTGTCCTCGGCTGGCGGCTGTGGGGCAGGGGAGTGGGGCTGTTGGCGGCGGGTCTGGCGACGGTGACGGTGTTGCACCTACAGCTCTCCCACTTCTACGCCGTGGACACCCAGATGACCTTTCTGGCGGTGGCCGCGCTATTGGGCTCCTGGTGGGTCCTGCGCAGCGGAAGGGCCGCCGCCTCGGCCCTGGTCGGTGTCCTTTTTGGCCTCGCCCTGGCTACCAAGGTTAGCGCCGCACCCCTGGCGGTGGCCATCGTCGCCGCGCACGCCGCCTATGCCCTGACCAAGCCGGGGGAGGCCCGCGCTGCTTGGGCCCCCACGGCCCGCCGCCTGAGGCGGGGCCTGTTGGGGCTGGCCCTGGCTGGAGCCGCTGCCCTGGCCACGCTCTTCCTCGCCCAGCCCTATGGCTTCCTGGACTGGCCCAAGTTCTGGCGCGATGTGGTGGAGCAGGGCGAAATGGTCCGGGGCATCCGCGATTACCCCTACACCCGCCAGTATGTGGACACGGCGCCTTACATCTATCAATTGCGCCAGTGGGGGGAGTGGGGCCTGGGGCCCTTGCTGGGCGTCGCCGCTGGTATCGGCGTCCTGGGCGCCCTCTGGCGCGGCCTGGTGCGCCGGGAGAAGGGCGACCTAATCTTACTGGCCTGGGTGGTGCCGTACTTCCTGATCGTGGGCTCGTTCCAGGTCAAGTTCCTGCGCTATCTGCTCCCCCTCACGCCCATCGTAGTCTTATGGGCCGCCCGCGCTTTGCAGGGCGCCAGAGCTTGGGCGCGGCAGCAGACGCCGGCGGAGCGGGGACGCCTCCTGGGGCGCTGGGCCATCGGCGCCACCGTCCTCGTGGTCGCCGGCACCTCCTTCTATGGCCTGGCCTATACCGCCATCTACTCCCGGCCGCACCCGGCGCAGGCCATGGCCCGCTGGATCAACCAGAACGTGCCGCCTGGCGCGGCCATTGCCGTGGAGCACTGGGAGGAGCGGCCGCCGGGCCTGGACGGGCGCTATCGGCTTCTGGAGATGCCGCTCTACGACCCCGATGGCGCCGGGAAGCTGGAGGGCCTGGCGGCGACGCTCTCCCAGGCGGACTATGTGCTCTTCTACAGCCAGCGTCTTTACGGGACGATCCCCCGCCTCCCCGGGCGCTATCCCGACACCTCCCAGTATTATCAGGCCCTCTTCCGCGGCGACCTCGGCTTCTCCCTAGCCCGCTCCGAGACCTCCTACGCCGGTCTCCTGGGCATCACCATAGTCGAGGACACCTTCACCCGCCCTGGACTCCCCGTTCCCGGTGCGCTGGCCGGTTTGCACCCGTCCTGGCTCACGCTGAATGGAGGCTTCGCCGACGAGAGCTTCGGCGTCTACGACCATCCGCCGGTCCTGCTCTTGGCTAATAATCAGCGCCTGACGCCGGCCGAGCTGCGGGCGCGCATACTGGGGGCTGGGGCAGTCCCCGGCGAGGGGGCGGCGCTGCACCTGACGCCCACCGAGGCCAGCCGCCAGCAGGCCGGCGGCACCTGGTCCGACCTGTTCCCGCGGGGGAGCCTGGCCAACCGCTTCCCGACCGGCGCCTGGCTGGTGACCTTCGAGCTTATCTGTCTGGCGCTCCTGCCCCTGGGCTTGCTCCTGTTCCGTGGACTAGCCGACCGGGGGTTCCTTCTCTCCAAGGTGCTGGCGGTACTGCTCTTCAGCTACGGCGCCTGGCTGCCGCCCAGCCTCCACTGGCTGCCCTTCACGCGCACCACCATGCTCCTGGCGTTGCTGCTGCTGGCGGGCGTCAGCGCGGCCCTCTACTGGCGCGGCCGCTCGGATATCAATGCCTTCCTGCGCAGCCACTGGCGGCTGCTGCTCTTCGAGCAGGCCATTTTCCTGGGCGTCTTCGCCGTCTTCTGGGTCCTGCGCACGGCGAACCCAGACCTGTGGCACCCCTGGCGAGGGGGCGAGAAGCCCATGGACTTCGCCTACCTGAACGCCGTCATCAAGAGCACCTGGTTGCCGCCCTACGACCCCTGGTTCAGCGGGGGCAGCTTGAACTACTACTACTTCGGCCAGTTCACCGTGGCGGCCCTGGCGAAGCTGAC
>SHYM01000077.1 GCA_009692805.1 Dehalococcoidia bacterium | reverse complement strand
CCAGAAGCAGGAACAAAAGCGGGACGAGCAACTGAAGGAGCTTATGGCCAACGCCGCCCAGGACTTCAGCGACGTGGACATACCGCCCTTCCTGCGCCGCACCAACGGCGGCAAGCCCAAGGCGCGCACTGGGAAATTCTAGGCCGGCCCTCGCCGTTTGCCCTTTCAACGTCAGGAGTCAGCTAATGGACAGGGAGCAGTTGCAGGCCAGCGCGGCTTGGCGTTACGCCACCGCGCTACGGCGTGAGCGGCTGACCCAGGCGCTCCACCGCCGGCGCGCCGGCGCCGCTGCTTCCATGAGGCCAGCGGACGGTCGCCCCGCCGGGCCCGTCCCGGGAACGACACTGCCAAGAGGCCGTTAGCCTCTCCCACCCATGAGGAGGCCGTTCAGGGATGGCACTGGCGCCATCCCTGAACGTTTTTCAGGGCGGCCCGGCTTGGCACCAAATGGGCATCCTGCCGGAATAGTGGAGTGCAGAGTCCCGATGCTCGGGATCTGCCGGGGGTCAAAGGGGGTGTCCCCCTTTCTCTCCCTTTCATATTACCCCCTTCCTGGCCAGGAAGGGGGCTAGGGGGATAGTCGATGGCATTCTTGGGGAGAGCCAGACCGAGAAAAACGAGACTTCTTGTGCAAAGCTAGGGCGGCCCCTTCGCCAGGCCGCCAAGTGACTCCGTAGCCGATAGCGCCTCCTGGCTGTGATACACTGCGGTTCTTAATCCACGCTCTGAGGGCTGGGAGAGGGCATGCTGCGGGGCCTGGCGCTGGCTTTGAGCCTGGCGGTCCTTATGATGGGGTGCCTGCCGGGCAGCCCCTTCGTCCGGCGCACGCCCACCCCGGTCCCCCCGCCCACCCCTACCGCTACGCCGGCCCGCCTCCCCACGCCCACGCGCGCCGTGCCGCCCGCCGCCACGGCTATTCCTCCTCGCACTCCCACCACCGCGCCCCAACCCGCCATCCCCACCGCCACGCCGGCGCGTACTCCCGCGGCTACCCAGACCTCGGGTCCGGGGCAAAGCCAGTGGGTCCGGGACCGCATCGCCGCCTTCAGCGCCCTCTACCGGATCACCCCAGCTGGCCAGGATAAGCTGAGGCAGGTCCAGGTATCGCAGATAAAGGGGCGGCCGGGCTGGTTCTCCAGCCAGGGCTATCGCGGTGACACGGGGCTGGGGGAGGCGCAGCCCACGTATGTAGCCCACGAGCTGGGCCACGCCTACTGGGGCCTTTTCCCCGTTACGGGGCTCCCCGGCCTCGCCTGGGACGACGCCCGCAGCCTCGGCGATAGCTCGGCCATGCGCCGCCTACACGCCGACCTGGCGGCCTTCATGCGCCAGCCCCCAGACCCCTACGAGCCCCTCAGGGAGCGCTTCCGGCGTCTCCCTGATCTAGCCCCGCGCCCAGACTCCGACCTCTTCCACTTCGGGGAGGCTGAGCTGGTGAGCATGGCCGGGGGCGACCTGAACCTGGTGCCTCCCCTCCTGCGCAAGTACTTCGACCAGTACCTGCAGCCCGGGTCCTACGGCACCTGGGAGCGGGCGCTGCGCTGGTACCAGGACCTGCCGCCAGAGGACGCACCCCTGATCGACGCCTACTTCACGGTGGTCCATTTCGGTATGAGCTCTTACGCGGAGCTGCGCGCTAGCGGCTTGCCTCCCTTCCCCGAGGAGGTGCGCGGCATCGTCGCCCGCGAGGAGCGGCAGCGGCTCCTGGACTTCGTGGAGCAGTTCGACCTGCTGGTCCAGGATGACAAGACCGTGCGAGACTCCCTGGACGTGGACCTGGGCTTCGGCTTCTGGCGGGGCTATTTGAACGACAAGCTCAGCCTTTACCGCGTCCACGGCGCCATCCCGCAGGACTCCCGCCTCCCGCGTGCCCAGGCCGTGGCCGGGGTCTTGGAGCTCTTCCTGTCGCTGCAAGGCGCCGCGCCTGAGGAGCGAGTGCGGAGGGTGGTGGAACGGGCCAAGCAGGACCCCAGCGCCCTCCACTTCCTGCCCCTGCTGAGCAATCGCGAGCTTATGACGGCCATCGCGGCCCTGGGCGCTTCTCCCCCGGTCGAGGTGACCCGCAAGGGTACGGGCGTCTTTGTCCGCCGTCTGCAGGAGCTCGTGCCGCAGGTGGACCGTATCCTGGCCCTAGGGCGGGAGGAGGCCGGCCAGGGGAGCCTGGCGTTGCAGCAATATTCGGGCAGCCTGAAGGGCCGCAAGGATGACCTGGAGCTTTTCTTCGAGCTCCTGGCGGACGCCGACTACGCGGCTACTCAGGCGATGGTCGAGCGGGCCGCCGACGCCTTCCTGCGCGAGCTGCTGGCGGCGCTGCCGGCCCGGACGCGCTTCGTCGTCACGCCACCCCGCTTGCTGCGAGCCCTGAGCGTGGACGGCGCGGCCCCCAACCAGGCCCTCATCCAGGGGCTGGCCACTCTGGTCAAGACCAGCTCCGGCAACTCCGAGATCGACGAGCCCTTCCTGGACGAGGCCTACGCCGTGCTGGCCGCCCGGGCCGAGCGCGACCCCAGGGGGGTGCTCCAGGCGTTGAGCGAGGCTCGCCCGCCCTTGCCCCGCTTCTTCCGCCGGCATCCCCTGGAGGCGGGCGCGCTGCTGACCGGCGACCCCGATGCGGCGCTGGGCCTCTTGGCCACCGCCGACCCGGACCGCTATCCCCTGGAGCGACAGCTTTACGAGCTGGTGCACGCCAACCAGGTGGCGGCCTCCCGCCTGCTCACCAGGCTCACCGAGCTGAACCGGCACGAGGCGGCGGAGGACGTGCTCCTCGCCATCGCCTACGACCAGGCGCGCACCCAGGCCAACCCTGGGCTGCCCATCTCGGTGGCGCGAGATGGCATCTTCTTGCGGGAGCTTCTGCTCTTCCCCGGCGGCCGCTGGCTGGAGGCCCACCTGCCGACAGCCCTGGAGCGGGCCGCCTCCCGCGCCGCCCGGGGCGAGCTGTCCCCCGATATCCTGGAGGCCCTGCGGCGCACCGTGAGGGCGGCGGCCAACAGCGGGCTGGAGCCCCGGGAACGGGACCAGGTCCTGCGCATCTTCAGCGCCGCCTACCAGGCGCGCGGTCTGCCCTTCTAGCCCTGCCTTCGATCATCCCCCCGGCCCCCTTCCTGGCCAGGAAGGGGGTGGTGTAAGGGAGAGGAAGGGGGACACCCCCTTCCTCTCCCGGCAGATCCCGAGCATCGGGACTCTGCACTCCGTCTGTTCCGGTGGGATGCCATTTTTGTGGAAAGCCGACGGGAGTCCAGAGGGGCGCAGCCCGGAGCCTGCCCTGAGCGTAGCCGAAGGGGGCGGGGTGCCTGGGGGGTGTCCCCCCAGCACCCTCAAAATGGCCCCTAAACCCCTTGACCAGCACTATATGTTGTGGTACCTTGGTATCTGTGCCCCATATGTAGGGGGGCGAGGTTCGTGATGAAGTGCCCTTATTGTGGACACCCCGATTCCAAGGTCATCGACTCCCGTGAGGCGGACGAGTCCGTTCGTCGCCGCCGAGAGTGTCTGGCCTGCTCCTCTCGCTTCACCACCTACGAGCGCATCGAGGCCCAGGCCCTCTACATCATCAAGAAGGACCAGCGCCGCGAGGAATTCAGCCGCGAGAAGCTCCTCGCCGGCCTGCGCAGGGCCCTGGAGAAGCGCCCCCTGCCCGCCGGCGGCGTCGAGAAGCTGGCCGACGAGATCGAGGCCGAGCTAAGGCGCCCGGGTCGGGAAGAGGTCGCCAGCCGGACGGTAGGGGAGCTGGTGATGGAGCGGCTAAGGCGGCTGGACCGCATCGCCTACATCCGCTTCGCCAGCGTCTATCGCGACTTCAAGGATGTCGAGGACCTGGAGCGGGAGGTGGAGGCGCTGAAGCGCGACGTCGCGCGCCCGCCCCGGGCCCAGCTCCCCCTCATCTCCGGCCTCGAGCTGGACAAGCCAGCCAGCCCACGGGGACGAAGACGTAAAGTGGCCGGGGTGCAGCGGTAAGTTAATTAGGGAGGCACGGCGATGGGTGTGTTTCCCTACTCGAAGGGGCTGTCCGAAGCGGAGCGCGCGGCGCTGGAGACCGAGGTCAAGAGATTGGAACAGCAGGTGGATGCGCTGAAGATATTGCTGGCGCTGCCACGGCCCTACGGCCTGGTTTCGACCTGCTGATCTGGGAGATCAATCCCAACTAGCACCGGCTTCTCTGAAACATAATTAAACTAGAACGGAAGATAACTAACATGTCACCCAACACCAGTAACAACAACGGCCACGGCGCTGTCTCCTCCGTTCGTGGTTCGATAAGCTCACCACGAGCGGCCATCCCGGATGGTATAACCGACATCGCGGCGGCGGTGCTGGAGAAGCGCTACCTCAAGCGCGACCGCCAGGGCCAGGTCGTCGAGAACATCGAGGAGATGTTCTGGCGGGTCGCCCGCAACATCGCCCAGGGCGACCTGGCCTACGGCGCCAGCCCTGAGCAGGCGGAGGCCACGGCGCGCGAGTTCCACGACCTGATGGCGGGGCTGGAGTTCGAGCCCAACTCCCCCACCCTGATGAACGCCGGCAAGGAGCTGCAGCAGCTCTCCGCCTGCTTCGTCCTGCCCGTAGGCGATTCCATGGAGGAGATTTTCGAGGCTGTCAAGCAGACCGCCCTCATCCACAAGAGCGGCGGCGGCACCGGCTTCTCCTTCAGCCGCCTGCGCCCCGAGAGCGACATCGTGGGCTCCACCGGCGGCGTGGCCTCGGGGCCCGTCTCCTTCATCCGCGCCTTCGATACCGCCACCGAGGTCACCAAGCAGGGCGGCACCCGCCGGGGCGCCAACATGGGCATCCTGAACGTGGAGCACCCCGACGTTCTGAGGTTCATCACGTCCAAGGAGAAGGGCGACGTCCTCCAGAATTTCAACATCTCCGTCGCCGTCACCGAGCGCTTCATGGAGGCGGTGGAGCGCGGCGAGGACTACGACCTCATCAGCCCTCGCACCCAGCAGACCGCGGGCAGGCTCAACGCCCGTCAGGTCTTCGACAAGATGGTGGAGCTGGCCTGGAAGACGGGCGACCCGGGCATTATCCTCATCGACCGCATGAACGAGCCCCACTCCAACCCCGTCCCCAAGCGCGGCCCCATCGAGAGCACCAACCCCTGCGGGGAGCAGCCCCTCTACCCCTACGACTCCTGTAACCTGGGCTCCATCAACCTGGCCCGGATGGTCCTAAGGGTTAACGGTAAGCTGGCCGTGGACTACGAGCGCCTGGGGCGGGTCATAGATCGTTCGGTCCACTTCCTGGACAACGTCATCGACATGAACCGCTACCCGCTCCCCCAGATCAGGGAGGTGTCGCTGGCCATCCGGCGCATCGGCCTGGGGGTGATGGGCTGGGCGGATCTCTTGATTGAGATGGGCATCCCCTACGACTCCGAAGAGGCGCTGCGGCTGGGCGAGGAGGTCATGGCCTTCTTTCAGCAGCGGGCCGACCAGGCCTCCGAGGCGCTGGCGCGGGGGCGGGGCAACTTCCCCGACTGGGCCGACTCCGTCTACGGCCCCGGCGGGCCCTTCGGGCCGCGCCCGATGCGCAACTCCACGCGCACCACCATCGCCCCCACGGGGACAATCAGCATCATCGCCGCCTGCTCCAGTGGCGTCGAGCCCCTGTTCGCCCTCGCCTTCGTCAGGAAGCAGGCTGGTATGGAGATGCTGGACACCAACCCCATGTTCGAGCAGGCGGCCAGGGCGAAGGGGTTCTACAGCGAGGACCTGATGCGGGAGGTCGCTCAGCGGGGCTCCTGCCGCGGCGTCCCGGGCGTTCCCGAGGTGGTGCAGCGGGTCTTCGCTGCCAGCCACGACATCGCCCCAGAGTGGCACGTGCGGATGCAGGCGGCCTTCCAGCGCCACACCGACAACGCCGTTTCCAAGACCATCAACTTCTCCCATGAGGCCACCATGGAGGACGTGCGGAAGGCCTACTGGCTGGCCTACAAGGAGGGGTGCAAGGGCATCACCATCTACCGCGACCGCTCCAAGGAGGAGCAGGTCCTGAACCTGGTCTCCGCCCCTTCCCGACAGGTCGAGGCCGCGCCGGACTCCTCCCGACAGGTCGGGACTGAGACAGGCTCAGGGGCTATTATCAGTCCCCGAAAGCGTCCCTCTGTGGTCAAGGGCGTGACGGAGCGCGTCCACACCGGCCACGGCACCCTCTATGTCACCATCAACTTCGATGAGCAGGGCGGTCCCTTCGAGCTCTTCTCGACCCTGGGCAAGGCGGGGGGCTGCGACTCGGCCCAGCTAGAGGCCATCAGCCGCCTCATCTCGCTGGCGCTGCGCTCGGGCATAGGCGCCGAGCAGGTGGTGGACCAGCTTCGCGGTATCACCTGTTGCCCCATCTGGTCCGAAGGGGTGCAGGTGCGCTCGGCGGTGGACGCTGTCGCCATCGTGCTGTCACGCCATGTCCCGGGCGGCATGCCGCATGGTGGACTCCAGAAGGCGGCGGAGCCCCAGGGCGCGCAGCTAGGCTTCGCCCTGGCGCCGCAGCAGGGGAAGGTGCAGGGGCGGCCGACCAGCGCGCCTGTTCGCTGTCCCGAATGCAGTGGTGACCTGGCGTACCAGGAGGGCTGCCTGACCTGCCACTCCTGCGGCTACACCAAATGCGGCTAGGAGGTCAGGAGAGGGCTCGTCCAAGGCCAACCTAACTTAGATTTTCACGACCCGTTTGCTGGTCCCCCTTGCAGTGAAGCGCCTTCGCACCCCCGAGGCGCTTCACTGCTTTCTTGCCATCTAGTGTCCTGTCCCTAGAAGTTCGCTAAGGAAGCTCACGCCAGGCTGTCATTGCGAGGCCTGACGAAGGAAGGCCGTGGCAATCTGAGGTGGCGCTCCGCTCTCCCGCTAGATTGCTTCGTCGCCTGCGGCTTCTCGCAATGACAATTTGTGTCCCGCTCGTGGTGAGCCTGTCGAACCACGCTGGCGACGTTGCAACATAAAGCGGCTACACCTTATACTTAAAGCATCCTGAGCGCGCGAAA
>SHYM01000076.1 GCA_009692805.1 Dehalococcoidia bacterium | reverse complement strand
AGAGCCACCAACAGGGCCAACGCGAGCAGCGCCGGCGCCAGCACCTCGGGGCGACGGCGGTAGCGGACCACGGTGAAAGCGGCGACGGCGATCACCAGGACGCTCACCAGGGAGGCCAGCAGCCGGTGGGAGTACTCGATGATGACAGCGCCCTGGAGCGGGGGTATTATCCGTCCCTGGCAAAGGGGCCAGTCGGGGCAGGCCAGCCCGGAGCCGGTGACCCGCACCACCCCACCCATCACTATCTGGGCGAAGGTAGCCGCCAGGGCAGCTAGGACAAGGAGGCGGAAGGCGGCACCCGCTCCGGCGGCGCGGGTCTCAGGCTTTTGTCCCCCTTGCTCCACGGCGTCCTCCCTAGCCCCTGCGCCCCAGCCACCGCGTGGCGAGGGCCAGCGTGGCCCCCGCCGCCACCATTAGGATGATAACCTCTGTCCAGAGCCCCATGGTGTGGCCGAACACCGTGACGCCCAGGGATTTCCCGACGCCCGCCGCTGCCGTGCCCGGGACCTGCCCGGCGGCGATGGCGGCAAGGAATGGCTGGCGCAGCGCATCCACCGCGTAGGTGATGGGGTTCAGCTTGGCGATGGCCGCTAACCAGCCCGGGGCCTCGTCCACCGGGAAGAAGGCGCTTGAAAGGAAGGTCATGGGGATCAACAGCACCTCGCTGAAGACATGATACCCCTGGAGCGAGCGCATGCGGGAGGCCACCAGGGTGCCGAAGGCGCCCACCATCAGGGCGACCAGCAGGAGGAGCGGCAGCAGCTTGAGGGCGGTTAGCAGGTCCAGTGGCACCCCGAAGACGCGGGCCACGGCCAGGATGGTAGCCCCCTGCGCCACGGCCACCGTCGCTCCGCCCAGGGTCTTCCCCAGGGCGAGGCCCCAGCGGTTGATGGGGGCCACCAGCACTACCTTCAGGAAGCCGAACTCGCGGTCCCAGACCACCGACATCCCCGCCGCGAAGGCGGTCATCATGATGCTGAGCACCAGGATACCGGGGAAGAGGAAGTCGGCGAAGCGAACTCCTGGGCCCAGGTCGACCACCACGTTGTTGAGACCGCTCCCCAGAAAGAGCAGCAGCAGTAGGGGCACCAGCACGTTGGAGAGCAGCCGCACCCTCTCGCGCCGGGTGCGCAGCAGCTCCCGCGACCAGACCACGTAGCTTCCCAACAGAAACCCGCCCACCGACCATACCTCCTGCCCGGCTAGCGCAGCTCCCGGATATCGTGGAGCATTGCCGGCACGTCTTGGTTGTCTAAGGTAAGCAGCACTCGTGCCTCTCCTCGCCCGTCCAGTAGGTATACGGGAGCGCCATGTTCGATCAAGGAGTGCGCGTCGCCCTCCCGGTGCGCTTCGACGAAGTAGTGGGCCCACACTTGCGCCAGCGCCTCGCGACCGCCCACGAGGTACGACCAGCGGCGCTCCATGCCGTAGTGGCGGGAGAACTCCAGGGCTGCCTCTTTGGTATCGCCCTCGGGGTCCACCGAGACCACCACTAAGGCGACGTTTGTCCCCTCCTGGCCGATGGCCTCGTGGAGGACTTGCAGCTTGCTGGCCAGGAGGGGACAAACGTCGGGACAACGGGTGTACATGAACGCCAGCACCATCACCTTGCCGCGGAAATCGGCCAGCGCCGTGGCCTGACCATGCTGGTCCTCCAGGGAGAAGGCGAGCGCAGGGATGGGAGGCTCCAAGAGTGTCCCCTGGAAGCGGGGGCCAGACGCGCAGGCCAGGCTGAGAGCTAGGGCTAGCAGCGGCAGACTGAAGGGGCCGCGACCCCAGGCCGCTGCTTTAAGGGGCATGTCCTGATTTGGTCCGCCCTCCCGCTGCCCAGACCAGACCTAAAAGTATCCCGCTGGCGACCCCTGAAAATAGCAGGAACAGCCCCAGGTTGCCGTGGGTCTGGGGTGGCCAGATGAACACGAGGCCCAGCGCCATGAGCGCCACCGACAGCGCCCCAAAAGTCGGGGCGACGAGGCCCTTGAGCAGGGCCGTGACAGCGGCGCGGTCGAGGGCATACCGAGTCCGCTCCTCGCCCTTGGGCTGGGCGTCGGAGAAGCCGTAGAACTGGCGCGCCGCCGGGTTGGACTTGCTCCCCAGATCGGCGGCCCAGATCATCCCGGATACGATGGCGACCGCCATCCCCGCGAACATCAGGAAGAAGCTAGCCCCACTGTGCTCCAGCGGCGGCCGGCTGAGGCCGAGCCCGATGATGAAGAGGGCTAGGCCAGCGCTCACCACGACCGGCGCTCCCAGGCCTCGCCGGGGAGCGGGCGCGGCTTCCCCGGCCGCCGCGGCCGTCGCCAGCGCGGGCACCGGACCTCCCGACCACAGGCGCTCGCCGACCCCGTGATATGTGCGCAGGCCTTCTTTGTAGGTGGCCAGGTCGTCTTTGTCCACCCCGCACTTGGCGCAGTACTCCCGAGAATAAGGCGGGAAGGGCTGGGTCTTGAAGACGTGCGCCTTGCCGTCCGCGCAGGGCCCCTGGTTGAAGCGGATGAAGGCCTCCTCCGCCCGCTTTACCACCTCTGCCAAGGACGGCGGCCGGAGGGGCTTGGGAGGCTTGAAACGCCGCCTGAGCGCCTGCAGGTCTGGTATGGGGAGCTTCGGCAACCTGGGCATCGAGGCCAGCATCCTCCCGCCTGACTTCGCCCGCTTGACTTAGGAGGTAATCCTACCTGTGAAGCTGCTCGGCAGCGTCAGCGTACTATACCATAGGCTCGGGGGCTTTCGGACCCCGCGGGCGCGCCCAAGGAGGAGTCCACCGTCAGGGAGTGAGGCTGAGTACAATGAGAGCGCCATGGCGCTGCTGAGTCCGTCGTCGCTCTCCCTGCTCCCGGCCCCCGAAGGCCATGCCAGCTTTCCTTTGGGCTTGGGGTTCGGCCTCGATCCCTTGGTGTTGCTAGGTCTGGCGCTGGCCGCCATTCTTTATGCCAGGGGCCTGCGCCGCTGGCGGATGCGCAGCTACCGCTACTCTGGGTGGCACCCGGTCGCCTTCTGCGCGGCCCTGGCCATATTGCTGGTGGCCCTGCAATCACCCCTGGATCACCTGTCGGAGGAGCTGTTGGCCGCTCACATGGTCCAGCACATGCTCCTGAGCACCTGGGCGACGCCCCTGCTGGTGCTGGGGGCGCCGCTCACCCCCATCTTGCGTGGCTTGCCCTCCGCTCTGCGGCTGGGCGTGGTGCGGCCCCTGGCGCGAAACCGCGTGGCGCGGCGCCTGTTCCCTGTTCTGGTCCGCCCGCTGCCGGCGTTCGTCCTGATGACGGGGGCCTTGTGGGGCTGGCACCTGCCAGCCGCCTACGAGTTCGCCCTGGGCAACGACGCGGCTCACGCCTTGCAGCATGTCTCCTTCGCGCTGACGGCGGGGCTGTTCTGGGCGGCTTTGATGGATATACATCCCCTGCACTCGCGGCTCTCTTACCTGGGGCGGATTGTGTTTCTGCTGGCCGCGATGGCCCAGACGACGGCGCTGTCGCTGTTCCTCGTTTCCGCCCAGCCTGGGCTGTATCCCTTCTACGCCCAGGAGTCAGGAGCGTGGGGCCTCTCTCCGGCCCAGGACCAGCAGGCGGCTGGCCTCATCATGCTCGCCGATGGCCTCATGATGTACCTGGCTGCAATGGTGGTCTGCGCCCTGGTCTGGCTGGGGAAGGAGGAGCGACGGGACGAGGAAGAGGAGCGGGTGGCTGCGCGGGCAGGGGCCCCAGGCCCCTAGGGCCTGCTCGCAAATCAGGGTAACGATGCAGGAACCGTTGGGGGAGTCCAGAGGGATAAGTCCCTCTGGTGGGGGGACTGGGGGGTGTCCCCCAGAATTCTTTTCATCCCCCTTCCAGGAAAGGAAGGGGGACTAAGGGGAATGGTTCGGCGTGTGGTAGGTCACGGGATACTTCCCTCGTTACTGCCCGACGGCAAGATGCTTTTTCAGCGGGTAGGCACTAGCGCGGCCCGGCGAGGCTCAGCGTAGAAAAGCCTGGAAGAGGGCCATCAGGGCCACGACCACGCTGATGGCGAGCACGAGCCCGCCCACGAAGAGGGCTGAGAAGAGCCCGTGGTCGAACTTCAGGTGCATGTAGAACATGACCACCAGCGCAAACTTCACCGACGACAGGAGCAGCAGGATGGGCACCAGGGCGGGCTTCAGCGCCTCGATGTAGTACACCGCCACCTCGACGATCGTGATCGCGGTGAGCACCGAAGCGATGGCTATGTATTGCTTTGGCCCCGGATGGGGCTGCCCGTGGGTCTGGGGTCGCTCGCTCATGGTCTACGTCCTCAGGCGCCTATGGTCTCTGCCATCAGCCGTGGAGCGGTGGGGCCGGCTGGAGCAGGTAGACCACGGTGAAGATGATGATCCAGACGATGTCCACGAAGTGCCAGTAGAGCCCGACGAGCTCTACGTTCAGGCTGTTCTTGGCGCTCATGGTGGCGGGTCGGAGCAAGGAGATTACCACGACGGCGGTCAACCAGAATACGCCCAGGGTCACATGGGCGCCATGGAAGCCGGTGAGGGTGAAGAAGGTGGCGCCGAAGAGGTTGACTCGCGGGGTCAGCCCCTCCGTCACGAAGTGGCTGAACTCCCAGCCCTGATTGACCAGGAAGTGGCAGCCCAGGAGCGCCGTGGCCAGGAGCCAGATGCGCCCCCATTTGGCGTTGCCCCGCTGGACCGCCGCCAGCGCCAGCACCATAGTCAGGCTGCTCATCAGCAGCAGGAAGGCGCTGTATGAGGTGAGGGGGATGTCAAAGACCTCGTGGGGATAGGGCCCCACCGTGCTCTTGCCCCGGTACAGCAAGTAGGTCGCGATGAGGGTGCCGAAGAACAGGCAGTCGGAGGCCAGGAAAACCCACATCAATAGCTTGCGGTGGTTCAGACCCGTGGTGGTGTGCTCCACCTCGGGGGTGTGGCCTAGGGCTCCGGCTTGCTGCACTTGTCCCTCTCCCTACTAGCCGTGCTCAGGGCCGGCGGACGCCGGCTCCAGGGACCAGCCGAAGATGCCGATGATGGCGACGAGCCCGCCCCCCAGGGTGACGATAAGCCCGCTAATAAGATTAACCGACGCGAAGACCAGCAGTCCGCCGGCCATCACGCCCAGGCCTAGGGCTACCACTATCGGCCAATAGGAGGGCGAGGGCATATGGATGCCGTGACCCTCGTCCTGGTGGGGCTCCCCATTGCTGCCGCCGGCCACGGGGACGGGGGCCCCGCGCCTCTTCTCCTTCTCCTCCCACCAGGGGTCGCGGCTGTGGACGGTGGGTATGGTGGCGAAGTTGTATATAGGCGGCGGCGAGGGTATGGACCACTCCAGGGTGCGCGCGTCCCAGGGGTCGTTTCCCGCCTCCTCGCCCTGGCGCAGGCTGCGGAAGAAGTTGAATAAGAAGACCAACATGGAGGCGGCGATCATAAAGGCCCCGAAGGTCTCCACCAGGTTCCAGAAGGCCCAGCCCATCTCCTCTGGGTAGGTGTAGATGCGGCGGGGCATCCCGGCCACGCCCAGAAAGTGCATGGGGCCGAAGGTCAGGTTAAAGCCGAGGAGCATCAGCCAAAAATGCAGCTTGCCTATGCCGTCGTGCAAGAGGCGGCCCGTGACCTTGGGGAACCAGTAGTAGATCCCCGCGAAGAGCCCGAAGATGCTGCCGCCGAACAGCACGTAGTGGAAGTGGGCAACCACGAAATAGGTGTCCTGGTGCTGAGTGTCCACCGGCACCGAGGCGTGCATGACGCCGCTCAGCCCGCCGATGATGAACATGGCGATGAACCCCAGGGCGAAGTAGAGGGGCGCCTTCAGCTGGATGGCGCCGCCCCACAGGGTCGCAATCCAGTTGAAGATCTTCACCCCGGTGGGGACGGCGATGAGGAACGTCGTGGAGGCGAAGACGGCGTTGACGACGGCGCCCAGGCCCACGGTGAACATGTGGTGGCTCCACACCATCCATCCGAGGAAGCCGATGACGATACCCGAATAGACCACCACCCGGTAGCCGAAGAGGGGCTTGCGGGAGAAGGTGGGCAGCACCTCCGAGACGATGCCCATGGCGGGCAGGATCAGGATGTACACCTCGGGGTGGCCGAAGAGCCAGAAGTACTGCTGCCACAGGACCGGGTCGCCGCCGCCCGCGGGGGCGTAAAAGTGGGTCCCGAAGAGCCGGTCGAACAGCAGCAGCATCATGCCCACCGTCAGCACGGGGAAGGCGGTCACCAGCAGGAAGGAGGTGATCATGGTCATCCAGACGAAAAGGGGCATCCGCATCAGGCTCATGCCGGGGGCGCGCATGTTGATGATGGTGACGAGAAAGTTGAAGGCCGCAGCCATGGAGGAGATGCCTAGCACCTGGAGGCCCAGCACCCAGAAGTCGATGCCGCTTTCCGAGAAGGGCTTCTCGGTGAGGTTGGCGTAGCCGAACCACCCGGCGTCCGGAGGACCTCCCACCAGGAAGCTCATGTGCAGCAGCAGGGCGCCGGTGAGGAAGACCCAGTAGCTGAAGGCGTTGAGGCGGGGGAAGGCCACGTCGCGGGCGCCGATCATCAGCGGGATCACCACGTTGAAAAAGGCGGCGCTCAGGGGCATCACCACCAGGAATATCATGGTGGTGCCATGCATGGTCATGATCTGGTTGTAGGCCGCGGCGGTCAGGACAGTGCCGTCGGGGCCGGCCAGCTGCAGCCGTAGTAGGAGGGCCTCGATGCCGCCCACGAGGAAGAAGATGAAGGCGGTGACGCCGTAGAGCACCCCGATGCGCTTGTGGTCAACGGTAGTGACCCAGCCCCAGACCCCGGAGTAGCCGGTGGGCCGGCGCAGCACGTCTGTGATCATCGCCATCGCTTGTCTCCCCGCTTCAGCCTAGGCTGAAGCGGCAAGTGGTAGCCCTTCATCGACTTGCGGGCAGCTTTACGCTGGACAGATACGCGGCCAAGGACGCTATATCGGCCTCGCTCAGGCCGAGATTCGGCATCTTGGCCTGAGGCTTGACCGCCGCGGGGTCGCGCAGCCAGCGGGCTACGTTCTCGGCGGTGTTGGGCAGTATCCCTGCCGCCATGGTGG
>SHYM01000075.1 GCA_009692805.1 Dehalococcoidia bacterium | reverse complement strand
ACTTCAAGCTATCGAGGAAGGACGCGGCCTTGTCCTCCGCCTGCTGCCGGACCACGCAGGAGTTGACGACGACGACGCTGGCCTCGCGCGGCGAGTCGACGGGGTGGTAGCCGAGGGCGTCCAGGCTGGCGCCCAGCCGCTCCGAGTCGGCCTTGTTCATCTGACAGCCGATGGTCCAGATGTAGTAGCTAGCGCTCATGCGTGAGGGAGTCCAACGGCCTCTGAGGGCGTGATATGGCGGAGGGAATGGGATTCGAACCCATGTCCGCTTGCGCGGTCCCGCTTAGCAGGCGGGTGCACTAGGCCACTATGCGATCCCTCCCAGGAACACGTGTCAAGATAGCAGAAGGAGGGTGGGCCTACAAGGGCGCGCGCCCTGGGACACCGATGCTCCTGACGCGGCTTGCGGTCTGGGGCTGGAGCGGGCGCTCAGTCGGGGAGGGGCGGCGTGGGGTCGTAGACGACGCCTTCAGCCTTGAGTTCGGCGATGGCGGGCTCTGTCAGACCCAGCAGGTCCCGCAGGATGTGGGCGGTGTGCTGGCCCAGGAGTGGCGCTGGCGCGGTGATCGCCGCTGGGGTGTCGGAAAGCAGCCAGGGCGGGCGCATCACGATGCGCTCACCGATGGCGGGGTGGCGCATCTTGGTGAAGACGCCGCGGGCTTGCGTGTGGGGGTCTTCGTAGATCTGGCGGTTGTTGAACGAGGGGACGGCGGCCACCCCGGCGGCCTGGAGCAGGGCCATGGCCTCGTGGTCGGTGCGCTGGCGGGTCCAGGCCTCCAGGTGCCGGTCCAGCTCCTGGCGGTGTAGCCACCGTCCCTGGCTAGCGGCGAAGCGGGGGTCCTGCGCCCAGCCGGGACCGCCCAGGGCGCCGACGAGGGCGCGCCACTCCTGGTCGGTGGCGACCGCGATGGTGATCCAGGTGTCGTCGTCCTGGCAGGGGTAGACGTTATGGGGCGCCATCGCCTCGTCCTCGTTGCCCAACGGCCCCTGAACGCGGTGGTTCAGGGCGTACTCCAGGACAGCATGCCCGCTGAACACGGCGATGGCTTCAGTCGAGGAGACGTCCACGAACTGCCCACGCCCGGTGCGCAGCCTATGGTTCAGGGCCAGCAGGGCGGCCAGGGCGAAGGTGGTGCCGCTGGCGGCGTCGATGGAGCCGGACAGGAGGGTCGGCGGGCTATCGGGATAGCGGGTGAGATGGGAGATGCCCCCCAGGAGGGCAAAGGTGGGGGCGTAGCCCACGTGGCCGCGGTAAGGGCCCGTGCTGCCCGCCGCCGAGGACCAGCACATGATGATGTCGGGCTTGAGCCGGCGCAGGTCGTCGTACCCCAGCCCCAGCCTGTCCATCACCCCGGGGCGCATGTTGCCCATGACGACGTCGCTGAGGCCCACCAGGCGCTTCACCATGGTCACGCCTTTGGGGTTGGAGAGGTCAACCGCCAGGCTCTCTTTGTTGAGGTTCATATCGTTGAAGACCGTGGACTGATCGAGGTTGTCGAAGGTCTGCCCGGTGGTCATGGACATGCGGCGGCTGTAGTCGGGCCGCTTCTGGCCTTCGATCTTGATCACCTCGGCGCCCAAGAAGGCTAGCAGGGTGCACCCATAGGGGCCTGCCCAGGCCCAGCCGAAGTCCAGCACGCGGACGCCCTGCAAGGGCCCGGCAGCGGCCATCAGATAGCTCCCGCGTCGGCCAGCCGCGTCAGCTCTACCTGGCTGCGCTGCAGCCAGCCGCAGTAGACCTCGGTGTTGTGCTGCCCCAAGAGCGGCGCCGGACGGCGCGCCCGCCAAGGCGTGGCCGACATCCGGTAGCCTGCGGTGGGGTAGGGCAGCGCGCCCGTACGGGGGTGGTCGATGCTCTGAAAGAACTCCCGCGCCTGCAGCTGCGCGGACGCCAGCAGGTCCTTGCTAGTGTGCAGGCGGCCCGCCGGCACGCTCAGGGCTTCCGCGCCGTGGTAGATCTCGTCCATGGTGTGAGCCGCCAGCCAGGCGCGGAGGAGCTCGTCGAGCTCCGGCGTGGGGCGCAAGCTGCCCGGGGGAGCGCCGATGAGCTTCATGAGGCCCGCCCACTGGTGCTCCTCCAGGGCGGCGATGGTCACCCAGCCGTCCTTGCAGGGCTGGGTGCCGCTCATCCCCGACCGCCCACGGCTGCCGGCGCTCAGGGGCGTGGTCGCGGAGCCGGCTACCTCGTTGGGGTAGCGGGTCAGGGTCGCGCGCTCCAGGGCCATGACCGCCTCCTGGATGGAGCAGTCCAAGTGCTGGCCCAGGCCGGTCAGGCCCTGGTGATAGAGGGCCCCCAGGGTGGCGACAGCGGCGCTGAGCCCGCCGTCGAACTCGGCCAGATAGCCGCCGCCTGTCAGTGGGGGCCGCTTGCCCAGGGCATCGTTGCGCACCATGAAGCCCTGGCCGCCGCCGTGGAAGAGATTGATGTCGTAGGCCCGGTAGCGCCGGTAGGGTCCCGTGCGCCCGAAGGGCGTGATGGAGGTGACGATGAGCCCGGGATAAAGCTGGCGCAGGTGGGCGAGCGGCAAGCCCCATTCCTCCAGACGTCCGGGTGGCGTGTCCTCGATGAAGACGTCCACCTGGGCCAGGAGCTCTTGCAGGAGGGCCCGGCCGCTCGCCACCTCCAGGTTAAGGGTGATGCCGCGCTTGTTGGTGTTCAGGTAAAGATAGAGGGCGCTGGTCTCCGGGTCGGGCAGGTCCTTGAAGAAGGGGCCGCGGGCGCGCGCCGGATCGCCCGCCGGAGGCTCCACCTTCACCACTTCGGCGCCCATGTCGGCCAGCAGCTTGGCGCAGTAAGGGGCGGCGACGAGGGAGCCGAGCTCCAGGACCTTTATCCCTTCCAGGGCGTCAGCGCCGCGGGCCAGCGCGTCAGCCACGAGGGTTGCTTTGCCCCTGGGGGGTGGGGACGGTGCCCTCCGCCCACCAGCTGCCGTCCTCGGCGAACTCCTTCTTCCAGATTGGCAGCCGGGCCTTCACCGCCTCCAGGGCCCAGCGAGAGGCCTCGAAGGCCTCGGCCCGGTGGGGCATCGCCACGGCGATTACCAGGCTCACCTGGCCCACGGCCATGGGGCCGAAGCGATGCCAGATGGCGAGGCGCAGGCCCGGCCAGCGCGCCTGGCCCTCGGCGCCGATGCGCTCCAACTCCTTCAAGGCCATGGGCTGGTAGGCGTCGTACTCCATGCCCACCACGCGCTTGCCCTCGGAATTGTTGCGCACTGTGCCCAGGAATATCAAGACGGCGCCGCAGTCAGGGCTCGCGACCAGGGCGGTCAGCGCCGCGGGATCGATGGCATCGCGGGTGACGTGGAAAAGCACCGTGGGGGGCTCACCTCGCAGCTTGAGATTGGAGGGGGCGCCCCCGCTCACGGGCGGGATGAGCGCCACCTCGTCGCCGTCCTTGAGCCCGCGGTCGAGGGAGACATATTCCATGTTTACCGCCACCGCCAGCGCCTCGCTCAGGCGTCCCAGGGAGGCGCCGCCAGAGGCGAGGGCCTGGAGCAGCGCTGAAACCGAGGCCCCGGGCGGGAGCTCCACGGACAACTCTCGCCGCTGGGCCACCTCGGCCAAGCGCCCGAACAACCTCACCTGCACGCGCATCTCGGAGGCGATTATAGAGCAGCGCCAGCCTCCAGTCCACGAGACAACCCCGTCCGGCCAGCCCTTTTTCATCAGGGCTGGGTGGGGGGTGTACCAGCCGCCGATCACGCGCTTGAGGAATCCCTCGTGGGAGAGGGGCTCAATGCCCGCGACGCCGGTGGGGAAGGGGTCGAACCAGGTGATGCCCCTGGGGTGGCCCTCGGTGAGGAAGCGCACCTCCAGGGCGTTGAGCACTTTGCCTGGCAACAGGCTGGTGCCGCTGGTGGTGACACAGTCGCCGTCCTTGATGCGGTCGACGGCCTCCTCGGCGCTCACGACCTTGTTCTTGCGCATAAGTCCTCCTCTAGCAGCCCTGGAGCAATGTCCCTCTGCGCTTATCTAGAGAGGAAACACGAACAGCGCCAGCGAAAGGGCGCCGGCGCTGCTCGTGCCAAGTACCAACAGTCCTTGGTGGGACCGGCGCGCTAGTCCCTGGTGCCGAAGACGTTCAAGACCACGGTGTAGGTGCCAGGGTAGCCGCCCTGGTCGTGGGTCATCCCCAGGGTCGCATCCTTCACCTGTCGTGCGTCACACTTCCCCTGGAGCTGCTTGTAGACCTCGTAGGTCTTGTGGATCCCCGAGGAGCCGCCCCCGTGGCCGAAGGCCTTCAGGCCTCCGTTAGTGTTCACCGGCAGCTCGCCCTCCAGGCTGAAGACACCCGCCGCCGCGTACTCGCCACCGTGTCCTCGCGGCGCCAGCCCCATGTCCTCGTAGAAGGCCAGCTCCACCACCGTGAAGGCGTCGTGCATGGTGATGACGTCCAGTTCTTTCAGGGGGTTCTTGATGCCGGCGCTTTCGTAGGCCAGCTTGGCGGCGTGGATGTTCTCGTCGAAGTGGACCCAGTCGTAGCCGTTCCAGAGGCGTCCCCGCTTGGTGCCGACGCTCATGCCGTTGCCCTTCAGCAAGATGTAGTCGTCGCGGAACTTCTTGGCTATCTCGGGGGTGGTGAGCACGGCGGCGGCCGCCCCGTGGGGAGAGCAGCAGCAGTCGTGGAGGCCGAAGGGCCAGGAGATCACGGGGGCGTTCATGTAGGTCTTCATGTCGATCTCTTTGTGGAAGTAGGCCTTGGGGTTGAGCATGGCGTTGTGGTAGTTCTTGATCGCGATGGAGCCTAGGCCCGTCTTGACCTGCTCGTAGGTGAGGCCATAGTGGTGCATGTAGCGGGTGACAAAGGTGGAGAAGGTGCCCGCGGCCGGGCCGCTGAAGACCGTCTCCTCACCCACGAGCCAGCCAAAGTTGCCTTGCATGACGCCGCGCTCGCCCGTGCCAGCGGCGTCGCTCGCGGCGGTGAAGCCCGCCACCAACACCATGTCGTAGAGACCGGCCGCGACGAAGGCGGCGGCGTTGCGGAAGGTATCGCTACCCGTGGCGCACCAGTTCTCGATCCGGGTTACGGGCACGAAATTCAGCTTCAGGGCGTGGGCCAGGGTCTGCCCGGTGATGCCGCCGCCCAGCCAGCCCGCCTGGATGTCTTTCTGGTCCACCCCGGCGTCCGCGAAGGCCTCGTAGCAGGCCTCCACCAGCAGGTCTTCGCCCGTCTTGTCAAAGTGGTCGTCGTACTTGGTGCAGCCCATGCCGATGACCGCCACCTTGTCCCGCATGCTGCCCATCGCTAACCCTCCTGAATGCTCCTGTTGCCAGGTTTCATGCCCGTTACCCAATGACCATTTCGCGGCTGCGTGCGCCGCCCGGCTGGGCCCTTCACTTGAGCCGTATCGACTGGGCGTTGTCGAAGGCGGCCTCTCCTGGCGTCCGCCTCCAGTCAGCGATGCGCGGCCCCCAGCCATAGACCGCCTTGGGAGACCACAGGAAGAGCTTGTAAGCCTGCGAATTCGTGTAGGTGGCAAGATCGCTCAACAGCTTCCCGCGTTCGCTAATGTCTACGGTGTTCAGCGTCTTGTCGTACGTGGCGTCTAACTGTGGGTCAACCGTGTAACCCCAATCCCCATAGCGGGTGAAGAAGCTCTCGATCCGATAGGCCCCGTCGCCCGCCAAGGACGACCCCAGGAACCCCATGCCCTTCTCCAGGTTCATATTGTGCTTGGGGGGTATCCAGCGCCCCAGCAAAGTGCCGTAGTCCATCGGTGTGACCTGAACCTTGATGCCCACGGCGGACAGATAGGAGGCAATCGCCTGAGCCTGAAGACTCTGCTCGGCGGTGCTGGCGAAGATCGCTCCGCCGTCGAAGCCGCTGGCGAAGCCGGCCTCGGCCAAAAGCTGCTTTGCCTTCGCGGGGTCGTAGGGGTAGGGCTTGAGGTCCTTGGGAAAGCCAAACTGCACTGAGGTCATGGTCGAGGCCATCACCTCGCCCGCGCCCCCCAGCAGCTTGTCTATCATCGTCTGCTTGTCGACCGCGTAGTTGATGGCCTGGCGCACCTTCACGTTACCGTAGGGTGAGCTGGGGTCACCTTGATTGAAGAACTCTATCCAGGTCCCCTGCACACTGCCAGACGCGTGGACTGTGGCGCCACGCACCTCACGCAGCTGAGGCCCAGGAGTGAGGATAGCGATATCGGCCTCGCCAGTTGCCAGCATGGCGATACGCGTGGTCTGCTCCCCTACTCCAAGGAATCTGACGGTCTTCACGGTAGGCTTGAAGCCCCAGTATCCACCCCAGCCGTCCCAGGCCTCGAGAGTAAGGTCCAGGGAGGCTGTGTCGGCCTTGAGGAACTTGTATGGTCCGGTGCCTATGGGAGGGTTGCCCACATTGCCCGTTGGGCCCACGGAGTCGATGTAGCCGGCGGGGGCAGGATAGCCGATCCGGGTGCTGTAGATGAGGCGGCTGATGAGGGCCAAGTCCGGCCCCTTCAGCTTCACTGTCATGGTGTAAGGGTCGGGGGTCTCATAGCCCGTCACATTCTGCTGGTAGAACGAGGCCCCGATCCCCTTCGCCCGCTGCATGTTCTTGACCATGACCTGGGCGTTGAAGTCCTCGCCGTTCTGGAACTTCACGCCCTTGCGGAGCTGGAAGGTCCAGGAAAGGCCGTCCTTGGCCATGGACCAGCTAGTGGCGAGGATGGGCTGCTCCAGCCGCCCGTCAGCGTCGGTGAACGCCAGGGGCTCGTATACTACCCTGTAGAGACCACGGAAGCCCCCCAAGAAGGCGCTCCCCTGCCAGTAGCCGGGGTCGAACTGCTTCGCATCCCAACTGTTTTGACCGTCGACCTCCACGACACTTCCTGACGGTTTGGCCGAAACCACGGCTGTTGGCGCCGCGGTGGGGGCTGCGGTGGGCGTGGCTACCGGAGGCGGGGCTCGCCCCGCCTCCGTGGGGGTGGCAGCGGCCGCCGCCTTGGCGGGCGTGGCGGTGGGCGCGGCGGCGGCGCCACCGCAGGCCAGGGCTACAACAGTCGCAATGTTGCCGACGAAAACAAGAACTCCGAAACGCTTGAACATGGGCTCTCCTCCTATTGGTGGGATGTGCGCGATGCTAACAGTGGGCTGGAGCGCTGTCAAGCCACGACAGGCGCAGGACGACGACGATTATCGTCACGCGGCGAGGCTGCGACGCATGTCGCCACTGGCTGGTGCGGCTGTGGCGAGTGTCGCCACTTAGACAGGGGGGCATCGAACTCCGGGTCCACCT
>SHYM01000074.1 GCA_009692805.1 Dehalococcoidia bacterium | reverse complement strand
GGTAGTCCGAAACCAGCCGCTCGTAGGGAGCGCGGCGGCCGCCGTCGGGCCCCACCACGATCAGGCGGGACTGGGGGAAATCACCCTTCACGAGGCGGTACGCCTCCAGCAGGTCGGGCAGCCCCTTGCGGCGCTCCCAGCGACCGACAAACAGGATGTTCAGCTTGCCGTCCTGGAACTGCGGAAGGGGGGCCGCCGGCGAGGAGAACAGGGGGAAATCGATCCCGTTGGGGATGACGGTGTAGTCGCCTGGGAAGTACTTGCTGATGAAGGCGCGGGCCGGCTCCGAGACGGCTATTTTGCCGTCCAGGCGGCCCAGGTAGCGGTCCAGGAGACGGCGGAAGTAGCGATAGCCTCGGTGGCTCTCGGCGTAGGCATGAAAGGTGCCCACCGTGAGCGACCGTGAGAACCGGAGCATGGTTAGGGCGACGAAGGGGACCAGGGGCTCGTGGAGGTGGACGACGTCAAAGCGCTCCTCCGCCAGCATCTGTTTGATCCTGGGCGAGAGGCGGGGGTGCAGGCTGATGCGGGCGACCGACCCTCCCACCCCAAGGGCAATCGGCACGGGCCGGCCCAGGGTCAGGAGACGCGGGTTGCCCAGCTCCTCCGCCGTGCGCGAGGAGGGGGCGATAACCCGCGTCTCGTGGCCGCGCCGCAGGAACTCGCGTTCCAGGTGGGCGACGTGGGTGCTGACACCGCCCGGGTAGGAGTAGTCGTAGGGCGAGACCAGGGCGATCTTCACGGCCGCAGGCTGCCCCCGTAATGCCGCCAGAGGGCGATGGGAAGGCCAGGCCGGAGCACGTGGGCCCGCAGCGCCTGGCGAACCCGTTCACCCAGGGTGACCCCGCGGCCATAGCCGGCAGGCCTCAGCAAGGCCTGCGTCTGGCGGGCCAGGAGCGCCTGGCGCAGCTCCGCCGCCGTCCGCCCGGGGAAGGCGGTGCAAGCGCGGCCCACCGCCCCCAAGAAATGGGCGTCGCTGCCGCCGCTCTCGGCCAAGAGTTGCCGCAGGCTCCACTCGCGGACGCGGGCGGCGGTGACCGCGCCAGCAGGGCTGGGATTGGCCACCTCAATCCCCACGGGGCGCGGTCCGGGCGTGGACAGCAGCCGCTCCAGACCCCGTTGCCCCACGCTTTGGGTGAGCCAACTGAAAGGATGGGGGATGATGCAGAGGCCGCCTTGGGCCTGGACCGTCGCCACTGTCTCGGCCAGCGAGCGCCACGGAGGGATGGGCCCCTCTACGAAGAGGGCAAGCAGGTGACCCTCTGAGCTGGTCACCTCTACGCCCGGCACCACCTGGAAGCGATAGCCGCGGCGAGCGGCCAGTTCCTGGGCCTCGGCGCAGGCTCGCAAATCGTCGTGGTCCGTGATGGCTATGACATCAAGCCCGGTGGCGTGCTCCACGTAGTCCAGCAGCTCCGGGACGCTAGGCAGCCCATCGCTATAGGCGGTGTGTAGGTGAAGGTCGGCGGTGCCCATGGTCCCAGGCCTATTAGGGCGGGGCGGCCATCGCCCCGTGGCAGATGACCCCCACCGCCGGCGCTGGCGCGGGCCAGACCGGGGCCAATACGCACCACTGGTCGGGGTAGCGCCGGACATAGGTCTCGACCACGCGGAGCAAGGCCTGCGTGGTCGCCAGGGCGCGCTCCTCGGACGTGCCACCAGAGGCGGGCTCCAGGGGCGGTTCAATGAAGACCTCCAGGACGGTGCCTGAGGACCAGGCGCAAAAGCAGGGCAGGAGCAGCGCCCCCGTCTTGAGGGCGAGGGTGGCTGCCCCTTGGGGCACGCGCGCTGGCTCCCCCAGGAAGGGGAGCCAGGCTCCGGCACCTTGGATATCGCGATCGCAGGTCACCGCCACCGCGCCACCTTGGCCCAAGCGGCGCAGGGCCTGCTTCAGCCCACCTACCCCCGTGGGGACAAACTCCACCCCCAGGCTCTGGCGCCAGCGGGTCACGGTCCGGAACAGGGAGGGCGGTTCCAGGGGCTCTGATAGCGCGGTAACGGGCACGCCTCGCAGGGCCAGCCCCTGGATAGCCAGCTCGGGGTTCCCCAGGTGAGCGGTGGCAATAATCACACCTCGGCCCGCGGCAAGGCCACGTGCCAGGTTATCCCAGCCATGGACGCGCAGGCGGGCGTCCAGCTCCCCAGGCCTCAAGTGGGATAGGTGGACGAGGTCAAAGTAGTTCCGCGCGGTCTGGCGGAAGACAGCGGCTACTCCCCGTCGCACGGCGTCAGGGGGAGCGTCAGGGCCCAGGACCCGCGCCTGATTCTCATAGGCGCCCCGGCGGGTCCGCCTGGCGAACCAGGAGACCACCGTGCCGCAGACGTCGGCCACCAGGTAGCCAGCGGGCATGGGCAACCAACCCAATAGTATATGGGCAACCAGGAGTAGAGGCAGCCGGAGGCTACGCAACGGTGGGCGCCCAGAGCTGGCGGAAGGGATACCACTGGTCGGGGTAGCGCCGTACCCACTTCTCGAGGGAGGCCACGACCAGTTGCGTTAGGGCCTGTGCATCCCGCTCCACGTCTCCAGTGGGCTGGAAGGTGAGCTGCTTATCGATGAATCCGAGGAACCGGTTGTCGGGCAGCCGCACCAGGCCTCCGGTCACGATCCGCGCCCCGCTGCGCAGGGCGAGCCGGGCGGCGCCGGCTGGCACCTGTATGGGGGCATTGAAGAAGTTGACGGTGACCTGCGAGCCAGCGTAGGACTGGTCAATGAGGATGGCCAGCATCTCGTTGCGGCGGAGCGCCTTCACGATGGGGATGGGCCCCTCGTCCCGCGGGATGGTCCTCAGGCCCAAGCGCCGCCGGTTGGTCTGGACCGTGCGGTCCAGCACCGCCGACTCGAAGCGCTCCACTATCACGTTCACCGGATAGTTACGCAGGGCCACCGCCGCCGCGGCCAGGTCCCAGTTTCCCAGGTGCAGGCCGATCAGGATCGCCCCCCTCCCTTCGCCCAGGGCCTCCTCAAGGTTGTCCCAGCCTTCGATGGAGAGGCGTTCTTCCAGCCCTGAGGTTCGAAAGCGCACGAAGTCCGAAGCGTAGAGACAATAATGGCGGACGGAGCGCCGGGCGAGCCGCTCCACGGTCCGCTGGTCCGCCTGGGGGCCCTGAATCCTAGCCATAGCCTGGCGGGCGTTGCTCCGCCAACGGGGCCAGGTCCAGTACAGCATGTTTCCGACCACGTGGGCGGCCAGGAAGTTGGCAAGAGGGGAAGGCAGGAACTTCCAGACGCCCAAGATGAGCACAACGGTTACATACAGCAACCGTCCCCGCAGGACCATGAAAATGGCGTCCCGGCGCGCCTTAGCCCTCGCCAATGATGAACTCCTCCAGGAGCTTGCGCGCCTCGTCATCGGTGTATTGAACGGGCGGCGACTTCATAAAGTAGGCGGAGGGAGGCACCAAGGCGCCGCCCACCCCCCGGTCCAACGCGAGCTTGCAGCAACGGATGGCATCGATGACCACGCCGGCGGAGTTAGGGCTGTCCCATACCTCCAGCTTGAGCTCCAGGTTGAGCGGCACGTCGCCGAAGGTGGTGCCTTCCATGCGGATGTAGCACCACTTGCGGTCCTTCAGCCACGGCACGTGGTCGCTGGGGCCCACGTGAATGTTGTCCGGGTCCAGTTTGCGCCCCAGCTGGGAGGTGACAGACTGGGTCTTGGAGATTTTCTTGGACTCCAGCCGGTCGCGCTCCAGCATGTTCAGGAAGTCCGTGTTGCCGCCGAAGTTGAGCTGGTACGTCCGATCCAGCCGCACCCCGCGGTCCTCGAAGAGGCGGGTTAACACCCGGTGGGTGATGGTGGCGCCCACCTGGGACTTGATGTCGTCGCCGATGATGGGCAGGCCCGCTTTCTGGAAGCGCGGCGCCCAATGCTTGCCCGTGGCGATGAACACGGGGATGCAGTTGACGACGCCCACGCCCGCCGCCAGCGCCTGCTCCATGTACCACTTGGTGGCCTCTTCCGAGCCGACGGGCAGGTAGTTGATGAGGACATCGGCCTTCGTCTCCCTGAGGACCTCGGCCACATCCACCGTATCGCCGGGGGCCTTCTGGATGATGTCCGCCAGGTACTTGCCAATGCCGTCGTGGGTCATGCCGCGCAGGACCGTCACCCCGCTGTGCGGTACGTCCGCGAAGCGGATGGTGTTGTTGGGATCGGCGTAGATCGCCTCCGCTAGGTCCTTGCCCACTTTCGTGCGGTTTATGTCGAAGGCGGCGACGAAGTTGATGTCCGCGATGTGGTAGCCGCCGAGCACTGGGTGCATGAGGCCGGGGATCACCGCCGCCTCCTCGGCGTCACGGTAATAGTGCACGCCCTGCACCAGGGAGGAGGCGCAGTTGCCCACCCCGATAATTGCTACGTTTATTTTCCCTTTCCCCACGGAGAACTCCTTCTGGTGGAGAGGCGAGGCTGGGCCAGGCCCACTCTACCCCAGCTACCCCTAAAATGCAAGGAATACCCTGTTTGTAGGGCTGCCGCTCTGCTTTAGGCTATCCTCGGGCTTGCTCGGGGCTGATCGCTGGCGCCAGGTGAACAATGCGGCGCCTCAACCGGGGCGCTCGGGCATGCGCTCTCCCTCCATGGCCTCCAAGGATGGCGCCAGGGCGGGAGAGAGGACCTTGAGGGGATGCCAGCGTCGGTCGGGGCCCTGGGCTACCAGCGCCGTCAGCCGGCCGTCTACGGCATAGGCGCGGGAGCGCCCCAGCCCAGCCAGGGGCAGGCCCGCGCAGCCGTAGCCCCGCAAGACGTGCCCCTCCAGGGCCAGGCCCTTGCCCTGCCGCAGCGCCGCCTCGGCCTCCCGGTCCACGACCAGCGCCGGCCACTCCTTGAGGACGAGGTCTAGGGGAAGGAGCAACGAGGGCCAGGTGCCGTCGCTGCAGGCCGCCTGGAAGGTGTCCCAGAGAACGGCTTCCTCCACGCGGAAGGGCCCCACCCGTTGGCGCAGCAGTTCCTTCAGATAAGCGCCGCAGCCCAAGGCCTGGCCCAGGTCGTAGGCGAGGGAGCGGATGTAGGTGCCGCGAGCGCACTCCACCTCCACGGTGGCCACCGGGGGCTCCCAGCGGATGACATCCAGGCGGAAGACCTCCGTGCGCCGGGGCTCTGGTACGACCGCGACCCCCGCCCGGGCCAGCTCGTAGAGCCGATGGCCCTGGTGCTTCAAGGCGCTGTAGATGGGCGGACGCTGGTAGATAACCCCGCGGAAACGGGCCAGCGCCGCCTCCAGGATGGGGCGGGTTACGCCCGAGGGATCGCCCCGGGCCACCACTTGCCCCTCGCTATCGTAGGTGTCGGTCTCCACCCCCAGCTCGATGTCGGCACGGTAGCTCTTGGGGGAGTCCGCCAGGTATTCGGCCATGCGGGTGGCCTGGCCGAGGCAGAGAATGAGCACTCCCGTGGCCTTGGGGTCCAGGGTGCCGCCGTGGCCCACGCGCCTCACCCCTGTGCAGCGCTTGACGGCGGCCACCAGCGAGAAGGAGGTGCAGTCAAGGGGCTTATGGAGGTTTATGACGCCGTCGCTGCCCACCGGGCCCCCGTTACTCCTCGGGCGCGACAACGGGCCCTCCCGGAGCTCCCCGGCCCTGGGGCGGTTCCCCCCGGCCCTCGGCCACCTCCCTCATCAAGCGCAGCAGGCGGTCGCCCCGCTCCAGAGCATCGTCCTTGAGGAAGGAGAGGGCGGGGATCCTGCGCAGGGTGAGCCGCTCCCCTAGTTCATGCTGGAAGAAACCTGCGGCCGCGCGGAGCACTTCCAAGGTCTGGATCTGCTCCTCTGGGGTCCCCAGGACGCTGACGAACACCCGGGCGTGTCGCAGGTCTATGGACGTATTCACCTCGGTGACAGAGATTACACGCTCCCCCAGGCGGGGGTCCTTGGCATCCCTCGCCAGCAGGGTGCTGAGCTCGGTCCGGATCAGCTCGTTAACGCGCTCGAGGCGGCGTGTCATGGCAGGCTGGCAGGCGTGGCTTCTACCCGGCCGCGCCTAGCCCTGGAGTTCCTTGTGGTAGGTCTCAAGCTGGTCCCCGACCCGGTAGTCGTTGAAACCCTCCAGCGCCAGACCGGCCTCGTAGCCAGCGGCCACCTCCCGCACGTCCTCCTTGAAGCGCCTCAGGCTTACGATCTTTCCTTCGTAGACAGATTTGCGCTCGCGCAGCAGCCTAACCTGGGCGTTGCGGGCGAGCTTGCCATCGGTGACGAAGATACCCGCTGCCTTCCCCAACTTTGCCGCGCCGAAGGTGGCTCGCACCTCGGCATGGCCGTCCACCATCTCCACGTAGGTGGGCTCCAAGAGTCCCTTCAGGGCCTTGTCTACGTCCTCCGTCAGCTTATAGATGATTTCGTAGCGGCGGATATCCACCCCCTCCGACCGGGCGAGCCTCTCCGCTCCTGGCTCGCTGTCGGTGTTGAAGCCGATGACGATGCCCTGGGAGGCGAGAGCCAGCGTCACGTCGCTCTCCACGATCTTGCCGGTGCCGGCGTGGAGCACCCGTACCTTGACCTGCTCCGTGCCC
Source organism: Dehalococcoidia bacterium (assembly GCA_009692805.1). Taxonomy (GTDB): domain Bacteria; phylum Chloroflexota; class Dehalococcoidia; order SHYM01; family SHYM01; genus SHYM01. The sequence continues at coordinate 759 of SHYM01000074.1, read as the reverse complement.
AGGCGCTCCAGCTGAGAGCGGATGGACTCCATGGTGCCATAGACGTCGCTCTTCAGGATGACGTTGAGCTCCTTGACCTGCCCTGACTTTATCTGCTGGTAGAGCTGGCTCAGGCTGGGCGCCCGCGCGAGGGCGCTCTGGAGCCCGCGGCGCTGCTGGGCCTCCCCCAGCTCGCGGGCCTCCTTCTCGGTCGCCACCACTTTGAACGGCGTTCCCGCTGGGGGGACGGCGCTCAAACCCAACACTTGGGCCGGTGTGGAGGGCTCGGCCCGTTTGAGGCGGCGCCCGCTATCGTTGAACATGGCTCGCACCCGCCCCCAGGCCTCCCCGGCGACCAAGATGTCACCCTCTTTGAGGGTGCCGTTGTGGATCAGCAGGGTTGCCTTGGGCCCCCTGGTGGGGTCCATTTCCGACTCTAGCACCGCCCCCTCGGCAAGCACGGCGGGGTTGGCCTTGAGCTCTGCCACCTCCGCGACTACCATGAGGTTCTCCAGGAGCTCGTCCAGGCCCTGGCGGGTCTTGGCGGAGCAAGCCACGGCGACGACGTCGCCTCCCCACTCCTCGACCACCAGTCCGTGTTCGGTCAACTGCTGCTTGACGCGCTCGGGGTTAGCCCCCGGCATATCCATCTTGTTGATAGCCACGACCATGGGGACACCGGCCGCCTTCACATGGTCAATAGCCTCCACGGTCTGGGGCATCACCCCATCGTCGGCGGCCACAACCAGGACGACAATGTCAGTAACCTTGGCGCCGCGG
>SHYM01000073.1 GCA_009692805.1 Dehalococcoidia bacterium | reverse complement strand
TGGATATGCTCCTGCTCCGCCTTGGCACGCAGGATGGCGATGCGCGTCTCCAGGTCCGGGGGTTGGATGTCAGCGATGAGTCCCCACTGGAAGCGGGACTTCAGCCGGTCTTCCAGGAGAGGCATCGACTGAGGAGAGCGGTCGCTGCTGATGACGAGCTGGCGGCTGGCGTTGTGGAGTTCGTTGAAGGTGTGAAAGAATCCTTCTTGGGTCTGCTCCTTGCCGCTGATGAACTGGATATCGTCCACGAGCAGGACGTCTACCCCTCGGTACTTGGAGCGGAACTCCTCCGTACGCCGCTCCTTGATGGCGTTGATGAACTCGTTGGTGAACTGCTCCGCGCTCACGTAGAGCGTGTGTAGAGACTTTCCGGCGGTCAGGTGGCCGATGGCGTGGAGAAGGTGCGTCTTGCCCAGGCCCGAGCCCCCGTACAGGAAGAGGGGGTTGTAGCTGGTGCCCGGACTCTGGGCAACCGCTGTGGCGGCGGCGTAGGCGAGGCGGTTGGAGCTGCCCACGATGAAGCGCCCGAAAGTGTAGCGCGGGTTGAGGCGAGGCCGGGGCGTCGTGGCGCCCTCAGCGGCGGCGGGCTCCTCCAGCAGGGCTCCGCCTTCGGGTTCAGGAGCGGCCTGGACCTGGAACCGGATTTGGAGTTCGGGGGCTCCGGTGATGCGGCGCAGCACGTCTTCAGCTTGATGCTTCAGACGCTGGGCGAGCCACTCGGCGGCGAAAGCCTGAGGCACGCCTACCACGAACTCTGAGCCGTCAGAGGAGACGCCGACGGTGTGGCGGAGCCAGGTCTCGAAATGGGCGCGGCTGACCTGAAGCTGGAGTTCCCCGAGGGCTGCTTCCCACAGCTTCGCTGGGATCTCTTTTTTCATCGTATCTCCACTGGTCTTGGGAAAAGGGAGGCAATCTTTTTAAGTTAAGTCCCGAAGCTTGACAAACAACGGCCCCAACAACAGGAGGCCTCACGTCGGGACAGGGGGAATATAGCAGGAACGACAGGGGGCCACAATGGGTTATTACGTCAACTTTAGGGCAACTTTTGCTTCAGGGAGAAGCGCGCGACTCCCTGCCTGGGTAGCCGCCCCTGGGCTTGCCCGAGCGCTCTACCTAGTACAGGTGGCAGGCTACCCAGTGGCCAGGAGACTTTTCCTTAAGCTGCGGCTCTTCCACTGAGCAGCGGTCGAAGGCGAAGGGACAACGGGGGTGAAAGCGGCAGCCCGGCGGAGGATTCAGGGGGCTGGGGACCTCCCCGGTGAGGATGATCTCCTCCCGGGAGACCTCGGGGTCAGCGGGGAGGGCGGCGGAGAGGAGGGCCTTGGTATAGGGGTGCAGGGTGTTCAGGTAAAGCTCGTCGCTGGAGGCCCTCTCCGCCAGCTTGCCCAGGTACATCACCCCCACTGAGTTGCTCATGTGCTGGACCACGGCCAGGTCATGGGCGATGAGGAAGTAGGTGAGGTTGAAGCGGTTCTGCAGGTCCTTCAGCAGGTTCATGACCTGAGCGCGGATGGAGACGTCCAGGGCTGAGACGGGCTCGTCCAGGACGATCAGGTCTGGGTTCAGGGCCAGGGCCCGAGCCACGGCGATGCGCTGGCGCTGGCCCCCCGAGAACTCGTGGGGGTAGAGTTCCGGGGCCTCCCGGGGGAGCCCTACGATATCCACCAGCTCCTGTACGCGCTCCCGGACTTCGCGTCGGGAGAGGTTCTGGTTCACCACGATGGGCTCACTGATGATATCGGCGACCTTCATGCGGGGGCTCAGGGAGCTGTAGGGATCCTGGAAGACGGCCTGCACGTCGCCCCTGAAGCTCCTGAGGCCTGGGCCTTTGAGGGTGTTGATGTCCTTCCCCTCGAACAGTATCTCGCCGCGGGTGGGCCGCTCCAACAGCAGCACCATCTTGCCCGTGGTGGTCTTGCCACAGCCCGACTCCCCTACCATCCCGAAGGTTTCACCCCTCTGGACGGAGAAGTCTACGCCATCCACGGCCTTTACCGCGCCGACCTGGCGCTGAAGGATCAAACCCCGGGTCACCGGGAAGTGTTTTACCAGGTTACGGACTTCTAGGAGGACCTTTCCGCTGCCCTTGCCGTTGCCCTCAGCCATGCTCCCCCCTTAGTTTTTCTTGTCCATCAACCAGCAGTTCACCAGGTGGCCGTCGCCGACGACGGTGGTCTCCGGGTACTTCTCCCTGCAGATGTCCATGGCCTGGGAACAGCGGGGAGCGAAGGGGCACCCGGGAGGAATCGCGCGCACGTCGGGAGGCTGGCCTTCGATGGAGAAGAGGCGCTCTACCCGCGCGCCCACCTTCGGCACCGAGCCGATGAGGGCCTGAGTGTAGGGGTGTAGGGGGCTCTTGAAGATGGTCCGTACGTCGGCCGTCTCCACGATCCTCCCCGCGTACATAACGGCCACCCGGTCGCAGACCCGGGCGACGATGCCAAAGTCGTGGGTGATGATGAGCATGGCGAGCTTTGACTGGGTCTTCAGTTCGTTGAGGAGCTTCAGGAGCTGGGCCTGGATGGTGACATCCAGCGAGGTGGTGGGCTCGTCGGCGATGAGGAGCTGGGGCGTGCAGGAGATGGCCATGGCGGCGACGATGCGCTGGCGCATGCCACCTGACATCTGGTGGGGGTACTCCCGCACCCGGATCTCCGGCGCTGGTATCTTAACCGCGCGGAGCATCTCCACCACTCGCTCCATGATGTTCTTGCGGTTCTCCGGCTGGTGGAAGCGAATCGGCTCCCCCACCTGATCGCCGATGGTGAAGACCGGGTCTAGGGAGGTCATGGGGTCCTGGAGGATCATGGCGATCTGCTTCCCCCGGATGTTCCGCATGTCCCGTTCCGGCTTCTGCAGCAGGTCTTCGCCTTGGAAGATCATCTCGCCGCCGACGATGCGGCCGGAGGGCTGGGGCACCAGGCGGATAACGGAGAGGGCGGTCACGCTCTTGCCGCAGGCGGACTCCCCCACCAGCCCCAGGGTCTCGCCCTGATGGAGCTGGAAACTAACCCCGTCGACCGCCTTGGCGATGCCCCGGCGGGTGTAGAAGTAGGTCTTTAGATCCTTGACATCCAGTACAACTGGCCGGCTGTCCTGGGCCATCACTTCCTCCACGCTCCCCGTCGCTTATAAGCTGCCTCGCCAGGGCACTTTCACCGAGCCCCCTTGCATCCGCAGGTGGGCTCAAGGGGCCACTCTCACTGGAGTAGGGGAGAATGGTAGCACCCGCTTTACAGCCTTGTCAACCAACCTGCGAGGGCTGGCGTCGCCGGTCATGCCGGCGTCCCTCAATCTCCGTTGACAGGGTGGTCGGCAAGTGGTATCCTGAGGGTGGACTGCTGCCGTTGGCGGCCGTAATTGCGCATGGAGGTACTTATGACCACGACCGCGACCCCCTTGGTGACCGTCACCTCCCAGGCGGCGGGGAAGATCAAGGCGATCCTAACGGAGCAGGGGACGCCCCAGGCGGCGCTGCGGGTGATTGTGGCTGGCGGCGGTTGCTCTGGTTTCCAGTATCTCATGACCCTGGAGGACAGCCCTAAGGAGGATGACCTCCTCCTCGAGGTCGAGGGGGTTAAGGTGGTTATCGACCCTCAGAGCGCGCCCTACCTGTTGGGTGCCTCCATAGACTACGTGGATGGGCTGATGAAGTCCGGCTTCACCATCGATAATCCCAACTCCACCGGCTCGTGCGCCTGCGGCTCCTCCTTCAAGACTGCCGACGGTGGGGGCGAGCAGCGGGCCTGCAGCCACCACTAAGCGCCTTTTGTAAGACTAAGCGGGCGGCCGTTGGCCGCCCGCTTCTGTTTTGGAAGACTCTCCGGCTTATACTAAAAGGGCATCCTGCCGGCCCGCCTGCGGTGGGAGGGTGTGCAGAGGGGCCCTCCTTCTGCCGGGGGTCGAAGGGGGTGTCCCCTTTCTGACCCTTTCAAACTACCCTATTCCCGCCCAGGAAGGGGGCCCGCCGTAGGCGGGTCGCGGGCTTACTCATAGCGAGAGCGTCACTGCTCTAGGTCAGGGCGATGGTTGGTCGCTGCCCTCCTGGAAAGGCGGCGAAGAGGCGCCGCTTCAGCTCCTGAAAATGCGCTTGGTAGGCGGGGGCGCTGAGCACGTCGGTGGTCATGATGAAGGCGTCCTCATTATTATCGGTATAGTACTTGGGCCGCACCCCTACCTTGGCGAAGGCATACTTCTCGTAGAGCGCCTGGGCCGGGGAGTTGGAGGCCCGGACTTCCAGGGTGGACACCCGCGCCTGGCGCTGGAGCGAAAGCTCCAGCGCGGCGATTAGCAGCAGCTCCCCGATCCCTTGGCGCCGGTGCCGCTCCCCCACGGCGATGGTCGTGATGTGGGCTTCATCGACCATGAACCAGACCCCCACAAAACCCAGTATGCGGGCCGGTGGGGGCTCCGGCTCCGGTCGGCGTGAGAAGAGGCGCCGTACTTTGTGGAGCAGCCCGCCTTCCCCGCTGTTCAGGTCGGCCGCGGGAGTTGCCGGCGGCGGACCTCGGTAGCGCTCCTCCACCTCCCAGGCGACCAGGTAGCGAGCGATCCTGTTGTGGAGCAGCTCGTCCTTGAAAGCGGGGGGAGGCCAGAGCGTAGGGAAGGACTCCCGGTCGATGGCCGAGACCTGCGGGACATCGGCCAACTCCATCGGCCTCACCGCCACCTGAAACTGGACTGGCGCCATAGGCCTTGGCCCCGCTCCTGCACAGCCCTTAGTACTCAGGTAGATAAGCCATTTTAGCACGGGCGCTAACTTGGGCTCCGGCCGTCCGTTATAGTAGTGTGCACAATATTCAGTCAATAGCGGTTGATATCTTCGGGCGGGCACTCCCGCACCAGGGGGTCAGGCTGTCCGCGGAGAACCAGGGCGTGCAGCAGGAACGGCAGCTCGTGGAGCGGGCTCAGGCAGGGGACGCCAGCGCCGCTGGCCTGCTGTATGAGAGCTATTTCCCCAAGGTGTACCGCTACGTGGTGCTGCGGGTGGGAGAGCCGGCCACGGCGGAGGATATCACCGAGGAGGTCTTCTTGAAGATGCTGGAGGCCATCGGCTCCTTCCGCTTCACGGGGGCGCCCTTTTCCTCCTGGCTATTCCGCATCGCCCATAACAAGGTGATCGACCATCACCGGCGGCGCGGCAAGGGACAGCCCGCGCCTCTGGATGAGGGGATATCCGCCCCCGCCAACGCGGACCCGGCCCTCGGCGCCCCCGCCCGCTTTCACTTCGCCGAGCTGCGGGCAGCCCTCCAGGGGGTGACCGCGGCCCAGCAGCAGGTGGTGGCGCTGCGCTTCGCCGCCGGGCTCTCCATCGCCGAGACCTCCCGGGTGATGGGTCGCAGCCCAGGCGCCATCAAGGCCCTGCAGCATAGTGCCGTCCAGGCGCTGAGGCGGCTCCTGGCCAAGCGAGGGTCAGACCTAGGCCAGACCGAAGACTATGAACGCTAAAGAGCGCGCTCAACGACTCAGCGAGTCCCTCGACGCCCTCCTGGAGGGCCAGCCCGCGGCCGCCCGTCGCCAGACGGCTTCGGAGGCCGACCCGGAGCTCGGACAGCTCCTCCAGACCGCGGCGGCGATCCAGCGGCTTGCCCAGGACATAAGTCCGCGGGCCGAGTTCAAGGCGGCGGCGCGAGCCAGGTTCCTGGTCGCCCTGGCCCAGCGCCGGCGCGAGCCAGCGGCGCGACGCTGGTCCCTGGAGCTGGGCGCCCTGCATCCCGCCTCCAGGCCCTGGCTCAGCGCCGCGGCCTCGCTGGTGCTGCTCCTCGCCGCGGGCGCCGGGACCGTGGGCGCCGCCAGCAGCAGCCTCCCCCAGGAGGCCCTCTATCCCGTCAAGCGCGCCTCCGAGCGGGTCCAGGGCTTCTTCGCCGTGGGGGCCGAGCCCAGGGTGCGTTTCCAGTTGCGGACAGCGGAGCGGCGCCTCCAAGAGCTCCTGCGCCTCCAGAGTGGCGGCCGAGAGGCCCCCCCGGCCCTCTTCGCTGACCTGGGCCAGGCCACCGACCGCGCCGTGGCCCTCCTGGCTCCACTCGCCCCGGACCAGGGGCTTCAGATTAAAGAGGAGGCCTTGCAGAAGTTGGCCGAGGTTAACGCCCGCCGCCAGGAGACCCTGCTGGCGCTGCTGGCCCGAGCGGAGCCCCGGGTTCAGGCCAGCCTGGCGCCCGCCATCGGCAGCGGCGCCCTGGATGCGCAGCGGGTGAACGCGGCCCTGCGGACGGTTCAGGAGACGAAGGCGGGGCTCCAGGTCTCCAGTCCAGGCGCCCAGGTCCAGCGCTCGGGGTTAATCACCCGCCATGGCATCCGCAGCCTGGTGGCCGGTCCTCACAGCATCCGTTTCGATGATGACACCCGCCTGGAAGGCACGCCTGAGCTGGGGCAGGTGGCCGAGGTGGTGGGGGTGGTCCAGCCCGACGGCTCGATCCTCGCCTCGCAGGTGCGGGTGCGGCCCCCCTCCCCTGACGGCAGGGCGGGCGAGCTGCCTACCCATCGCGTGCGCGCCACCATCGAGGCGATGGAGCCGGAGGCTTGGAGCTTAGACGGGCATACCATCCTGGTCACCGCCAACACCCTCATCCTGGGCGCTCCCGCCGTGGGGTCCCAGGCCGAGTTCCTTGTCACCATTCTCCCCGACGGTCGGATACTGGCGCTGCTCATCGACGCCGCCGCGGTACCCCGCTAAGGTCAGGCGCCCTCGCTCGCCGTTTTTGCTCCGGATATAATCTCTCCTGAGGCGGTGCAGAGGCTATTCAGCCTTTTGCCGCCCTGGGAGAGACATCGGATGCTGCGGGTGCTCCGGCGCTTGCTGGGTTGGTTGCGGCCCTATCGCCGCCAGCTAGTCGGCGCCTATTTGTGCTTGCTCCTTTCCACCCTCCTCTCCCTGGCTCTGCCCAAGCTCCTGGGCGAGGCCATCGACCAGGGGCTCTCCCGCGGCTCCCCCTCGCTGCTGCTGGCCCTGGCGCTGGCGATCGTCGCCGTCGCGTTGCTGCGGGGCCTGGCGTCCCTTGGCCAGAGCTACCTGGCGGAGCGGGTCTCCCAGGGCGTGGCCTATGACTTGCGCAACGCCCTCTACGACAAGATCCAACACCTGAGCTTCGGTTATCACGACCGCGCCCAGACCGGCCAGCTCATGTCCCGAGCCACTCAGGATGTGGAGCAGGTGCAGTGGTGGGTGGGCTTTGGCCTGATCCGGGTGGGCCAGATGGTGGTTCTGCTCGTCGGCACGGCGGTGCTCCTCAGCCTCATCAACTGGAAGCTGGCCCTGGTGGGCCTTACTCTCCTGCCCCTGATCTCTTATCGCGCCGTCGCGGCGAGCCCGCGGCTGCGCCACTTATGGGACCGGGTCCAGGACAAGCTGGGGGAGCTGAGCACGGTGCTGCAGGAAAACCTGATGGGCATGAGGGTGGTCAAGGCCTTCAACCGGGAGCGCTACGAGGAGGAGAAGTTCGCCCGCAAGGCTACCGAGGTCTATACCGCCGGCCTGGACGCGGCCAAGGTCTACAATTTCCACGTCCCCTTCATGTCCTTCCTCATCATGACCGCCACCGG
>SHYM01000072.1 GCA_009692805.1 Dehalococcoidia bacterium | reverse complement strand
GTCGCGGAGCAGGTACAGGGCCGTCAGCTCATCCACGGGGATGTTGAAGAACCCCTGTATCTGGCCGGCATGAAGGTCCACCGCCAGCAGCCGCCCGGCGCCGGCGGTGGTGATCAGATCGGCTACCAGCCGGGCGGTGATGGGCACCCGCGGCTGGTCCTTCTTGTCGGTGCGGCCATACCCGTAATAGGGGACGACGGCGGTGACACGGCCGGCCGAGGCCCGTCGCGCCGCGTCGATCATGATGAGCAGCTCCACCAGGCTATCGTTCACCGGGTGGCAGATGGGCTGCACGATGAAGACGTCGCACTCCCGGACGTTCTCCTGGATGCGCACGAAGGTGTTCTCGTTGCTGAACTGGGTGACCTCGGCCTCGCCCAGGGGCATATCCAGATAGCCACAGATGTCCCGCGCCAAGGCGGGGTGGGCGTTGCCGGCAAAGACCTTCAGAGAGTCGATCACCGCGAGCCCCCTAGTCTACGGGTCTAGATGCCCTTAAAAACAGGTGTCCGCTTCTCGCGGAAGGCCCGCACTCCCTCGACATGGTCTTGGGAGGTTAGGGTGATGGTCTCAGCCGCCGCGGCGAACTCCAGAGCCGCTTCGAACTCCATCTCCAGGCCCTTGTATATCTGGAGTTTGGCCAGCCGGAGGGCGATGGGAGGTCCCGCCGCAACCTTCTGGGCCAGCTCCATGGTGGCCGCTTCCAGCTGCGCCTCTGGGACCAGCCGGTGCAGATAGCCCAGCCGCAGGGCCTCCTCCGCCTCCATGAAGTCGCCGGTGTAGATCAGCTCCAGCGCCTTGGGCAGCCCCACCAAGCGCGGTAACAGCCAGCAGCCCCCGCCCCCGGGGAAGAGGCCCACGCGCGTGTAGGCCATCATGAACCGCGCCCTGGGCGAGGCGACCCGCAAGTCACAGGACGAGGCCAGATCGAACCCGGCGCCCACGGCCGGGCCGTTGATCATCGCAATCGTAGGCAGCTCCAGCTGGCGCAGCCGCAGGTTGATCCGCTGCACCCGGCGGCGCAGGTCCTCACGCAGCTCATCCGCCGGGCGCCGGCCCCGGTCTTCCCGGCCACCCTCGACCACCGCGCCCAGATCGGCGCCAGAGCAGAACGCGGGGCCCGCACCCGCCACCACCAGGGCCCGCACCGCGCTCACGCCCTCCAGTGACTCCAGGGCATGGATGCACTCGTCGTACATGACGTTATCGAAGGCGTTGCGCTTCTCCGGACGGTTAAGCGTAAGGCGAGCGATGGGCCCTTCGGGCGAGAAGAGGATGGTGGTGTAGCTCATGAAAAAACAGCCCTTCCCCAGGTTGGCGCCGCCATTATAGCATGGTGTTTGCCACCGCCTGGCACCCTTTGCTGGGCAGCGGTAGGGTATTCTGCTATACTCCCGTGCGGCCACGGCCCCCCACTTGGGCCGGGCGGGGCGAGGTGAGCATCATGCCAGTCATCGCCGTCATCGGCGGGCAGTGGGGCGACGAGGGCAAGGGCAGGGTGATAGACCTGCTGGCGGAGAACGCCGAGGTGGTGGCGCGCTTCTCCGGGGGCGCCAACGCCGGCCACACGGTGGTGAACCAGCGCGGCCGCTTCGCCCTCCACCTGGTGCCTTCCGGTATCTTCAACCCCCAGGCCATCTGCATCATCGGCAATGGCGTGGCGGTGGACCCAGCCAGCCTGCTGGAGGAGATCGCAACCCTCCAGCGCGCCGGCGTCTCCACCGAGCGGCTCTATGTGAGCGACCGGGCCCATCTGGTAATGCCCTACCACCAGCTCTTCGACCAGCTTGAGGAGGAGCGGCTGGGCCAGAGCGCCCTGGGCACCACCCGCCGCGGCATCGGCCCCGCCTTCGCCGACAAGGCCGCCCGCCTCGGCATCCGCTTGGCCGATCTCCAGGACCCCAAGGACTTCCTGGAGCGCCTAGCGCCGATCTTGGAACTGAAGAACGCCATCCTGACCAAGGTCTACGGCCGCCCCGCCCTGGGCTTGGAGGAAGTCCACACCCGCTACCTAGACTTGGGGCGGCAGCTCCGCGGCTATGTAAGAGAGACGCACCTGCTGCTCCAGGAGGCCCTGGACCAGGACAAGCGCGTCATCCTGGAGGGCGCTCAAGGGGTGATGCTGGACGTGGACTTCGGCACCTACCCTTACGTGACCTCGTCCTCGCCCCTGGCGGCAGGGGCGGCCGCGGGGCTGGGGATACCCGCCCGCCTGGACCGAGCCCTGGGGGTCTACAAGGTCTACGCGACCCGCGTGGGCGCCGGTCCCTTGCCCACCGAGCTGGACGATGACATGGGCGCGGCCCTCCGCGAATGGGGCAAGGAGTACGGCGCCACCACCGGGCGCCCTCGGCGCTGCGGCTGGTTCGACGCTGTGGCCGCCCGCCACAGCACCCGTCTCAGCGGCTTCACCGACATCGCCCTCACCAAGCTAGATGTCCTCGACCGCTGCCCTACCATAAAGGTCTGCACCGCCTATATGCTGGAGGGCCAGGCCATAACCACCTTCCCCGCCAGCAGCGCCGCCCTGGCGCGTTGCGTCCCCGTCTACGAGGAGCTGCAAGGCTGGCTGGAGCCGACCCAGGGCGTGCGCCGCTTCAGCGATCTGCCGCCGCGGGCCCGGGCCTACGTCAAGCGCCTGGAGCAGCTCCTCGCTTGCCCCGTGGGGCTCATCTCAGTAGGGGATAGCCGGGAGCAGATGGTCCAGCGTCGGACCTTCCGCTGGCATGCTGCGCCAGCCGCCTAGCCGCCAGCCGGGTTTGCACCCATTCCCTCGGTAGGCTCTCTCTGCTGGTATGCCCCCCAGCTTTGCATTAAAAAGGACATTCTGCCGGTAATTCAGGAGGTGCAGAGTCCCGATGCTCGGGATCTGCCGGGGGTCGAAGTCCCGACCCTCGGGATTCTCGCCCTTTCAAACCACCCCCTTCCTGGTCAGGAAGGGGGCCAGGTGGATGGTTCGCCGGGCTTTTCAGCAGCCTGCTAGATCAACTAAGGGGGCCCACGGGCAGCCGTGGGCCCCCTTCCGCTGTCATGCAGAGCTGGTGGAGCTAGGCCCTCGCCTCCACGGGCAGGTCGATCTGGGCCGCCTGGAGGGCGGCGTCGATGGCGGCCGCCGTCTTCTCATCGGGCTCCACCAGGGGCAGCCGGGGCTTGCCCACGTTGAACCCGACGCGGTTGAGGGCGTACTTCACGGGTATGGGGTTGGCCACCAAGAACAGCGCCTTCACGAAGGGCAGCAGGCGCCGGTGCAGGGAGGCCGCCGTCGCCAGGTCGCCCCGCAGGGTGGCCTCCATCATATTCTTGGTCTGGCGGCCCACCAGGTGGGCGGAGACGCTGACCACCCCGTAGCCGCCCATCGCCATGATGGGGAAGGTATCGCCGTCGTTGCCGCTCCACACCTTGAAACCAGCCGGCGCCCCCTCGATGATACGGGCGATCTGCTCGAAGTCGGCGCTGGCCTCCTTCACCCCCGCGATATTGCCGATCTTGGAGAGGCGCAGCACCGTCTCCGCCGCCAGGTTCAGACTGGTGCGGCTGGGGACATTGTAGAGGATGCAGGGCAGCCTGGTGGCCTCGGCGATGGCCTTGAAATGCTGATATAGCCCCTCCTGGGGGGGCTTGTTGTAGTAGGGCACCACCAGGAGAGCGCCATCCACGCCCACGCGCTCCGCTTCCTGGGTCAGCTCGATGCTCTCGGCGGTGTTGTAGCTGCCGGTGCCGGCGACGACGCTGGCGCGCTGACCCAGGGCGGCCTTGACCTCGGCAAAGAGCCGCAGCTTCTCCTCCTTGGAGAGCGTCGGCGACTCGCCCGTCGTGCCTGAGACCACCACGCCATCGCTGCCGGAGGCCACCAACGCCTGGGCCAACCGCCGGGCCTGGCCGTAGTCCACCTTCCCGGCGCTGTCGAAGGGGGTCACCATGGCTGTGAACAGACGCCCGAGCTCCGCCATTGCACACCTCCCGCTGAACCGCGACCGTCCCCTGATGTTGCGCCAGTATACCCCAGCCCGACAGCGATGGGTAGAGAAGGGAATGGGGCGTTTGCGGGGGGTCAGCACTGCCTGCCGCCTGGCTAGTGGTAAGCCTGTCGGACCAAGCAGGCTCCTAGCCTCCAGGTGGGGCGTTATGAAAGGGGGTGGCGTCTATGCTTTCCGCAGGACTGCTCTCGGCCCGCAGCAGCCAGCGCCTACCCTGGGAGGCCAGGTAAAAACGCCAGGCCTGGCTGCCCTCCGCATCTACCTGAGGCGCCCGCCCCTCGATCAAGAAGGCGGCCTCCTCGGCGGGAACAGCCCAGAGGTCGCCGGCGCCCGCGCCTACCAGGGCTACAAAGGTGTCGTCGGCCTGCAACAGGCTGTCGAGAGTCGCCGCCTCCACCAGGTACTCCCAGGGCGGCCCCGGCCCCAGGGCTGGCACGATGTACACCAGCGCGTCACCCCGCAGGTAGGTAGCGGTAGAGCCCGCCAAAGGGTAGGGCGAAAGCTCCCCCCAGCGGGCCGCCAGGGCTTGTATCAGCTCAGGAGTGAGGTGCCCAGCAGGCGGACACACTTCAAGCAGGCGCCCGGACCTAGATGAGCTCCCGGGCCAGGAGCTCCTCCGCGATCTGCACGGCGTTGAGGGCCGCCCACTTGCAGACGTTGTCGGCCACAATCCATAGCGCCAGGCCGTTGGGAAGGGCCTCATCCTGGCGGATGCGCCCCACGAAGACGCCGTCCTGGCCCGCCGCCGACCAGGGCGTGGGGTAGAGGCTCACGTGGGGGTCGTCCAGCACGCGCAGCCCTGGCGCCTCCGCCAGGAGCTGGCGGGCGTCGTCGGCGCTCAAAAGGTGCGTGAGTTCCAGGTGGGCGGCCAGGCCATGGCCGAGCAGTACAGGCACCCGCACGCAGGTGGCGCTGAGGGGGAGATCTGGGGCATGCAGGACCTTCCGGCTCTCCTCCCCCAGCCTCCACTCCTCCCTGGTGTAGCCATTGTCCAGGAACACATCGCACTGGGGGAGAACGTTGAAAGCGATCTGGTGGGGAAAGATGTGGGGCACGACCGCGTGGCCTTCTTGCACCTGCTTGACCTGGGCCGTCAGCTCCTCCTGGGCGGCGGCGCCGGCGCCCGAGACGGCATGGTAACTGACCACGATGGCGCGCCGCACCGGGTTCACACGGTGGATGGGGCTAAGGGCCATGACTAGCTGCGTCACGGCGCTCTCAGGGCTGGCGATGACGCCCTCATGCCCTTTCAGATCGCCGGCGTTGACCTCAGGCACCACCAGCGGCACCCCCGGCTCCAGCCGGAAAGAGGGGCTGTAATCGACGACGACGGCGCCCGCCCGCGCCGCCAGGGGAGCGTAGTGGTGGGAGACCTCGGGCCCGGCGGCGAAGAAGACCATCTCCATGCGCTCGAAGGCCTTCGTGCCGGTCTCCAGGACAGCCAGCTCCCAGTGGTTGAAAAATAACCGGCGCCCCGCCGAGCGGTCGGAGGCACACAAACGCAGCTCGGCCACGGGGAACCCGCGCTCTTCCATGATCTTCAGAAGCTCGCGACCCACCAGGCCGGTGGCCCCCACTATGGCCACGTTCAGCTCGCGTCGCACCTCGCCCTCAGAGCCCCAGCAGTGGGTCCAGCCCCACGATCAAGCCCTTCATTGTAGGGACTCGGCGGATGGCCAGCAAGACACCGGGCATGAAGGCCTCCCGGCTCACCGTATCATGGCGGATGCTGAGGGTCTGGCCCAAGGCGCCCAGGAGCACCTCCTGATGGGCCACCAGCCCCGGCATGCGCACCGAATGGAGGGTTACCCCGCCCACGGCGGCGTCCCTGGCCCCCTTCACCGTCTCCTTCTCCGCGACGGTGCGCAGGAAGGGCTTGCCGCGCGCCTTGGCCATGAGCTCCGCCGTCGCCTTGGCCGTCCCCGAGGGGGCATCCAGCTTCTGCTCGTGGTGCAGCTCGATGATCTCGGCGTAGTCGAAGTACTTGGCCGCTATCTGGGCCAGGTGCATCATCACCACGGCCCCCAGGGCGAAGTTGGGGGCTACGATGGCCCCCAGCGCCGCACCCGCGCTGAGCCGGCCGATCTCCTCCACCTCGCTGGCCGACAGCCCAGTGGTGCCAATCACCAGATGAACGCCTCGGGATACGGCGGCGCGGACGCCCTCCAGCACCACGCCGGGGGCGGTGAAATCCACCAGGACTTGGGGCCGAACCTGGTCCAGGATGGGCGCCGTCTCCTTGCCCAGGGGCACCGCCCCCCCCGAGGGCAGGGAGAGGCTGGGGCCAGGCGCGGCCGCATCGATGGCGCCCACCACACGCATGTCCGCCTGCCGCGCCACGGCGCTCACCACCTCCCTGCCCACCCGTCCGCAGGCGCCTCTTACCACTACCGCAATCGGACCGGCCATAGCAGCGCTCCCTCCCGCCAGCCGCGGCTGTGATTTTGGGGCTAGCATAGCGTATGGGCCGCTGAAGTAAAGAGAAACGCGGCGCGCCACGCCCAACAGAGGAGCGGGGAGGTTCGGAGCTTTTCACCAAGAGGCCATCCCGCCGGCCCGCCGTAGGCGGGTCGCAGGCATAATCACAGAGAGAGCCTGATCGGGGCGAATGCGGCCTTTCGTGCCAAGCCAAGAGCGGGGAGGTTCGGCTACAATGAGGACGTGAACGCTGAAGTGACCAAGACCGAGCGCCGCGCGGCCCAGCGCCAGAGGGCGCGCTCCAAGAAGGGGATGCGCTCCGCCGGCAAGTGGTTCAAGTCCAGCTACCGCGAGGCCGTGACCAAGCGCTTGGCCTAAACCACGGCCGGCGAGGAGCCCCGCCCAGGGCAGGCGCGGGGCTAGACCAGACCTCCCGAGGGGCGGTGCCCTCCCGGCCCGCCGGGGCCGCGCTGACCACCCTCGAAGGGGGGACGCCGACCCTCCTCCTGCCGCTGGCCGCCCGGGCGCGGCCCACGGTCATCGTCACGGGGCCGGAAGCTGGGGCGCGGCGGCCGGTCACCCGGCGCCGCGGGAGGGGCTCCAGGCATGAGGGCGCGATGGGATACGTTCACCCTCCCCATGTTGTCGATCTCAACGACCTTGACCTCCAGCTCGTCCCCCACCTTCACCACATCCTCCACCCGCTCCACACGGTGGTCGGACAGCTCGCTGATGTGGCACAGCCCATCCTTGTTGGGCAAGAGCTCCACGAAGGCGCCGAAGTTCATGATCCTGTTCACTTTGCCCTTGTAGACCTGGCCCACCGCCACCTCGCGGGTCAGCTGCTCGATGCGCTGCACCGCCCGGCTGGCCATGGCCTCATCGGTGGAGCCCACGTAGACGGTGCCGTCGTCCCTGACATCGATGGTGCAGCCCGTCTCCGCGATGATGCTGCGGATCATCTTCCCCCCCGGGCCGATGACCGCGCCGATCTTCTCCACCGGTATGGTCAGGTGCAGCATGCGAGGCGCGAACTTGCTGAGCTCAGCGCGAGGCTGGGCGATGGTCTCATTCATCTTCCCTAGGATGAAGAGGCGGGCCGCCAGCGCCTGCTCCAGGGCATCGGCCATGATGGGCTGCGTGATGCCCTTGACCTTGATATCCATCTGCAGGGCAGTAACGCCGCGGGCCGTCCCCGCCACCTTGAAGTCCATGTCGCCCAGGTAGTCCTCCATGCCCTGGATATCGGTGAGCACCATATAGCGGCCGCCCTCGCCCAGGAT
>SHYM01000071.1 GCA_009692805.1 Dehalococcoidia bacterium | reverse complement strand
GCCTGGAAATTCGGCTCGGTGAGGGTCCCGTCGCGGGCGATGTCGGTAAAGATCAAGCGCCGCACCCCCAGGGAGGCCATGCGCAGCGCTAGGTCCACAGCCTTGACGCCGGTGGGCTCCCGCCACCCCCGGACCGCTACCAGGCCCTCCCGCGCGTCTATCCCCACCACCACAGCGTCGCCAAAACGGCGGCTGGCCTCCGCCGCCAGGGAGGGCTCTTCAACGGCAACGGTCCCGATAATCGCCCGCCCTACCCCGAAATCCAGGAGCCGCTGAATAGCCTCGAGCCCGCGGACGCCGCCACCTACCTGGAGGGGACAGGCGACGGCCGCGACCACCCGCCGGATGATGGAGAGGTTGGCTGGCTCTCCCCGCGCCGCCCCATCCAGGTCCACCAGGTGCAAGCGCGGCGCGCCCAAGTCGGCCCAGCGCTGGGCCATCTCCACTGGGTTGTCAGAAAACACCGTCTCGCGGGCCCAGTCCCCCTGGTAGAGGCGAACGCACTTGCCGTCGCGGATGTCGAGGGCGGGGATGACTTCAAACGCCATTGGGTACTTCCCTAACCCGCCTTCGGCAGGGCGCTCCAGCGGAGGAAGTTCTCGTAGAGCAGCAAGCCCCAATCGCCGCTCTTCTCCGGATGGAACTGGGTGGCCACCAGGTTGTCCCTGATGAGGACGGAGCAAAAGTCCACCCCGTACTCCGTGCGGGCGGCGACTACTTCAGGGTCTTCGGGCTCGGTGTAGTAGCTGTGGACGAAATAGAAGTTAGCGCCCTGGGGGATGCCGCGGAAGACGGGGTGCTCCCGCACCTGCCTGACCTGGTTCCACCCCATATGGGGGACCTTCTGTCCCCCGGGCAGCCGCTTGACGAGGCCGGGGACGATGTCCAGACAGGGCTCCCAGCCCCCCTCGTGGGACCCCGTCAACAGGGCCTGCAACCCCATGCAGACCCCAAGGAAGGGCCGCCCGCCGGCGATGAACTCCCTGATCGGCTCCACCAGCCCGCGCTGGCGCAGGTTGGCCATGGTGTCCGCGGCGGCCCCGACGCCTGGGAGGATGACGGCGCCGGCCCCCTGCATCGCTCGCGGGTCCGCCGTCACCAGGGCAGGGTAGCCCAAACGTAGAACCGCCTTGGTAACGCTACGCAGATTGCCAGCCCCATAGTCGAGGATCGCTACCGCCCTACCCTGTCCCATAGCACAAGCAATTCTAGCACGCCAGGGCGCGGCATTACCTAGGAAGGTGATGAAAAGCTCTCGCCCATCCCCCTGGACCCCTTCCTGGCCAGGAAGGGGTCGTCTGAAAGGGAGAGAGGGGGACACCCCCTTCGACCCCCGGCAGATCCCGAGCATCGGGACTCTGCACTCTCTCCCGCCGCAGGCGGGCCGGCAGGATGCCCTTTTAGTTCAAAACTAGATTAGATATAAATCCGCTGCTGGGGGTCCTCCTCGAACCGGGCCAACATGTACACCAGGTCGTTTAGGCGGTTCAGGTACTGCAACAGGGCGGGGTTCTGGGTCCCGCCCTGGCGGTGGAGAGTTACCAGACGGCGCTCCGCCCGGCGCAGCACCGCCCGCGCCAGGTCCAGGGCCGCCGAGGCGGGGTTGGTGCCCGGCGCGATAAAGGCAGTCGGCATCTGCACCTGCGGCTCCAGCTCGTCGATGGCCTGCTCCAGGACGGCCACCATGGCCTCGGTGATAACCCAGCCCCGTTGCTGGGACTTGGCGTAGTGTTCGGGTGGCGTGGCCAGCTCCGAGCCCACCACGAAGAGCTCCCGCTCCACCTGCCGGAGGAGCTGGCGGGTGCGCTCCTTGGTGGCCGCGGCGTAGGCAACGCCCAGGGCCGAGACCGCCTCGTCCACGGCGCCGTAGGCCTCGCAACGGGGATCGTCCTTGGGCACCCGCACCCCGTAGAGCAGGCTGGTCTCGCCGCCATCGCCCTTCCTGGTGTATATCTTCATCTGCTGTTACCCCCTGGGTGGCGCTTCTGGCCCACCCTTTTGAGTTTGCCATTCTACTCTACCATCTCTGTATGCTACACTGCGGCTAGAGGGGCTTTTCAGGGAGGAGTGGTGGCCCGAGCCAGAAACCGCCTGCTCACGATCCCCCGGGGCACGCGGGAGCCGGTGTCCCTCGACCTCCTGGAGGCGATCCGCCGGCGCAAGAGCATCCGCGCCTTCCGGCCCGATCCGGTGCCGCGCGAGGCGCTGGAGCGAGTGCTGGCCCTGGCCCAGCGGGCGGCCTCCTGGTCCAACTTGCAGCCCTGGGAGTACGCCGTCGTGACGGGCGGGCGGCTGCGGGAGTTGAGCGACGCCTTGGTGGCCTATGTCCTGGGGGGCGAGGAGCCCCGCTACGACTTCGAGCGCCCGGAGTTCCAGCCGGTGCACCAGCGGCGGAGGGTCTCCGACGGCATCCGCCTCTTCGAGACCGCCGGGATCCACAAGAGTGACCCCGCCTATGCGCAGAAGAGGGTGGAGTGGCGCTGCCGCAACATGCGCCTTTTCGGGGCGCCTGTGGGTCTCTTCATCTACATGGAGCGGCAGCTCCACACCCCCGCCGTGCTGGACACCGGGGGTTTCCTGACTACCCTCATGCTGGCCTGCCTGCCCTTCGGCCTGGGCAGCTGCGCCAGCGGCTCCCTGGTAAGCTACCCCGATCTCCTGCGCCAGTCCCTGGGCCTCCCGGACTCCAAGCTATTCCTGTCCGGCGTCTGCCTCGGCTATCCGGACTGGAGCGACCCCCTCAACACCTTCCAGGCCGACCGGGACCCGGTAGAGCTGTTCGGGCACTGGCAGGGCTGGGATTCAACTCTCTAAAGTCTAAGATGACCGGCTTCAGTTGACACCCCGGTGGCACCACGGCTAGACTTGGGGGCCTTGGGCGAGGGCGGCGGAGCCCGCCTGATGTGACCATTCTAAGGATGGAGCCTCCTTGGTAAGGAGAGGGCTGTGTTCGACAAGGAAAAGCTGAACGAGTTCCGTCAGCGGGAGGCCCGCTGGCGCGAGAAGGCGAAGGGCGCCCCGGAGCTCCCCCAAAGCTTCGCCACCATCTCCGGCCAGGAGGTCAAGCGGCTTTATACCCCCCTTGACGTGGCCGCGACCGACCAGGGCGCCGACGCCGGGCTGCCGGGCGAATACCCTTATCTGCGCGGGGTGCATGCCACCGGCTACCGCACCCGACTCTGGACCATGCGGCTGTTCTCCGGGTTCGGCAGCGCCGAGGAATCCAACCGGCGCTATCGGGACCTGCTGGCCCACGGGCAGACCGGCCTCTCCATCGCCTTCGACCTGCCCACCCTCATGGGTTATGACACCGACCATCCGGCGGCGCTGGGGGAGTTCGGCAAGTGCGGGGTGGGTGTCTCCAGCCTGCGGGACATGGAGATCCTCCTGGACAGCCTGCCCCTGGGCGAGATCACCACCTCCATGACCATCAACTCGCCCGCGGCGGTGATCTGGGCCATGTACATAGCCGCGGCGGAGAAGAAGGGCGTGCCCATGGCGCGGCTGGGGGGCACCCTCCAGAACGACATCCTCAAAGAGTTCATCGCCCAGAACGAATACGTCTTCCCTCCCCAGCCGTCCCTTAAGCTAGTCGTGGACACCATCGAGTTCGCCACGCGGCACCTGCCCCAGTGGAACAGCATCTCCGTCTCCGGCTATCACATCCGAGAAGCGGGCTCCACCGCCCAGCAGGAGCTGGCCTTTACCCTGGCCGACGGCCTCGCCTACGTGGACGCCACCCTGGAGCGGGGGCTCGCCATCGACGACTTCGCGCCCCGGATCAGCTTTTTCTTCAACAGCCACAACGACTTCTTCGAGGAGATCGCCAAGTTCCGCGCCGCCCGTGTCATCTGGGCGCGCCAGATGCGGGAACATTACAGCGCCAAGAACGAGCGCTCCTGGTGGATGCGGTTCCACACCCAGACCGCTGGCTGCTCCCTGACGGCCCAGCAGCCCGAGAACAACATCGTCCGCACCGCCCTGCAAGCCCTGGCCGCTGTCCTGGGCGGCACCCAGAGCCTCCACACCAACTCCATGGACGAGGCCCTGGCCCTGCCCAGCGAGCTGGCCGCCCGCATCGCGCTGCGCACCCAGCAGGTGATCGCCTACGAAAGCGGCGTGACCAACACCACGGACCCCCTTGGCGGCAGCTACTTCGTGGAGACCCTCACCAAGCAGATGGAGCAGGCGGTCTACGAGTACTTCGAGAAGATCAAGGGCTGGGGTGGGGTCATCAAGGGTATCGAAGAGGGGATGTTCCAACGGGACATCGCCGAGGCCTCCTTCCGCTACCAGCAGGAGGTGGACCGCAAGGAGCGGATAGTCGTCGGGGTCAATGATTTCGCGCTTGAGGAACCGCTCCATATACCAATTCTCCAGATGGACGTGGAGGGTGAGAGCAAGCAGTTGGAACGGCTCCGGGGCCTGCGGCGGGAGCGGGACAACCGGGCCGTCCGCCAGGCGCTCGCGACCCTGCGAGAGAAGGCCAAGGGGGGCGCCAACCTGATGCCCCCGCTCCTCGACGCCGTGCGCGCCTACGCGACCCTGGGTGAGACCATGGACGTCCTGCGGGACGTCTACGGCGAATACCAGGCGCGCTGGGCGGCATAACACCGCTTAAGTTAAGGAGGACACACCCAATGCAGATCACCCTCAGCGTGATCAAGGCTGACGTGGGCTCCATCGGCGGCCATACCAAGCCCAGCGAGGAGATGCTGAACGTCGTCAAGCGCCGGCTGGCCGAGGCCGTGCAGGGCAAGCTGCTGGTGGACGGCATCGTCACTCACACCGGCGACGACATCGCCCTGATCATGTCCCACCGCCAGGGGGCGGGGGCCTCCAAGGTGCACATGTTCGCGTGGGACTGCTTTCTGGCGGCGACGGCGGTGGCCAAGGCGGAAGGAGACTACGGCGCGGGCCAGGACCTCCTGGTCGACGCGCCCTCGGGGAACGTCCGCGGCGCGGGTCCGGCGGTGGCGGAGATCGATTTCGAGCTGCTGCCATCGCACCGGCCGGCGGAGTCCTTCATGGTCTTCGCCGCCGACAAGTGCGGGCCGGGGGCCTACAACCTTCCCCTCTACCTGGTCTTTTGCGACCCCATGCACAATGGAGGGCTGCTCCTAAGCCCCAAGCTGCACCAGGGCTTCATCGTCACCGTCATCGACATGGACCACCGGGGCGACGGGGCCGACAACGTCATCCAGCTCAAGGTCCCCGAGGAGATATGGGACCTGGCGACCCTGTTGCGCGACACCGACCGCTTCGCCATCGAGGCCATACACTCCCGCGCCGTGCCCAGCGAGCAGATCGTCTCCGTGGCAGCGACCCGCCTGCACAACGTGTCCGGGAAGTACACTGGCAAGGACGACCCGGTGGCCATCGTGCGCAACCAGGGCTTATTCCCCGCGCCCGAGGAGATCATCGAGCCCTATGCCGTGGTGAACCAGATCGTCTCCGGCGATACCCGGGGCTCCCACAACATGCCCATCATGCCCGTGGCCATCAACACAGCGGTAACAGGCCCCTACTGCCTGCCCATCATCTCGTCCCTGGGGTTTTCCATGAACGGCCAGGGCCACTTCGCCAGCCGCTACGTGGACTTCTTCGGCAGCGAGTCCTGGGACTACGTGCGCTTGAAGGTGCAGGAGAAGGCTATCGACTTCCGGCGCCAGGGCTTCTTCGGCGTGGCGATGGCTTCCAGGACCGAGCTGGCGTACACGGGCATCATGGAGACCCTGACGGCGCTGGAGGGCCGTTTCCGGCTGCGCAAGGACCGGGCCGCGGTCAAGGCCTAGGCCCGCGGCGGGGACTCGTAGCAGCAGGCTTGTGCCCGATGGGTTCGGGCCGATAGGTTAGGCCGGCAGCACCCTATTGCGGCGGCCTTGGCAAGCGCGGTGACGGGGCGTATAATGGCCGCTCGGTGCAAGCCAGACAACAAACACGCCAGGAGGGGGTACTAACATGGACCTCGGCTATAACGAAGAGCAGGAGCTCCTGAAGAAATCGGCTCGTGAGTTCCTCCAGGTGGAGTGCACCAAGAAACTGGTGCGCGCCATGGAAGAGGACAGCAAGGGATACTCCCCCGAGCTCTGGAAGAAGATGGCCAGCCTGGGCTGGCAGGGGCTGGTGGTCCCGGAAAAGTACGGCGGCTCCGGGCTCGGATTCCTTGATCTATGCCTGCTCCTGGAAGAACATGGCCGTTACCTGCTACCTGGGCCCTACTTCTCCACCACGGTGCTAGCGGGCTTGCCCCTGGCTTGGGCGGGGACGGAGTCCCAGAAGCGCCGGTACCTGGCCGGGATCGCCAGCGGTGAGCTTATCATGACCCTCGCCCTCACCGAGCCCAGCGCCCGCTGGGACGCGGCCGGGGTGCAGCTCAAGGCGCGGGCGGTAAAAGACGGCTACGTCCTCAACGGCACCAAGCTCTTCGTCCAGAATGCCAACGTAGCCGACGCCATGATCGTGGCTGCCCGCACTCGGAAGTCGGCGCGGCCGCAGAACGGCATCACCCTGTTCCTGGTAGAAGGGAACGCCCCAGGCGTCCGCCAGACGGCGCTCAAGACTATCGCCTCCGACCGCCAGAGCGAGGTGGTCTTCCGCAACGTGCGGGTATCCAAGACGGCGGTGCTGGGCGAGGTAAACAAGGGTTGGCAGGTGCTGGAGAAGGCCCTGCAGTACGCCGCCGCCGCCGAGGCCGCGCGCATGGTCGGCATGGCGCAGCAGTCCCTGGACATGAGCGTGGATTACGCCAAGAATCGCGTCCAGTTCGGCCGCCCCATCGGCTCCTTCCAGGCCATCCAGCACAAGTGCGCCGACATGGTGACCAACGTGGACGGCGCCCGCTACATCACCTATCTCGCGGCCTGGAAGCTTACCGAGGGGGAGGACGCGGCCCTGGAGGTTTCCATGGCCAAGGCCTGGTGCTCCGACGCCCTGCGCCAGGTCAGCGCCCAGGCGCAGCAGATCCACGGCGGCATCGGCTTCACCAAGGAGTACGACCTGCAGCTATACTTCCGTCGCATCAAGGCGGCAGAAATCCACTATGGCGACGCCGACTTCCACCGCGAGAGGGTGGCCCAACTCCTGGGTCTCTAGGCCCGCCGCAGTCGCTAAAGGACGGGGCCGCCAGGTGCGGCCCCGTCCTTGATTTGCGTCCCTCAGAGGGCATAACCGTTGGCGTTGCAGACGTCTACCGTGCCCAGGTCATACCATAGGAGCCACCATGCGAGTATCGGATTGTGTCTTCTGCAAGATCGTAGCCGGGGAGATCAAAAGCGAACGGCTCTTTGAGGATGAGCAGACCATCGCCATCCGCGACGCAAACCCTCAAGCGCCCATTCACATCCTGGTCATAAGCAAAGAGCACATCGAGTCCCTGATGCGGCTGCCCTCGGAGAAGGCGCCTCTCATCGGCCACATGGGCAACATCGCCAACGAGCTGGCGCGCCATGAAGAGCTCTGGTCCCGGGGCTACCGGCTTGTGATCAACGCTGGGCCCGAGGGAGGCCAGAGCGTCCCCCACCTTCACCTGCACCTGATGGGCGGCCGGCCCATGCTCTGGCCACCCGGGTGAGGGCTCAGTCGAGGCCGGCGTCGCGGCGCAGCGCCTGGGCCTTGTCGGTATGTTCCCAGGGCAGATCGAGGTCGGGGCGGCCGAAATGGCCGTAGGCAGCGGTCTGCTGGTAGATGGGGCGGCGCAGGTCCAGGTGCCGGATAATCGCCGCGGGGCGCAGGTCGAAATGGGAGTGGACTAGCTCCAGAATGCGCGCGTCGTCCACCTTGGCGGTCCCGAAGGTCTCC
>SHYM01000070.1 GCA_009692805.1 Dehalococcoidia bacterium | reverse complement strand
GGATAGCGGAGCTGCTGGCCCTGGCGGGGCTGGGCGACTACGCGCGGCTTTACCCCCATCAGCTCTCGGGCGGGATGCAGCAGCGGGCGGCGCTGGCGCGCGCCCTGGCGCTGCGTCCGCCGCTCCTTCTCCTGGATGAGCCCCTGGGCCCTCTGGACGAGCTGACCCGCGCGGCGCTGGGCCTGGAGCTGGTGCGGCTGTGGCAAGCCAGCGGGGCGACGGTGCTCCTGGTAACCCACAGCGTCCAGGAGGCGGTGGCCCTGGCCGACCGGGTGTTGGTGCTATCCCCCCGGCCAGGGCGCGTGGTAGCGTCGCTGCCGGTGGCGCTCCCGCGGCCCCGGACGGTGGAGGACGCCGCCATCATCGCCGCGGGCGTGCGGTCCGCCCTGCAGGCGGGTGCAGCGTGAGGCGCTCGTCGCTCCTGGCCGTGCTGGCCCCCGCCGCGATCGCGGGGATAATCCTCGCCGGCTGGGAGGCCTGGGTGCGCGGCGCCAGCGTGCCGGCCTACATCGTGCCGGCGCCCTCGGCGGTAGTGGCGCGGCTGTTCGCGGACTGGGACTACTTTCTGCCCGAAGGGCTGCGGACCCTGGGCGGCGCCCTGGGAGGGCTGGCCCTGGGGAGCGCGACCGCCCTGCTGTTCGCGGCCGCCATGAGCCGCTGGCGTGTCGTGGAGGCCGCGCTGATGCCCTGGGCGGTGGCGTCCAAGGTTACCCCCATCATCGCCGTGGCGCCCCTCTTCGTCATCTGGTTCGGCTTCACCCCCCTGCCGAAGGTGCTGGTGGCGGCCCTGGTCGCCTTCTTCCCGGTACTGGTGGGGGCCGTCACCGGCCTGCGCTCGGGAGAGCCGGCGGCCCACGAGCTGCTGCGGAGCCTGGCCGCCTCGGAGCGCCAGATATTCCTGAAGTTGCGGCTGCCCAGCGCGCTGCCTTTCCTCTTCGCGGGCGTGAAGGTGGCCGTGCCCCTCTGCATCGTCGGCTCGGTGGTGGCCGAGTGGGTGGGCGCGGGCCGCGGCCTGGGCCAGGCCATTCTGGTGGCGAACAATAGCCTGGACATGCCGGCGCTCTTCGCCGCGGTCGCGGTCCTGGCCGTCCTGGGGCTGGGACTGATGGGGCTGGTGTACTGGCTGGAGCGACGCCTCCTTTTCTGGCACCCCTCCTCTTTCGGGAGCTGAAGGATGCATGAATCTGGTGTTTTATTGGGTAAGACTGGCCTTGCACAAGAATGGCATCCTGCCGGGGTAGAGGGAGTGCAGAGTCCCGATGCTCGGGATCTGCCAGGGGGCCAAAGGGGGTGTCCCCCTTTGGCCCCCTTTCATACCACCCCCTTCCTGGCCAGGAAGGGGGCCAGGGGGATGGTCGAGGGCATCCCCAGGGAAGAGCCAGATCGAAGAAAACGAGACTTTTCGTGCAAAGCTGGGTAGGACCAGCGCATGGTGATGAGCAAGCTCTGGGCAAGCTGTGACCAGGCGGTCGCCGACATCCCCGCCGGCGCCACGATCATGTTCGGCGGCTTCGCCGGTGTCGGCGTGCCTTCTGAGCTCATCGAGGCGCTCCACCGTCTGGGCGTCCGCGGCCTGACCGCCATCATGAACGATTGCTCCGGCGGCTGGCGCAGCGGCCAGACCGACGTCTCACGGCTGGTGGAAGCGGGCCAGGTGCGAAAGGTCATCGCCTCTTACCCGGTCCCCGGGTCGCCCTCGCGCCAGAGCGCCTTCGAGGAGCTACACAAACGCGGCCTCATCGAGCTGGAGCTGGCGCCTCAAGGCAGCCTGGTCGAGCGCATCCGGGCGGGCGGCGCTGGCATCGCCGCCTTCTACACCCCCACCGGCGCCGGCACGCTCTTAGCCCAGGGCAAGGAGACCCGGCTCTTCGCGGGGCGCGAGCACGTCTTGGAGCAGGCCCTGACCGCCGACTTCGCCCTGGTGCGGGCCTACCGCGCCGACCGGCTGGGGAACCTGGTCTACCGGCTCGCGGCCCGCAACTTCAACCCCGCCATCGCCACGGCGGGGCGCGTCACCATAGCCGAGGTCGACGAGATCGTGGAGCCGGGCGTCCTCGGCCCCGAGGCCGTCGTCACGCCCGGCATCTACGTGGATCGCGTAGTGGCGCGCTAGTCCCCAAGGGCGAACTGCTATACTGGGCGTGTAGGCGTCCAGCAGTATAAGCGCTCAGGCGTCTAGGAGCGAGCATGTCCAAGCGTATGACGGTCATCTTCGAGGATGAGGCACTGTATACGGCCCTGAAGGTGGAGGCGGCCCGCAAAGGCCGCCACGCCAAGGATATTGTGGCTGAAGCCCTCACTGAGTGGTTGCACGCTCGGGACGACGAGGAGCTACGGGCCGGCTTGGACGAGGCGCGACATGAATGGGAGCGCCAGGGAGGCGTGGAAGCCGGCGAGTTCTTCCGTGACCTGAAGGCTGGTCCAGCACGGTAGGGATGCCCCTTCGGCAGGCTCAGGGCAGGCTTTACCGAGTTGAGCTGGCCCCAGCAGCCCAGCGAGACCTGCGGCGATTGCCACGGGAAGCCCAGGCGAGGCTGGCAACGTCTATCCAGGCGTTGGCGGAGGATCCTCGCCCGGCAGGAGTCGCAAGCTCCGGGGAGAGGAGCGAACCTGGCGCATCAGAGTTGGAGCATACCGAGTTGTCTACGATATCCAAGACGACCGAGCGCTGGTGGTCGTTCTGAAGGTCGCTCGTCGAACCGAAACAACATATAGGCGATAGCTTTCTGCGACCCGACCTGAGGTACAGGTTGAGGGAACTGTTGCCTGATCGCTTCCTACAAGTTCGCGAGCGAGTCCCAGGAGTTTTGGTCAGCCCATCACGCCAATGTTGGTGGAGCTGACGGGACTTGAACCCGTTACCTCTGCGATGCGAACGCAGCGCTCTCCCAGCTGAGCTACAGCCCCACGGCGCCATTCTAGCAGCGGCCCCCTGGCCCTGCCAGCGGGCCGCCAGCACGCCCTCGCCCATAAATAAGAGGCCCTGGCAACTGCTACCAGGGCCTCTTATTGGAGATGCCGCGGGCTCTTAGAGGGCCTTTATCGCCTGGATCACGGCCTTGGCCTTATGAACCTCCTGGGGGGTCCTGGTGGGCAGGCTTAGACCCAGGCTGGTGGCATAGCCGCCATAGCGCTTTTTGACCTTCGCGACCACGTCGTCCAGGGTGCAGACCAGGGCGAACTCCTCCAGCACGTTGTCCGGGACCGCCTTGGCCATCTCGCTCCACTGGCCCTTCAGAGACATCTCGTGGAGCTTGGGGCCGATGTCCTTCCAGCCGTGGAGCTCGAAGACGTTGTGGTAGGTGCGCGTGGAGCCGTAGAAGGCGATCTGAGTACGCATGCCCTCCGCCAGGCGCTCGGCATCCTTCGCATCCGCGCCCACGGCCATGAAGCCTCCGCCGAAGATGTCCAGGTCCTTGAGGGAGCGGCCCGCTTTCTTGGCCCCGGCCTCGAGGTTGGGCAGGGTGATGTCCTGGACGTACTTGGGGGTGGTGAAGCCGTGGGGGCGGAGGCCGTCGCAGACCTCTCCGGCCAGGCGGCACATGTAGGTCCCCACGGCGGCGATGTGGACCGGCGGGCGCGGGTATTTGATGGGGCCCGGGCTGAAGTTGGGCGTCATCAGGCTGAAGTGATAATGCTCCCCTTCGAACTTCAAGGGGGTGTTGTTCTGCCAGCAGTCCCAGATAGCCCGCAGCGCCAGCACGTACTCCCGCAGCCGGGGGCCGGGGGCTACCCAGGGGACGCTGAAGCGCCGTTCGTTGTGCCCCTTCACCTGGGTGCCCATGCCCAGGATGAAGCGGCCCTGGGAGTAGTTTTGCAGGTCCCAGGCGATATTGGCCATAACCATGGGGCTGCGGGGGAAGGCGATGGCGACGCTGGTGGTCAGGCGGACGCTCTGGCTATGCTCGGCCGCCACGACCAGCGGGAAGAAGGGGTCGTGCTGGGTCTCGCTGCTGGTGACGCCATCGTAGCCCATCTCCTGGGCCTTTTTGACGGCCTCGGGGACCTTGGTCAAGTCTTGAGGGATGCCACAGTACACCTTCATGCCCTGCTCCTTCACCTGCTCCGCCCTGAACACACGCTGGTGGGCGATAGAGGGATCGAACCTCTGACCTCAGCGATGTCAACGCTGCGCTCTAACCGACTGAGCTAACCGCCCACTCAGCCGATTCTAACAAGGGGCCCCAGAAGCGTCAACGACGACCGTCTAGCTTGCCCAGCTTGACTGAGCGTTCAGGTAGGTGCTAGAGTACCTGGCACTCCCGCTCGTGGAGTGCCAAACGTCCGGAGGGCGGCGTGTTAACCGAGCGCCAGAAGCAGGTCCTCCAGCTCATTGTGGCCGACTACGTAGCCTCGGCGCTCCCCGTGGGCTCCAAGGTTATAGTGGAGCGCCACGGCTTGCCCGTCAGCTCCGCCACCGTTCGCAACGACATGGGCGCCCTCGAGGAGGCGGGGTACATCACGAGGCCCCACAGCTCTGGCGGGGGGATCCCTTCTGATCTGGGCTATCGCTACTACGTGGATATTCTGCTCAAGGAGAGCCCGCTGCCGGAGACCCAGCGGCTCGCCATTCGGCGGCGGCTGCAGGGCCTGGGGCCGGAGTTCGAGACCTGGTGCCAGGCCGCCACCGCCGTGGTCGCCAAGCTGGTCCACAACGCGGCCGTGGTCACCGTGCCGCGGGCGGCGGAGGCCCATGTGCGGCAGGTCCAATTGGTGGCGCTGCAAGAGACCCTGGCCCTCCTCGTCCTCGTCCTCCAGGGGGCCAAACTCAAGGAGCACCGCCTGCCCCTTCCCAGCGCCGTCACCCAGGAAGACCTGACCCGCGTCAGCAACCGGCTCAACCAGTACCTGCCGGGCCATAACCGCTTCGAGATCGCGGCCCTGACCATCGCCTGGTCCGAGCTGGAGGCCCTGGCCCTCCAATCGGTCCTGCGGCTTCTGGAAGAGGAGGATGACCTCTCCCGCCAGGCGGCCTACGTGGGCGGGTTGAGCCAAATGCTAAGTCAGCCGGAGTTCGCTTCCAGCGAACGGGCCCGCGACGTGCTGGAGGCCTTTGAGCAGCGGGAGAGCCTGGCCGGCCTGCTGGCGGCCCTGGCCGAGAGCCGCGACCCGAGGGTCTTCATCGGCGACGAGATGCCCACGGACTCCCTGCGCCAGTGCAGCCTGGTGGTGGCTACCTACGGGCGCACCACCGAGGTGAGCGGGACCATCGGCATCATCGGCCCCACCCGCATGGATTACAGCCGCGCCCTGGCCACTGTCCACTTCCTCCGCGACGTGCTCGACGAGATCCTCCCCTCAGCCTACCCCGGCGATCGCAACTAGCCTTCGGCGCTCCCGCCCGCCCCTGCGTCCTCCAGGAGATTTGCCGGCCGGCAAAGGCCATCCCTATAATGTCCTGGACTGGAAACTAGGGCAGGGCGGGTATGACCACCAAGCGCGACTACTATGAAGTGCTGGGCCTCGACCGGGAGGCCTCGCAGGAGGACGTCAAGAAGGCCTTCCGGAGGCTGGCCCTTCAGTACCACCCCGACCGCAACAAGGAGGACGAGGCCGAAACCCGCTTCAAGGAGATCAACGCGGCCTACGAGGTGCTGAGCGACCCGGAGCAGCGGGCCACCTATAACCGCTTCGGCCAGTCGGACCTGGGCCGGGCCGCCGGGCGCCCCTTCGAGGGGTTCGATTCCGTCGGCTTCGGCGATATCTTCGATTCCTTCTTTGGGGGCACGGCCACCCGCACCCGGTCGGGACCCAGCCGCGGCGCCGACCTACAGTATGTCTTACGCATAAGCTTCCAGGAGGCCGTCGGCGGCTGCGAGAAAGAGGTGGAGCTGACGCGGCCGGAGCTTTGCGCCCGCTGCCACGGAAGCGGGGGCGAGCCCGGCACCGCGCCCGTGACCTGCCCCCAGTGCCGCGGCACGGGAGAGGTCCGCCGGGCCCAGCGCAGCCTCTTCGGCCAGTTCGTAAACATCGCCGCCTGCGACCGCTGCGGGGGGAGGGGGCAGGTCATGCCGCAGCTCTGCTCCCAGTGCCGTGGGGCGACCCGTGTCCCGCGGCAACGACGCCTTAAGTTCAAGGTCCCGGCGGGCGTGGACGCGGACTCCCAGATCAGGCTCTCCCAGGAGGGGGAGCCGGGACTGCGGGGCGGTCCCGCCGGGGACCTGTATATCCGCTTGGAAGTGGAGCCGCACCCCTTCTTCCAGCGTGAGGGCGACGACATCCACCTTACCCTGCCCGTAACCTTGACGCAGGCGGCCCTGGGCGCCGAGCTGGAGGTCCCCACCCTCGATGGGCGGGCGAGGCTGAAGTTGGAGCCGGGCACCCAGGCGGGCACGGTGCTGCCGCTGCGCGGCAAGGGCGTCCCCCACGTCCAGCGGGGTGGCCGCGGCGACCTCTATGTCCATCTGAAAGTGGTCACGCCCACCGCCCTCAGCGATCAGCAGAAGAAGCTGCTCCGGGAGCTGGCCAAGGGCATGGGTGAAGACTCCCTGTCCCCGCAGGACCGAGAGCTGCTGCACCAGATACGCGGCGCACTCAAGGAGTGAGGGGGGGCTCCCGAGAGCCCGCTAGTGCCAGGTGGTGAAAAACAGCGTTAGGATGGCCGTCGGCGTCCGTGCCCGTTCGCCCTGAGCCCGCCGCAGGGGCGGCCCTCGTGGTCCCCTTCGGCTCTGCTCAGGGTAAACTCTTGGCTCACCACGAACGGGAAAGGTGACGGTCTTTATCGCAAAGTAGGTACTAGCTTGATGAGTTGGTCGCGCTATTAACCACTGGCTTGAGCTGCGCGTGAGTGTGGACAGCGAGGCGGCGGAGGCGGTGGCCGAGCTCCTAAGCCGCTGCACCGGCCGCGGCATCGCGATCGAACAGGCCCTGGCCGGCGAGCCGCAGTTCGAGGGGCCAGCCAGCGGTGGCCTTCTCGCCAGAGGAGGCCCCCTAGCCGTCGTAGGATACCTGCTAGCGGGTGAAGAGGCGGAGGGCCCGCTGCGCCAGGCCCGGGAGGGCCTGTGGCACCTGGGGCAGCTCTGGGCGGGCGTGGGAGCCCTGGCGGTGCGCGCCATCGAGGAGGAGGACTGGGCCACCGCCTGGCGCCAGCACTTCCACGTCACCCGTGTCGGCCGCCGCTGCGTTATCGTGCCCACCTGGCGCGACCACACGCCAGCGCCGGAGGAGGTAGTCATCGCGCTGGACCCTGGCCTGGCCTTTGGCACCGGCCAGCATCCTAGCACCAGGCTCTGCCTGCGCGGGCTGGAGGACTATACCCTGCCATCCATGGAGGCCCTGGACTTGGGCACCGGCTCCGGCATCCTGGCTATCGCCGCCGCCCAGCTCGGCGCGCGCCGTGTGCTGGCGCTGGACACCGACCCCGTGGCGGTGCGGGCAGCCCGGGAGAACGCGGCGCGCAACGGGCTAGCCGAGGCCATCTCGGTCCAGCAGGGGTCTCTGGAGCTGGCCCCGGCGGGGAGCTTTCACCTGGCGGTGGCCAACCTGACGGCCCAGGCGCTCCTGGACCTGGCGCGGCCGCTGCTGGGGGCGCTACGCCCCGGCGGCATCGCCATAGTCAGCGGCTTCCTGGAGGAGCGCCAGCCCGAGGTGGCGACGGCCCTCAAGCAGGCCGGGGGCAACGTGCGGGCGGCCCTGGCGGAGGAGGGTTGGTGCGCTCTGGTGGTCCGCCGTCGCGGCGACCGGCCCTAAGCTGGCGACGCGATGCACCGCTTTTTCGTGCCGCCCCAGGCCATAGCCGAAGGGCGTGTCCGCTTCTCGCCAGCGCAGGCGCGCCAGCTCGGTCGCGTGCTCCGCTTAGGCGCGGG
>SHYM01000069.1 GCA_009692805.1 Dehalococcoidia bacterium | reverse complement strand
GGGCGCACGTTGATGTTCACAAAGGCCCAGGGATAGCGGTCGGCCAGCTCCGAGCAGAGGCGGTTCACCTCGTCGTAGGAGCCCTTGACGGCGACTATGGTGGGCCCGTAGACGGCGGCGCCGATGATCTTGCCGGCCTCCAGGTCGGCGGGGACGAAGACGAAGGCCTCCAGCCCGGCCCTGGCGGCGTGGGCGGCCACGGCGCCTGCCAGGTTGCCGGTGGAGGCGCAAGCCAAAGTCTTGAAGCCGAACTCGATGGCCTTGCTGGCGGCGACGGCGACCACCCTGTCCTTGAAGGAGTAGGTCGGGTTGACGCAGTCGTTCTTCAGGTAAAGCTCGTCCAGGCCCAGCTCCCGGCCCAGGTTGTTGGCTTTGATGAGGGGAGTGAAGCCGTCGGCGATGTCCACCCGGGGGTTGCGGTCCACGGGCAGCAAGTCCTGGTAGCGCCAGAGCGTCGGCGGGCCCGCCTGCAGTTTCTCGCGGCTGACGGCCGCCTGCATCAATGCGTAGTCGTAGGCGACCTCCAGGGGGCCGAAGCAAAACTCGCAGACGTTGGCGGGGGCTAGCTTGTACTCGCGGCCGCACTCGCGGCAACGCAGCGCCCTAGCGAAAGACATCGCTGCTCCTTCCGGGCGGGGGCAAATACAACAAAAAACCTCTTCTGCACGCGAAGAGGTCTGCTGCTCAGCCTCTCATGTCGCAGAATCTTCTGCCGGACTTCGCACCGTATCCTTCACCGCCAGGTGAAGAACCGGTTGCGGGGCTTCGTCGGGCCGGTCCCTCCGCCGCTCTGCATAAGGGGCAATATTCAATTTGCCTGTTAGTGTAGCGGCGGTGACGCCTTACGTCAAGCTGCGGCGCCGCTGCGCCGGGCGATACGCTGGGGGGGCCGCGAGGTGCCTGCTCCGTTAGGATCACCCTGAGCGCAGGCGAATGGTCTCGCCCTTTGATGACGGATTCTGGGCGAAGCGAGGCGCGGACCGCTGACATTTTGTCTCGGCTTCCGTATCATGCAGTCGAGGGATCGCATGACCTTCCGCGAAAAGCTCCTGGCCGCGGCCCGCGCCCACCGTAGCTGGCTCTGCGTGGGCCTGGACCCCGACCCTGCGCGGATGCCGCTGCCCGACGTGGCCGCCTTCAACCGCGCCATCATCGAGGCCACGGCGGAGCTGGTCTGCGCCTTCAAGCCCAACCTGGCGTTCTACGAGGCGCTGGGCCTCCCCGGCCTGCGCGCCTTGGAGCAGACCTTGAAGGCGATCCCCGCCGGTATCCCTGTCATCGCCGACGCCAAAAGGGGCGACGTGGGGCCCAGCGCCCAGGCCTATGCCCGCGCCCTCTTCGAAACCTGGGGGTTCGACGCCGCCACGGTCAACCCCTACGGCGGGGGCGATGCGGTGGAGCCGTTCCTGACCTACAGCGACAAGGGTGTGTTTATCTGGTGCCGCTCCTCCAATCCGGGCGCGGGGGACTTCCAGGACCTGGTGCTGAGCGAGCCCAACCAGCGGTCGCGTCAGGCGGCGCCGGCGCCGCTATACGTCCAGGTGGCGCGGCGCGCGCTGGAGTGGAACAGCGGGGGCCACGTGGGCCTGGTGGTGGGCGCTACCTATACGGAGCAGCTCCGAGAGCTGCGTCAATTGTGCCCGGAGATGCTCTTCCTCGTCCCCGGTATCGGCCCGCAAGGAGGGGAGGTGGAGGCGGCGGTCGCGGCAGGCAGCGATGCCCGCGGGGAGCTGGCCCTCATCAGCGCCTCTCGTCAGGTCCTGTACGCCGCGTCGGGCGTGGACTTCGCCGCGGCCGCCCGCCGCGAGGCTGGCCACCTGCGCGACCGCATCAACGCCCTGCGCGAGCCGGCGCCGGGACCAGGTTGAGAGCGGCCATGGCACTGCTGGAGGTCCGCCTGGGCGACGTCTACCGCCTCAAGAAGCCGCACCCCTGTGGCAGCGCGGAGTGGCGGGTGGTGCGGTTGGGGGCCGACATCGGCCTGCGCTGTTTGGGGTGCCAGCACCGAATTCTCCTGGAGCGGCGCCTGTTCGAGCGGCGGGTGGTGGGCCTGGTGGCCAAAGGGGCTGATGCTCATCCCCAATGAAACTTGACTTTCCCCGACTCGCGGGGTATGAAGAAACCTCACTGAGGGAAAAGGAGGAATTAGCGTGACGACCACAGCCTATATTCTGGTGGAGACCTCTGTAGGCAAGACCAAGGACGTGGCCCGGGGGCTGCGCGCCAGCCCCGGCATCAAGCGGGTGGACGTGGTGACGGGGCCCTACGACCTGGTGGTGCAAGTGGAAGGGGAGAGTGTAAACGCCATCGGCGAGCTGGTCACCGGCCGGATCCACTCGGTGCCTGGGATCGACCGCACGGTGACCCTCATCGCGATGGAGATTTAGGAGTCCCAGCGAGGGCCAAATAGCTGAGGGGAGGGACCGGTGTGGTCCCTCCCCTCAGCTACAGCCCACTTGTCGAGCCCTCTGGCTCTTAGCGTCGGCTCCGGTCCGAGGGCAGCCGGCTTAGCCGCTGCTCTCCAGGGCGTGAGTGGCTCTTCCGCAGGAAGGCCGGGACGCGCAGGTCGGCATCCTCATCCGCAGTTGGATGCTCCCAGGGACGCTGGTACTGGGCGGGCGTGGCGTGGTCCTCCTCGGTGATGGCGTCGATCTTGGTGGCCACCATGGTGAAGTCCACGTCTTTGCCCATCGCCGGGTCAATGTGCATACCGAAGAAGATCTGGGCCTCGTGGTCTACTTCGTCGGCCACCAATTGGCCGGCCTCGTTCACCTCCGCCAGGCTCAGGTCGGGGCCGCCGGTCACGGTGAAAAGGACGCCGCGGGCGCCGGCTATGGAGATGTCGAGGAGTGGGTTGGCGATGGCGTGGCGGGCGGCGTCGATGGTGCGGTTGGGCCCGCTGCCGTGGCCGACGGCCATGAGACCCGTCCCGGCGTCCGTCATGATGGCGCGCAGGTCGGCGAAGTCCACGTTGATGTCGCCCGGCTCGTTGATGATGCGAGCGATGGCGAGGATGGCGCGGCCGACCACGGCGTCGGCCATCTGGAACGCCTCCTGCATGGAGGTCTTCTTATCGGACATGGCGTTGAGCCGCTCGTTGTTGATGACCACCAGGGTGTCGACCTTGTCTTTCAGGGCCGCGATCCCACTGGTGGCGGTGGACATCCGCAGGGCGCCCTCGAAGGAGAAGGGCGTGGTGACTACCGCCACCGTGAGGGCCCCGCAGTCCTTGGCGATCTGGGCGACCACGGGCGCGGCGCCGGTGCCCGTGCCCCCGCCCATGCCGGCGGTGATGAAAACCAGGTCCGCCCCCTTTAGCTTCTCCATGAGGACCGCCTTGCTTTCGTCGGCGGCGGCGCTACCCTTCTTGGCGTCGCCTCCGGCCCCCAACCCCCGGGTCAGCTTGTCTCCGATGCGGACGGTGGTGACATTCTGCGCCCGGCCCAGGGCATTGGCATCAGTGTTGCACATGATATACTGCACGCCCCGGACCTGCTCGTTGACCATCCGCGCCACGGCGTTCCCCCCACCGCCCCCCACGCCTATGACCCTGATCTCGACCAAGCCTATCTGTCCCGTTTGTTCCTGCGCCGATTCCATTGGACCCTCCTAGTCCTACAACGACACCCGCCCGATCCCGTCCCACTGCCCCTCGCGGTTTTCTGCTCCCGGCAGGCACCGGCCAAGGCCCAGCCACCGCAGAAATTAGTTTAGGAGGAGTTTTAGAACGCTGCCAATTATAGACCCTCCACAGCGAAAAACAAGCCCCCTCCGGGGCCAATTGCAGCAGGGCAGCAAACGTACACCCCTGCACCGGGGGTGCCTAAGACTGATTGTTTGCGGCGATAGCTGGTACCGTGGCCGGCGCCTCGGATGCCCGCGAGGCTGAAGCCTGGTGCACAAAGGATGGGCCTGGCGGCGAAAGCCGCCAGGCCCATCTGGTTTCTTGGAGTGGCTGCTTATCGGTGGCTGCGCAGGAAGGCGGGCAGCTCCACGTCGGATGAGGCCCCGTTACCCCCTAGCCTCGCCGGGACGAAGCCGGGGGTGTTGTGGGCCTGGGCACGCTCCGGCAGTTTGGTGGCGATAAGGGTGATCTCCACCTGGTTGGCGCGCTTGGGCGTCTGGTCGATGGTCATGCCGAAGAAGATCTGGGCATCGGGATCCACGGTCTCGGCGATGAGCTGGCCGGCGGCGTTGACCTCGGCCAGGGTCAGGTCGGCGCCCCCCGCCACTGTGAACAGCACCCCCTTCGCGCCCTCGATAGTGGTATCGAGGAGGGGGTTGGCAATGGCGAAGCGGGCGGCATCCAGGGTGCGATGCTCCCCTTGGCCGTGGCCGATGGCCATGATGCCACTGCCGGCATCCTGCATGATGGCCTTAACATCGGCGAAGTCCACGTTGATGTCGCCGGGTACGTTGATGACCCGCGAGACCGCCATGATCGCTTGCATGACCACCTGGTCGGCCATGCGGAAGGCTTCCTGCACGGCCATCTTCTGGGGGCTGGTCGCCAGGAGTCTGTCGTTGCCGATGACGATGAGGGTGTCCACCTTCCCCTTCAGCGCTTGCAGGCCGGCGGTGGCCGTGGCCATGCGCCTGGCCCCTTCGAAGGAGAACGGGGTGGTGACCACGGCTACACAGAGAGCGCCCGCGTTCCGGGCGATCTCAGCCACCAGGGGCGCGGCGCCGGTGCCCGTGCCGCCACCCATCCCTGCGGTCAGGAAGACCAGGTCCGCGCCGCGCAGAGCGTCGGTCAGGGAGTCCTTGGTCTCTGCGGCCGCCTTGAGGCCAACCTCGGGATTGCCGCCGGCCCCCAGGCCGCGGGTCAGGTTATCGCCGATGCGGACGCAGGTCATATTCTTGGCCCGCTCCAGGGAATTGGCGTCGGTGTTGATGCAGAGGAACTGCACTCCAGGGACCGCGGCGCCCTGCATCCGCAGGATGGCGTTCACTCCGCCGCCTCCCACCCCCACCACCCGAACCTGCGCCACGCCGGCGGTCCCCGCCGGAACCGGTGCTTCTTTAGTCATAACCATAGCTTGCGTGCTCCCTTCAAATTCGCTCGGACGTGGCCTGCCTGCGCTAGAGCGCGAAGGCCGGGCTCAGGGCGGTCTCTTGTACGTACATGATGGCGAAATCGAAGCGATGGGCCTTGTGGGCGACGTAGACCTCGGCCAGGGTCTTCAGGGAGATCAGGGACGCGGAGCAGACCAGGAGCGCGCGCCTCACGTCCTTGCGCTCCTCCGAGGTCAGGTTCTGGAAGCGATTGATGGCCGAGGCCAGGAACTCGATGGCGTAGACGATCAGCTCCCCAAGGGTCTGCCAGAGCTCCAGACGCCGGGGCCCGTACTCGTCGACGCCGACGGCGAGGCTCAGGAATTCATCCGGCCGGGCCCTCTGCAGCCGCTGCTCGATCTCGTTGAAGCGGACGTCGGCCTGCACCACCACGTCCGGGGGCAAGGCGTGGCTGTACTTGTGGAAGATGCCGCGCAGGGAGTAATCGTAGTCGCTCTCCATGGCCATGCGGCGGAAAATGTCCAGGCCCGCCCGGGCGTCCATCAGCTCCCGCGTCACCGGCGAAGAGCGGGCCAGGGGCAGGTAAGGGATGGCTTCCTTTCTTACGAAGATCACTCCCTGGCGGGTATCGTGGACCAGGAGCTTGCGCAGCTCCGCCTCCTGGAGCAGGCCCAGCAGGCCAGGGTAGTCGTCCAAGGTCACCGCCAGATGACTGCCCACGGCGCCGCTATCGCCGTGGCGCAGCTCGCTATAGAGGGCGTCCATGGACTGGCGCACATCCGGCGGCACCAGGCCCGTCTTGGCCCCGTCCTTCAACCGCTTGCGCACGTCCTTGACCGAATAGTGACGCCCGTTTTGGTGCACCAGCGTACGGATTGCATCCACCAGATGGGTTTCCTGGGGCAGCTGGTTTTCCTGGGACATGGCTGTCTCCCTCCCTTTGTCATGGCCGTCGCGCCCGGCCTGGCGAGCACCCTCACTCCGCTAAGGAGATGATATCATGTTTGTCAACTTAGTTTTAGATTAGTTTTAGAAATGTATAGCAGTCGGCGGTTGACAACCCCTCGAGGCTCCGCAATACTGGCCCCGACCCTAGCGGAGCGGGCCCGTCAGAGCGAAGGGAGGCTGACATGGACTTCACCCTGCCGGAGCAAGCGGAGGCATTCCGCCGGGAGGTCCGAGCCTTCCTGGAGCAGGAGCTGCCTCAAGGCTGGGCCGGTCTGGCCCTGGGCGGCATCGGCAGCGCGGAGGGCTGGGAGCTCCACAAGCGCATGGCCGCGAAGCTGGCGGCGCGAAACTGGATCGCCTTGCACTGGCCCCGGGCCTACGGGGGCCAGGAGCGCTCTTACTACGAGCAGATGGTCTTCAAGGAGGAGATGGGCTACTTCCGGGCTCCGGGCATAGACGGCTGGGCCACCAACATGTTGGCGCCCGTGCTGATGCTCTACGGTAGCGAGGAGCAGAAACGAGAGCATCTGCGGCCCATCGCCCGGGCCGAGCGCTACTGGTGCCAGGGCTACAGCGAGCCCCAGGCCGGCTCCGACCTGGCCTCGCTCCAGACCCGGGCCGTCCGCGAAGGCGACTTCTTCGTCATCAACGGCCAGAAGACCTGGACCACCAACGCCCACCACTCCGACTGGATCTTCATGGGCGTCCGCACCGACCCCGAGGCGCCCAAGCACAAGGGCATCACCTTCATCTTGGCCGACCTGCGCACGCCCGGCATCACCATCCGGCCCATCATGGACCTGGCGGGGCACCACGAGGTGAACGAGGTTTTCTTCGACAACGTGCGGGTGCCGACCCGCAACGTGGTGGGGGAGGTGAACCGGGGTTGGTACGTGATGGCGGCGCTGCTGGACTTCGAGCGCTCCGGCATCGGCCAGATCGGCGGCGCCACCCGGGCGCTGGAGGAGATCATCGAGTTCGGGCGCACCGCGAAGCTGGACGGCCGGCGGCTCCGCGACGATCCCCGCCTGCGGCACAAGCTGGCCGAGCTGCGCGTCGAGCTGGAGGTAGCGCGGGTGATGAGCTACCGCATCGGCTGGATGCAGTCCAACGGCCAGGTTCCCAACCGCGAGGCCAGCGAGAACAAGCTCTTCAGCTCCGAGTTCACCCAGCGCATGTACAACGTGGCGATGCAGATGCTGGGGCTCTACGGCCAGCTTCCTACCAAGGGCAAGTGGTCCAAACTGAACGGCCGCGTTAGCGACCAGTACCTGGTGACGGTGCCCGTGACCATCTACGCCGGTAGCTCGGAGATCCAGCGCAACATTATCGCCCAGCGCGGCCTGGGCCTGCCGCGGGGATAGACGGCACAGCCGAAGGCGCAGCGACCTCGTGGCGGGTCGCTTGCCCGCTCATCCTAACCGTTGCGAAGGGTGAGCGGGCAACTCTATAAAATGTGTAGTTGACAGCGGCGGCGCACCGCGTAGCTGTAAGGAGACAACCTTTGCCCGACGCACCGCGGGCCGACTTCGAGGAGCACCCAGGCGACCCCCTGGCGCCCCAGCGCCACTCGGCTGCCCACGTCATGGCCGAGGCCGTCATGGCGCTCTTTCCGGGCGCCAAGTTGGGTATCGGCCCCGTCATCGAGGACGGCTTCTACTACGACTTCGACCTGCCGCGGGCGCTCACGCCCGAGGACCTACCCGCTATCGAAGGGCGCATGCGGGAGATCATGGCCGCCGATGCCCCCTTCCAGCGCCGGGAGACATCCCAGGCAGAGGCGGGGGAGCTCTTCAAGGAGCAGCCCTACAAGCTGGAGCTGATCCGCGAGCTGGGCGATACCCCGCTAA
>SHYM01000068.1 GCA_009692805.1 Dehalococcoidia bacterium | reverse complement strand
GCCCTTCGTGGGTGCGCGGCTGGAATCCCTTGGGGTCTCGTACATCGGTGACCTCGGGCAGCGCGCGAAATACCCGACCGGCGTTAGAGCCTGTGCCTGGCTAGGGACTCGGGGGCGTTACCACTCACCACTGGACGAACATGGGCATGACGACGTGGATGTACTTGTCGTCGCCCACAGGGCGGATGACGCCCGGGCTGGAGGGGCTGGTGGTCTCCAGGGCCACCTGGCCGGTGCCGATGACGGCGAGGGCGTCCAGGAGATACTTGCTGTTAAAGGCGATCTTGGCCGCGCCACCCTCCACCACCGCGTCCACCTCTCCCAGGTTGTCTCCTACCTCCTCCGCGCGCGCCGAGAGGGCGATCTTCCCCGGCGCCGTGCCTTGCCCAGGGGTCACCTGGAGCCGGATGATGCCCGAGCCATCGCGGGCAAAGATGGCGGCGGTCTTCGCCGCTCGCAGCAGCTCCGTCACCTCCGCGGTGGCCTTGGTCTCATAGTTCTGGGGGATGAGCTGGGAATAGTTGGGGAAGGTGCCCTGGATGAGCTGGGAGACCAGTTGGGCGCTCTTGAGCTTGAAGAGGACCTGGCTCTTGGCTGCGTTGATGGTCACCTGGACCGGGTCGCGCTGGTCGCCCATCCCGAGCAGCCGGGACAGCTCGCTCAGGGAGCGCGCGGGGATGATCACCCCCGTCTTTTCCCTGCTGGGGGCACCGGCTTCCAGGTCCAGCTTGCGTACGGAAAGGCGGAAGCCGTCGGCGGCGGCGAAGGTCAGCCGGTCACCCTCGAACTCCGTGTAGACGCCTGTCAACACCGGGCGCGAGTCCTCCGTGGCGGCGGCGAAAGTGACCTGGCCGATGGCCAGGCGCAGCGCCTCTGGGTCCAGGGAGACGCTGGCCCCCTCACCGACGGTGGGTATGGGCGGGAAGTCGGCGGCGTCGAGGCCGTTGATCCGCGCGGACTGGCGACCACAGCTCAGATCGATGGTGGTGCCTTTGGGCTGCAGCGTCAGCTCCACTTTATCGTTGGGGAGGGTGGCCACGAACTCGCTCAACAGTCGGGCCGGGATGGTGAGGGAACCCTCCTTCTCCACCTTCGCGCCGATCCAACAGGTGATGGCGATCTCCAGATTAGTCGCGGCCAGCTTGAGCATGGATCCCTCGGTAGCCAAGAGGACGTTCTGGGTGATGGGGAGGGTGGTGCGGGCGGGGACGGCGCGGCCCACGATGCCCAGGCCGCGGCTCAGATTCTCCTGCAGGACGATGACTTTCATGGCTTACTTCCCCCCTTGGGCTCTGCTGTGGCGGCAGTATAAGTCGGGCCGGGGACGCTGGTCAATGCGCTGTCGCCACTATATGTAGATCGAGTCGCGGGTGAAGCGCAATATATAGGTCTGCTTAGTATAGTTCGAGGAGGTTTGCCGAGAGCCTACTACCCTCCTTCGTATAGACGGTAGAACGCTGCGGCCCAGCAGTTATAATGAAAATCTATCCTTGCGTTCCACCTTAAGGGCGTGGGGTTGAGAGGTGCGGCCCATGGAGCTGCGGCAGCTAGAGGCCTTCCGCTACGTGGCCATGTATGACAGCTTCAGCAAAGCGGCCGAGGCGTTGCTGCTCACCCAGCCTACGGTAAGCGCGCGCATTCAAGCCCTAGAGCGGGAGCTAGGCGAAGAGCTCTTCGAGCGGCGTAGTAGGGGGGTGCGCCTCACCGAGGCGGGGAAGGCCTTTCTGCACTACGCCGAGCGCTGCCTCCAGGCAGCCGAGGAGGGCCGGCACATGGCGCAACGGGGCCGCCGCGGCGCCCTCGGAAAGCTCCACCTGGGAGCGGCTCGCACCATCGGGACCTACGTCCTGCCGAAGCTCCTGCAGCCGTTCATGGAGAAGCACCCGGACGCCGAGGTAACTATCAGGACGGGCCGCTCTCAGCAGGTGCTGGAGATGATCCTGGCTGACGACATTGAAGTGGGCTTCGCGCGCCAGTTGCAACACCCCGAGGTGGAGAGCATCCATCTCTATAACGAGGAGATAGTGCTGGTCACCAACCCCAAGCATGCCTTCGCCCGCCGGGGCCGGGCCAGCATCGCCGACATCGCCCAGCAGCCCCTGATCCTGTACGACCGGGAGTCCACCTACTACGTTATTATCACCAACGTCTGCCGCGAGGCGGGCATCGTCCCTCAGGTCGCAATGGAGCTGGACAGCATCGAGGCCACCAAGAAGATGGTGGAGCTGGGGCTGGGGATCTCCCTGCTGCCCGTTAGCTCCCTGGAGCGCGAGCTACAGCTGGGCGCCCTGACTCAGATAGAGATCAGCGACAGGGTGGACATCCACCTGCCCACGGCCCTGCTCTATCGCAAGACCCGCGCCCCCCGCGGGATCGTCAAGGTCTTCCTGGATGATGTCCGCGCTATGTACGAAGGGGGGCACCCCGCCGGCCTGGGCGCTGCCCCGCCGGCCCCGGCAGCGGCCTCCCCCCACGGCGTCGCTAGTAGTACACCGCCCGTGACGGCCCGCCGCCGGCGGCGATGACCTCTCCGGTGACGGCGCCCGCCTTGGGCGAGACCAGGAACGCGACCAGGTAGGCGATCTCCTTGGCGTCCACGACGCGTCGGATGGCGTGCTGGCCCGCTAGCTTGCGCTCGAACTCCTCGGGGCTCAA
Organism: Dehalococcoidia bacterium; assembly: GCA_009692805.1. Taxonomy (GTDB): domain Bacteria; phylum Chloroflexota; class Dehalococcoidia; order SHYM01; family SHYM01; genus SHYM01. The sequence goes on along the minus strand of SHYM01000068.1, from coordinate 5,302 downwards.
TCCCTGCTTGCGTGCCTGCTCCGCCCAGCCCACGGCGGTGCGCTCCGTGCGGGTGGTGCCGGGGTGGATGGCGTTGACGGTGATGCCCGCCGGTCCCAGCATGTCGGCCAGGGTCTTGGTGAGGTGGACGATGGCGGCGTTGCGGGCGCCCGCGATGGTCCCCGCCTGGCGCGCCGCCAGCCCGCCGATGTTGATGATGCGGCCCCAGCCCTGGCGCTGCATATGAGGCGCGGCCGCCCGGGCGCAGCGCACGTAGCCCAGGAATTTGGTGTTCAGGTCGTCCAGGATCGCCGCTTCGTCCACCGTGGCCAGGTCGCTGGAGGGGACGCCCCCCACCAGCGCCGCGTTATTGACCAGGACGTCCAGGCGGCCCAGGGCGGCGACGGTGGCTGCGACCATGGCGTTGACGGCCTCGGTGCTGGAGGTGTCGGCGATCAGGGGGACGATGCGCCGGCCCGTCTCCGCGGTCAGCTCCTTGGCCGCGCTGTCCAGGGCCGCGCGCTGGCGGGCGCCGATTGCCACATCCATGCCCTCCAGGGCGAGCTGGCGGGCGACGGCCTTGCCGATGCCCCTGCTCCCGCCCGTGACGAGCGCGACTTTCCCTGCCAGCTCAAGGTCCATGTTGCTTTCCCTTCACCCTGCCCCTCCCAGGGAGGGAGAGGGACTCTCTAAGGCGCCCCTTCGACTAGCTCAGGGCGAAGGTCTGAATCTCCGTTCGTGGTGAGCCTGTCGAACCACCGGCCACCCGCGCCTCGTCGCGCGGGGCCACGCCTGGCTAGCTGACCCAGGCGGTAAGCTCCTCGTAGCCGCGGGCGAAGGGGCAGTAGACCTCCAGCGCCGCCGGCCGGCGGCCCGGCGCGCCTTGGAGCCAGGCGGTCAGCTTCAGGTTGTAGTCGCCCAGGCTGCCGCTCAGGGTGCGGGTGCGAGGGCTGTAGCTCCAGGGCCGGGAGCGGCGGCGGGGCCAGATGGCCGTCAGCACCTCGATCTCGCCCTGGTCCAGGCTCGCACAGTCGGCGTCGGAGAGACGGTGCAAGGCCGGCTCCAGCTTCTGGGCGGGGTGGGAGTGGAACCAGCCCAGGGGCTGCTCCAAGGTGGTCAGGGAGTCCAGGGCCCGGTGCACCCGTTCCCTGGCCGCCTGGTTGGGGCGCACCTCCCGCGGTGTCCGCGCCGCCGACTGGAGGGCCACCGCCCGCTGCACTACTATCCCACTGCCCCCGGAGCGGTAGCCCATTAGGATGCCGAGGCATTCCTTGTTGAACACCTCTACGGCCGAGAGCACCACCCCCAGAAAGGCGTTCTCGGACAGGTACAGCCTGGGCGGGATCGCCTCCAGGGTGAGCGGTGCTCTATTCTTCGGCATCAGGGGCCTCCCGTACGTGGCGGCCGACATGAGGCGATCTATCGGGGGGTATGCCTTGTAGCTCAGCGCGACTTACTTGACGGCTCCAGCCTCCCGTAGCTTGGCGATCTGGGCGGGCTTGTAACCCAGGCCCTTCAGCACCCCGTCGGTGTGCTCTCCCGAAGCGGGCCCAAAGCTGCGCACCTGGCCTGGCGTATCAGACAGCTTGGGGGCGATGCCAACCTGGGGTATCTTGCCCAGAGTGGGGTGGTCCAGGTAGATGACCATGTTGCGAGCCTTCACTTGCGGGGCTTGCTCCAGCTCGTCCAGGCCGTACACGTGGGCCACGCAAATGTCGGTCTGAGAGAGGATGTCGAACCACTCGTCGCGGCCCTTGCTCTTGAACTGCCGGGCGAAGTGGGCCCTGATCTCCTCGCGTTTGGACCCGGTGGCGTTCTCGTGGGGGATAAAGTCCTCCCGCCCCATGGCCCGGCAAAGGTTGGCGTAGAACCAGGGCTCCAGGGAGCCGATGCTGATGTATTTGCCGTCCTTGCACTCGTAGACGTCGAAGTGGGGCTGTGCCCCCGTCAATCCACTCTCCCCGCGGGGATCTATCTTGCGCTGCTTGAAGTAGCCGGAGAGCATGGAGCCCATCAGCAGCATGACGCCGTCCATCATAGAGATGTCCACCATCTGGCCCCGACCCGTCTTCTGGCGGGCGATGATGGCCGCCAAGATGCCCAGGGCGCCGTGGATCCCGCCGCCGGCGTAGTCGGCCAGGAAGTTGTGGGGGATGACGGGCTTGCCGCCCTTGTTGCCGATGGTGCCCAGGGCGCCGGCGTGGGAGATGTAGTTGATGTCGTGGCCCACCAGGCTCGCGTAGGGGCCCGTCTGCCCGTAGCCGGTGATGGCGCAGTAGATGATGCGGGAGTTGAGCTTGCTCAGGGTCTCGTAGTCCACCCCCAAGCGCTTGGTGGTGCCGGGGCGGAAGCCCTCCACCACCACGTCGGAGTCCTTCACGAGCTTGTAGAAGATCTCGCGGGCCTCGGGCGCCTTGAGGTTCAGGCAGATGCTGCGTTTGTTGCGTTCCAGGGCGTCATAGGGGTTGGCCTCGGCGCGGATGCCGGGGGTGGCTACCGCGCCCCCGGCCTGCTCGGCCCGCCGGCCGGTGACAGTCCCAGCCTCCTCGACCTTCAGGATGTCGGCGCCCAGGTCGCCCAGGATCATGGTGCAATGAGGGCCGGGGGCCAGGCGCGACATATCCAATACCTTGATGCCTTCCAGGGGAAGTGTCATGGGAGCAGCCCTCCTCTAGCGTGCTGTGATGCGCAGGGCATCATAGGCCCGGGGGGGGCAAGCGTCAACCGGGCTGGGGGCTAGGGCTGGCCTGGACGTGGGCCTCTACCGGCAGCACCCCGGCTTCGATGGTCCAGTCGTATTTCTCCTGGAACAGGCGCTGGGCCAGGGCCCACGCCGGGCGGTCGCGCCGTCTCTCAAGAGGGCGGGCGCGGCCGTGAAAGGCCTTGCCTTCGATGGCCAGGGTGACGGTCGGGTTCAGGACCAGGTTCTGGACCCAATTCGACTTGGGGCCGGCCCCGGACATTATGTAGACCATCTCTCCGCTCGCCGCGAACCAGATCTCGATGGTGCGGCTCAGGCCCGTCTTTCTGCCGGTGGTCGTCAGGTTTAGAACCTGCGCCTTGCTGACACGGGCGAGATCGCTGGCGGAGGCCATGGCTTTCACTTCACTTGCGAAAGTGGGCGCTTGGCGGGGATGCCGGGACGTCGCGGGTAGCGCTCAGGAGTGGGCGCCACCTTCTCGATGATAACCAGGAGATGCCCGGGGAGCAGATCTGGCAGCCCGGCGTCGCGCACTTGGGCCAGCCGCCCGCCCAGTTGCTCCAGGGCGTTCTGGGCGCGCGCCAATCCCCCCGAGATGTCGCCCTTTTTCAGGACGATGCAGAGGCCGCCGACCCGCACCAGCGGCAGGCCGAGCTCCAGGACGACCGCGAGCTCCGCCAGCGCCCGTGATACGGCGACATCGTAGTGCTCCCGCTGGGCCGGGTCGCGCCCCACTGCTTCGGCCCGCGCCTGGAGCACGGCCACCCCATGGGCGCCGAGTTCGACGGCCATCTGGCGCAGGAAGGCAGCCTTCTTGCCCACCGACTCCACCAGCGCTAGGTCCAGCTCCGGCCGCGCCAGCTTCAGCGGGATACCGGGCAGCCCGGCGCCCGTGCCCACGTCAACGACGGTCAGGAGGCCCGGAGGGAGCAAGGGCAGCAGGGTGAGGCTATCCAGGAAGTGCCGGACATATAGCTCGTGGGGGTCGGTGGAGCCCACCAGCCGCACCCGGTGGTTCCAGGACGTGAGCGCGGCGGCGTAGCGCGCGAAAGCGTCGAGCTGGCCGGCGCTCAGCTGGACGCCGAGCCGGCGGGCGCCTGCGATGAACTGCGTCTGGGGTTCCATCTGTCCCACAAGACCAGGTTACACCATAGTCCAGGGACAGCGGTAGGGCGAGAGCTCAGCGCGATTTCGACGATATACAGGGCGCGAGGTGGCTTTGGACAGAACCGGGCTCCTGCCGGACTAGCGGGAGTGCAGAGGGGCTGCGCCCCTCTGGCGGGGGGCCTAGGGGGTGCCCCCCAGCCCTTCTTTCCCTCCTCCTTTCCTGTTGGGGAGGGGTACGCCATGCTCATGCAAGGCCGTGAGAAGGCAATGGCTAGCGTGTTAGCCCAGGAGCTGCTCGTTGGGCACGCCAGCGGAGGCGTGAATCTGGATGATCTTCCGCTTGCCGTTCTCGCGGTGAAAGACGGCGCTCCAGCGCGGCTGGAACTTCTTGCGGTTGGGCAGGGTGATGGTGGGATTGGCGATGCCCCAGCCGACGCTGCCTTCTTTGTAGGCCTCCACCTTTCCCACGCTGACCTTGATCTTGCCTCCCACGGCCGTGGCTTCGTCCATGAGGAACTTGGCGGCGGCCTTGCCTCGAATCCACTCCTTGGGGTCGGTCCCGACTAGGAGCATCGTGGCGCGTTTGGACAGATGCTTGTTGGCGTAGGAGGCATCTCCCTTGGCGGCTGCGGTGAACCAGCCGGCGATGAGGTTGGCTAGCTCCGTGGACTTTTCCACGGACAACTCCTCTCAACTAATGGCGTGAGCCATTGTACGCGGGGCGTCGAGGTTCGTTAGGGCAGGTTCCTCGCTAGCTGAGCTTCCGCTCGCGGAGCAGCCGCTGCATGGTGACGCCGATCTCGGCCGGGCTCTTGGTGACGGCGGCGCCCGCCGCGGTCAGCACCGCTATCTTCTCCGCCGCCGTGCCCGACGAGCCCTGGATGATCGCCCCCGCGTGTCCCATGCGACGCCCGGCAGGCGCGCTCTGGCCGGCGACGAAGGCCACTACCGGCTTCTTCATCTTGGTCTTGATAAACTCCGCGGCCTCCTGCTCGGCGCCGCCGCCGATCTCGCCGATGAGCACCACCGCCCTGGTCTCCGGGTCCTGCTCGAAGAGACCCAGGACGTCCACGAAGGAGGTGCCCACAATGGGGTCGCCGCCGATGCCAATGCAGGTGGACTGCCCGATGCCCAGGGCGGTCAGCTGCGACACCGCCTCGTAGGTGAGGGTGCCGGAGCGGGAGACCACCCCCACGTGGCCTGGGATATGGATGTTGCCGGGCATGATCCCCACCTTGGCCCGCGCCTTGGGGGAGATCAGCCCCGGGCAGTTTGGGCCCAGTAGGCGGCTCTTTTTGTCCTTCAGGTAGGCGTTGATCCGCACCATGTCCAGGGTAGGCAGGCCATCGGTGATGCACGCGATGAGGCCGATAGCGGCGTCGGCGGCCTCGAAGATGGCGTCGGTGGCGAAGGCGGCGGGGACGAAGATGAGGCTGGTGTTGGCGCCGGTCTCGCGGACGGCCTGCTCGACGCTGTTGAAGATGGGGATCTTGTCATCGAACTGCTGGCCCCCGC
>SHYM01000067.1 GCA_009692805.1 Dehalococcoidia bacterium | reverse complement strand
CCGGAGCCGTCGAGGTGGAGCTGGATGCTCACCTTGGTCTCGGCGGTCTCGCGGACTACGTTCGCGCGGCGGGGCTGGCTCATAGCTCCCTCCCAATCTCTTCGAGGGCGGCGACCACGGCGTCGGTCTGCCGCCGGGTGCCCGCGCTGATGCGCAGGTGTTGCCGCAGGAGCGGCGTATCGAAATAGCGTACGAAGATGCCGCGCCCGCGCAGCCGACGATAGACCTGGTCGGCGCGCCCACGCAACAGCCGGCAGAGGACGAAGTTGGCCCGCGAGGGGAGCACCTCGAGGAAGGGCAGCCGGCCTAGCCCGCGGTAGAGGCGCTCGCGCTCCCTCACCAGGCGCTCCACGTTCCGCAGCAGGTGTTGGGTGTCGTTCAGGGAGGCGATGGCCGCCGCCTGGGCCGCCACGTTGACGTTGTAGGGCTGTTTGATCTGCATCAGACGGGCGGCGATGGCGGGAGAAAAGATGCCGTAGCCCACCCGTAGGCCCGCCAGCCCCGCCCATTTGCTGAAGGTGCGCAGGACGGCGAGGTTGGGCTGGCTGGGCACCAGGGACGCGAAACCGGGCGTGCCGCTGAATTCCACGTAGGCTTCGTCCACCACCACCAGCACTCCCAGCCCCAGCAGCATTTTGAGCTGCTCTTGAGACAGCAGATTGCCCGTGGGGTTGTTGGGCGAGGCGAGGAAGAGGAGCTTGGTGCGCCCGTTCACGGCGCGGGCCACCGCCTCCACGTCCACCTCGTAGTCGGCCTGGCGGGGCACCTCGGTCACCTGGGCGCCCTGGAGCTCAGCCACGAAGCGGTACATGCCGAAGGTGGGCTCGCAGTTGATGACGCCCTCGCCAGGTTCCAGGGTGAGGCGGGCCAGGAGGTCCAGGAGGTCGTCGCTGCCGGAGCCGGCCACGATGTGCTCCGCGGCTACCCCTAGGTGGCCGGCCAAGGCGCGGCGGAGCTCCCTCTGCTCGGGGTCGGGATACAGGTGGGCGCTGTCCAGGGACGCCAGGGCGGCACGGGCCTTGGGCGACGGCCCATAGGGATTCTCGTTGCCGTCCAGCTTGATGATTCTCCCAGGCGGCAAGCCCGTCTCCTGGCTTAGCACCTCCGGGGGGTCGATTGGGATATAGGGGGCCAGGTCCCGCAGGTCGCGCCGTACCAGGGCCTCGCTGTTGCCGGCAGCGACACCCTGCGCCAGGAGGTCCTGGGGCTTCTTGGTGGTGCGGCGGGCCCGGGATGTGGCGGCCATGTGTAGCCTTAGGCGCCGTACTTGGTGAGCTTGAGGGCGTGGGCGAGGGCCAGCGGCATGATATCGGTGGCCGGCAGGCGCCCCAGCTCGCCGCGGGCGCAGGCGCGCTCGGTGAAGCCGTCGGCGTCGAAGGGACGGCACCAGCGAGAATGGAGCAACACCGGCACGGGGTGCCAGCTATGGGCTGCCAGGGTCGCGGGTGTCGAGTGATCGCCGGTGATCACCAGGACATCGGGCTTCAAGGCCAGAAGGCGTGGGAGGGCCTGGTCCACCTGCTCCAAGGCCCGTACCTTGGCGGCGAAATCGCCGTCCTCGCCGGCGGCGTCGGTCGGCTTGTAGTGCAGGAAGAAGAAGTCGTGTTGGTCCCAGCTCTGTTCCAGAGCCCCTAGCTCATCCTGCAGGGTCTCGCCCGCGGGCAGCGTCTTCATCCCCACCAGCTTGGCCAGGCCCCGATACATGGGGTAGATGGCGATGGCGGCGGGGCGCAGGCGATAGACCTCGGCCATGCTGGGCAAGTTGGGATACCTGGACCAGCCCCGCAGCAGCAGCATGTTGGCGGGCTGGCGGTCGCGCAGGAGGCTCCGCGCCCGCTCCACGAAGGCGGCGGCCACCTGGGCGGCCAGCTTCGCCTCCGGCCTGGTGGCGGTGAGAGGCAGCGGGGGTGCGCCGAGGCGCTGGGGGTCCATCTCCGTCAGGCCGTCGTCCAGGCCGGCGCCCCGGAGGACCAGGATGAAGCGGTGCTCCTTGACGGGGCGCACGAGGCACTGGACTCCCCGCTCAGCGAACCCGTCCATCTCGCCACAGAGCGCGGCCGCGGCGGCGGAGGGGATGCGGCCGGCGCGGCGGTCGGTTATCAGGCCCTTACTATCCACGGTGCAGAAGTTGCCCCGCGCCGCCACGTCTGCGGGCTGCAAGTCGAAGTCGCTGCCGATGGCCTCCAGCACCCCCCGGCCGATGAGGTACTTGACGGGGTCGTAGCCGAAGAGCGCCAGGTGACCCGGCCCGCTGCCGGGCGTGATGCCCGCCCCCACCGGGGTCGAGAGTCCCAGGCTGGAGCTGCGGGCCAGGGCGTGAAGGTTGGGCGTGTGCGCGCTCTCCAGCTCGCTCCTCCCCGTCTCTGGGTGGGGTAGCCCTCCCAGGCCGTCCATGACCAGGAACACGATCTTGGAGGGCGTAGGCTGCGCCACATCGGGGATGGTCTCGAAACCAACGGGCATCGTATCTTCCTAGCTCAGCCTGCTACCAAGCTGATCCTGTTCCAAACCTGGAAGGGCATTTGAATCTGGTGACATCCGGCTTTCCACCAGAATAGGCGTCCTGCCTGATATGGAGGGAGTGCAGAGGGATCCTCCCCTCTGGCCCCCACTTATATTACCCCCTTCCTGGCTAGGAAGGGGGCTAGGGGGATGGTCGCTGGCATCGTTATGCCCTGCTAGGCGTCCAGCAACGCGGCGATGCCTGGTAGCGTCCGCCCCTCCAGGAACTCCAGGGTGGCGCCTCCGCCCGTGGAGACATGGCTCATGCGGTCGGCGAGGCCCAGGGCGTGCACCGCGGCAGCAGTCTCGCCGCCGCCCACGATGGTGGTGCCTTTGACGGCGCCGATCGCGTGGCCGACGGCCCGGGTGCCCTCGGCGAAGCGGGGAAACTCATAGACCCCCATGGGCCCATTCCAGAGCACAAGCCTGGCGTCAGCCAGGGCCTGGCGATAGAGCTCGCTGCTCTGGGGGCCGATGTCCATGATCCGCCAGTCCGTGGGCACCTCCGCCACCGGGACCACGCGACTGCTGGCGGCGGCGTCGAAACGGTCGGCGATGGTCACGTCCACGGGCGTCAGGCAGGTGATCCGCCTGCTCTTGGCCTGGTCAAGCAGGGTGCGGGCGAAGGCGACCTTGTCCTCCTCGTATAGGGATGCCCCTACCGGCAGGCCCTGGGCCTTCAGGAAGGTGTTGGCCATGCCTCCGCCTACCAGGAGGCCGTCCACCCGGTCCAGGAGGTTCTGTATGACGCCCACCTTGTCGCTGACCTTGGCGCCGCCCAGGATCAGGTAGAAGGGGTGCTCGGGCTGCTCCCGGACGGCACTCAGGAAGCGTAGCTCCTTCTCCATGAGAAACCCAGCTACAGCGGGCAGATGGTGGGCCACACCCTCGGTGGAGGCGTGGGCCCGGTGGGCGGCGCCGAAGGCGTCGTTGACGAACACCTCCCCCAAGGATGCCAGCTCGGCGCTGAAGGCGGGGTCATTGCGCTCCTCGGCGGCGTGGAAACGCAGGTTCTCCAGCAGGGTCACCTGGCCGCGCCCGAGCTTGCCAACTGCTTCCTTGACCAGCGGGCCGACGCAGTCCTCCAGGAGGGGGACTGGCTTGCCTAGCAGCTCCGCCAGGCGCCGCGCCACCGGGCGCAGACTCAGCTTGGAGTCGCGGAGGCCTCCCGGCCTGCCGAGATGGGAACAGAGGATGACGCGGGCGCCCCGCGCCAGCAGGTACTCGATGGTGGGCAAGGTGGCCCGTATGCGCGTGTCGTCGGTGATGGTGGCGGTGGCGGTCTCGAAGGGGATGTTGAAGTCGGCCCGCAGCAGCACCCGCTTGTCGGCTACCTCCAGGTCTCTAACGGTCTTTTTCTTCAAGGCAGGCCCTCGTGCCGCACTGCAAGTGGGGCGTGCTGGTGAGATCGTCTGGGCTTGGCTGGAGCGCGCGACGGATCTGGGCGTCAGCGCGGGCCTCTCAAGCGGGTGACGCGCCTGCCCTAGTCGGACGGCCCTCCAGGTTGGCGATCTTCTCCACCCGTCGGGTGTGGCGGCCGCCCTGGAACTGGGCGGCCAGGTAGGCCCGGACGATATCCTGGGCGAGCCCAACGCCCAGGATATCAGCCCCCAGGCAGAGCACATTGGCGTCGTTATGCTCGCGCGTCATCCGCGCGCTCAGGCTATCGTGGCAGGGCGCCGCGCGGACGCCAGGTATCTTGTTGGCTGCCATGGCCATCCCGAGTCCGGAGCCGCAGATCAGTATGCCGTGGTCCGCCCGACCCGCTGCCACTGCTTGGCCGACGGCTTGAGCGATGTCCGGGTAGTCCACCGCCCCGCTGTCGAAGCAGCCCAGGTCCGGGTGTTCGTGGCCCAGCTCCTGAAGAAGGGTCAGGAGGGCCTGCTTCAAGGCGTAACCGCGATGGTCGGAGCCGATGGCGACACGCATTCTTCCACCTTAGCGCAGGTCATTTTAGCACACCTGCCGCTCAGCGCTTGTGAAAAATGCCATTTGAGATTTAGCCCCTTCGACAAGCTCAGGACGAACGGACTTAAAGAAGCTCAGGACGAACGGACTTAAAGCCGTTCGTGGTGAGCCTGTCGAACCACTCACGGGGCGACGCCAGCGGGCGGCGCTACTTCCCACTGCTGATCGGGGAACTGGCGTCGCAGCTCACTCGGGGACACGGCTCCTATCCTCAGGATACGTGGGGGCCGGGAAGTGACATCCACGATGGTGGATGGCTGGCCGAGTGGACAGCGCCCCCCGTCGATGATGAGGGCCACCACAGCTTGCAGCTGCTTCCGCACCTGCTCCGCCGTCGTAGGAGGCGGCCCGCCGCTCTTGTTGGCGCTGGTGCCCGTCAGGGGGGCGCCCAAGCGGCGGACCAGCTCGCGGGGGATAGGGTGGTCCGGAACCCGCAGGGCGACGGTGGGCTGTCCTCCGGTGACGATGGCTGGGATACCAGGCCCACTGCGCAGCACAAGGGTTAGCCCGCCCGGCCAGTAGGCCTGGGCCAGCCTCCAGGCGAGGTCGGGGACCTCGGCGGCCAGATCCGTAAGCTGGGCGGCCTCGGCGATGAGCAGGGGCAGGCCCTGGTGGCGTGGGCGCTCCTTGGCGCTGAACACCGCGGCGACGGCGTCTTCCAGAAAGGCGTGGGCGCCCAGTCCGTAGAGGGTATCGGTGGGGTAGGCCACCAGCCCTCCCCCCCGCAGGACCTCCACCGCCTGGGCGAGCTGCGACTCAAGAGCAGCCAAGCCCTGGGCGCCCGCCCCGCCCTCTGTCAGAGCCATCAATGGCTTTGCACAACAAGCCGCATTTTCTCGATCAGGCTTTCTCTATGAGTATGCCCGCGACCATCCCTGTGCCATCAGTATAGGTCACCTCGAGATGAGTCACCGTCTGGCAGCCTTCGTTGACTGCCTCCAGGGCTGATGCTACGCTACCCTAACAGTTAAAAAGAGCGCCAGGAGAGTGTTTTGACCGACTTGAAGGAGCGCACCGCAAGCCATAGGGTGGCCGTGCCAGGCGACGTGGAGGTGGCCGCCTATCTTGAGATCGCCAGGCAGAAGTCGGGCGAGGCCGCGGCGGTGGCGCCTGCCGCGCCACCCGAGCGAGAGACCGTGGTGGTGCTGGATTTCGGCTCCCAGTACAGCATGCTCATCGCCCGGCGGATCCGCGAGTGCCAGGTGTATTGCGAGGTGCTTCCCTGGAACGTGGGGTGGGAGCGGGTGGTGGCCTTGAAGCCGCGAGGCGTCGTCCTATCCGGTGGGCCCGCCAGCGTGTACGAGGCAGGGGCCCCCCTGGCTCCGGCCTGGGTCTTCGCCAGCGGTTTGCCGGTGCTGGGCATCTGTTATGGGATGCAGCTCCTGGCGCACCAGTTGGGGGGGCGAGTTTCCCCCGGCGCGGTTCGCGAGTATGGGCACGCGATCCTCCACGAGGGGTCGGAAGGCTATCCTATCTTCCACAATCTGCCCGCTGAGATGCCGGTGTGGATGAGCCACGGGGACCAGGTCACAGAGCTGCCGTCAGGGTTCCGAGCGCTGGCTTTCACGGAGAGCTCGCCCAACGCGGTGATCGGCAACGAGGCTGGCATGGTGGGGCTCCAGTTCCATCCGGAGGTCGTGCACACCCCTCATGGAAAGGAGCTGCTACGCAACTGGCTGCAGCGGGTGTGCGGCTGCCGGGGCACATGGACGCCGGGCAACTTCATCGCCGAGAGCATCGGCCGCATCCGCGAGCAGGTGGGAGGGGGACGGGTCATCTGCGCCCTGTCCGGCGGGGTCGATTCCGCCGTGACGGCGACCCTCATCCAGCGGGCGGTGGGTGACCAGTTGACCTGCATCTTCGTCGATAACGGGCTGCTGCGGCGGGAGGAGCCGGAGCGGATCCGCACCGTGTTCCAGCGCAATCTCAAGATGAACCTGATATATGTGGATGCCCAGGAGCGTTTCTTGGGCCGGCTGAGGGGTGTCACGGACCCGGAGCAGAAGCGGCGGCTTATCGGCGAGGAGTTCATCCGGGTGTTTGAAGAGGAGGCGGCGAGGCTGGGCCAGGTGGACCTCCTGGCTCAGGGCACCCTTTACCCCGATGTCATCGAGAGCGTTACGGCGGAGAACCCGGCGGCCGCCAAGATCAAGACCCACCACAATGTGGGGGGGCTGCCTCAGCGCATGCGCCTGCGGCTCGTCGAGCCGCTGCGCCATCTGTTCAAAGACGAGGTTCGAGAGGTGGGGCTGGCCCTGGGCCTGCCCGATGAGATGGTCTGGCGGCAACCCTTCCCCGGCCCTGGCCTGGCGATCCGCTGCCTGGGTGAGGTGAGCGCGGCGAAGCTGGAGATCGTACGCGGCGCCGACTGGGTAGTGATGAACGAGATCAAGAAGGCCAATATGTATCGGCAGCTTTGGCAGAGCTTTGCCGTGCTCACGGATGCCCGCACGGTGGGCGTCATGGGCGACTTTCGAACCTACAACTATGTGGTGGCTGTGCGCGCCGTCACCAGCGAGGATGCTATGACCGCCGATTGGGCGCGCCTGCCTTACGATCTCCTGGCCCGGATCAGCACCCGTATCGTTAACGAGGTGCCTGGGGTGAACCGCGTGGTCTACGACATCACCAGCAAGCCCCCAGGCACCATCGAGTGGGAATAGGCGGCCCCAGCGTCTCGAGGGTTGGTCGGCTGTCAGAGACCACGCTGCTGCTGCCCCCCGCTCCTGAAAATGGGCCTTACAGGGGAGCAGTAAGCGTGATAGTATGTTGTCGTACGCAACAACAAGAGGAGAGGCGATGCCCACATCCCCAGAAGACCAGGTGACTGTGCCGGAGGCGGCTACATATTTAGGCCGCTCGACAGAACAGGTACGGCGCTATCTGCGGGAGGAGGCTCTGGTGGGTTACCGAGTCGGCAATCAGTGGTTCATGGACCGTAGCGCCTTGGAGCGGTTCAAGGCGGCTCGGGGCCCCGGTGTCCAGGAGAGGATGGCCCTCTTGGAACGGGGACGGAAGTTGCGAGGGCGCATCTTTCAGCGCAGCGGGCGGCTCTTCGACGCCACCAGGCTGATACAAGAGACTCGGCGCGGGCGCTGACCAATGATGGAGGAGGTCTGCGTCGATGCCAGCCTGGCGCTGTCCTGGGTGCTGCCCATGGATATAAACGTCCGCAGCGAGGCGCTGTTCCAGGGTTGGGCGAGGGAAGGGACGGCCCTGCTGGGGCCGCCCCTGCTTTATGCCGAGACGGTATCCGTGATCCGCAACAAGGTCTTCCGCCGCCTCCTGACCGTCGAGGAGGGCGGCGATGCCCTGGAGCTTTTCTTCGCCTACGGGGTGCGGGCGCGCGAGCCCGCGGGGTTGTACCGCCAGGCCTTTGCCCTGGCGACGGAGCTACGCCGGCCCCAGGCCTACGACGCCCAGTATGTGGCGCTGGCCCAGATCCAGGGCTGCGAACTATGGACGGCCGACCGACGCTTACACGCGGCCTTCGGCCCTCGATGTCCCTGGGTGAAGCTGGTACAATAGCGCCCGTCCAGACCGAAA
>SHYM01000066.1 GCA_009692805.1 Dehalococcoidia bacterium | reverse complement strand
GACTGCATCTACTGCGTCGTGGACTTCCACGCCCTGACCACCCTGGAGGACACGCGCACCCTCCCGGAAAACCTGCACGAGATGGTGCTGGACCTGCTGGCCGCCGGCATCGACCCCGAGCGCAGCATCCTGTTCGCCCAGTCCCACGTGCCCGAGGTGGCGCAGCTGCACCTGCTGCTGAGCATGGTGACTCCCCTGGGTTGGCTGATGCGGGTGCCGACCTTCAAAGACAAGGTGCGGGAGGTCACGAAGGGCAGCGGTGGTGTCTCTGACGATGCCCTGGCGCTGGGCGACGAGCACGTGAACTACGGCCTCCTGGGATACCCGGTGCTCATGACCGCCGATATAATCCTCTACAAGGCCAACACCGTCCCCGTGGGGCAGGACCAACTCCCCCACCTGGAGCTGGCGCGGGAGATCGTGCGCCGCTTCAACGCCCTGTTCGGCCCCACCTTCCCGGAGCCCCAGGCCAAGCTGACGGAGGCGCCGCTGGTGCTGGGGCTGGACGGCAAGGCAAAGATGAGCAAGAGCCTCAACAATGACATCAGGATGGCGGCTACGCCGGAGGAGACCCGGCGGCGGGTGCTGATGGCGGTGACGGACCCCCAGCGCGTCCGCCGCACCGATCCCGGGCGGCCCGAGGTCTGCAACGTCTTCAGCTTGCACAAGCTCCTCACTCCCCAGCGGCTGCCGGAGATAAACCGCCGCTGTCGCGCGGCGGACATCGGCTGCGTGGACTGCAAGGGCATCCTGGCCGACTCCATCAACGGGGCCTTGCTGCCCTTCCGGGAGCGCCGGGCGGAGCTGGCGGCCCGCCCGGGATACGTGGAGGAGGTCCTGGCAGATGGCGCCCGTCGCGCCCAGGCGATCGCGATGGAGACTATCCGCGAGGTGCGGGGTAAGATGGGCCTGAAGGCCTAACCCGCCTGTACTAGAGGAGACCTCCTTGCCGCAAAAGGGGCCGCCAAATCCTGACCTGCCGACCGCCCGCAGCGGACGGCAAGCTCTGGCCGTTGCCCAGGAGGCGGCGGCCGTTGCCCAGGGGCTTATCCTCAAGGGTCTGGCGGGCGGCAAAGGCGTGCGCTCCAAGGGCCGGGGCAACGTGGTCACGGACGTGGACCTGGCCTGCGAGCGGGCCATCGTAGAGCTGCTCCAGGGCGAGTTCCCCAGCCATGGCCTCCTGTGCGAGGAGGAGCACCGCCGCGAGGGGGAGTTCACCTGGATAGTAGACCCCATCGATGGCACCCGCAACTACGCCTCCGGCGTCCCCCACTGCTCGACGTCCATCGCCCTGGCCCACGGCGCTGACATAGTCCTGGGGCTGGTGCATGACCCGCTGCGGGGGGAGACCTTCCACGCCCTTAAGGGCCAGGGCGCCTTCTTGAACGGCCGTCGTCTCTCGGTGTCCTCCGTGGAGGGCCTGGCCGCCGCCCTCGTAGGGGTAGACCTGGGCTACAAGGATGCCCGCGGCGCTCAGGCCCTCGCCATCGTAGCAGCCCTCTGGCCAGTGGAGGGGGTGCGTGTCATGGGCTCCTCTGTCCTGGGGCAGGCCTATGTGGCCGCTGGCCGCCTGGACCTCTACTTCCACCACAGCCTTTATCCCTGGGACCTGGCGGCCGGCATCCTGCTTGTCAGGGAGGCGGGTGGGATAGCCACCGACCGCGACGGCCAGGAGGCGGCGCCGGCGCGCGAGAGCCTTGTGGTCGCCAACCCGGCGCTTCACCGGCGGTTCATGGAGCGGGTGGGGCGGATGCCCTGGCGGGGCTAAGGTATCCGTTCGCCCTGAGCCCGTCGAAGGGGCGGCCCCCAGGCTAGCGAAACACCAAGCGCATCCCGGCCAACAGCAACAGGATCCCTAGCACGCGGGGAAGGCTCAGCGGGATCCGGGGCAGGCCCAGGACACCGAAGTGGTCCAGCACCAGGGCCCCCGCCAGCTGCCCCACCACCACGCTGGTCAGGAAGGAGACGGCTCCCACCTTGGGCACCAGCAGGACGGCGGAGATGAGAAAGGCCCCGCCCAGGATGCCGCCCACCAGCAGGTACCGGGGCGCCGAGGCCACCTGCCCTAGGTGTCCGCTGCTCAGCCCCACGAGCAGCAGAGTGCCGATGAGGATGAGTGTCACCGTCACCGAAACGAAGGTCGCCTCTAGGGCCCCGGTGGTACGGCTCAGGGCGCTGTTGATGGTGGCTTGGAGCGCCACCCCGGCCCCTACCAGCACCCCCACCACGATGTAGGCGAAGAGGCGCAGGTCCATGGCCTCTCCGCTACGAGAAACTCTTGAAAATGGTCCCACCTAGCGATGGCGCCGGGGAGAGACTCACGGGCGCTGGGTGGGGCCCAACAAGGGTGGCAGGGTGGCGGTGGGGGGGGGTGGGATGGGCACGTCGGTAGCCAGCCGGCTGAGCACGCCACCCCAGGTCTCGTCGATCAGGTAGACGGTGGTGAAGCCCTTGTTCAGGGCGTAGTTGCTCCCCTGGTCGGGCGTCTTGGCCCCCAGCTGCACCTCGAACCGGTCCCCGCTCACGAACCCCATGGTCACGCGCAGCAGCGGGTTGTTCAGGCCGTAGGCCTGGAGGTCGGCTTGGCTGGGCGACTCGGTGATGACCCGCTTGGACCGCGGCCCGCTCAGGAGGAAGGGGATGCCGCCCCAGCGCCGCGCGTCAACACCGATGCCCGTCAGGCTGCCTATGTGCCACCTGCCGTCCTTGTCCTTCCAGTAGCTCTCCCGCTTGCCCTCCGCCCGCACCTCGATGAAGTTCAGCGCCTGCTCGTCAATGGTATAGACGATGGGCGGCTGGGGGGCCGCTGGAGGCGCGGTCTTGGGGCGGAGAAAGATGACACCCAGGATGACCGCCAGGGTAACCACCAGTACAAGGGTGAGTCGGAAGTTCATGGCGGCAGCCTAGCGGCGGCGCCACCAGTTGAGGCCGCCCAGGGCCAGGACCAGGGCGGGGAGCAGCAGGGGGCTGGACCACTGGATCCAGTTGGCGGCCTCGGGGCTTAGGATCAGGCGGCGCGAACCCGACGGCTTCTGCGGTAAGTCGATGAGGTTCTCCTGCTCCGCCAGCCAGTTCACGGCGTTCAGGAAGAGCTGGGGGTTGTTCCTCCCTCGGTTCGCGTTGTCGGCGAAATCGGTATCGCCCAGCACCACGAACTGAGCGGGCTTTTCCGGGTTGGTCGCCGCACCCTTCCCCTTGCCCTCGGGGGGGCCGAAAATGATTGCCGCCATGCCCATGATCAAGGGCCCTGCGGTATCGGTGCCCTTGTCGAACTTAGGTGGGCTTTGGGCGGCATCTTTCTCTAGCCAGCTATTCGGGGTTGAGAACAGCAGAGGGCAAAACTGGAACAGCGAACCGTCTACGTCGGCAGCCGAGCCTTGCTGACAGGCCGCCAAAGCCGGGGCTAGCTTGTCGGAGGCAGGTTCCAAGGCGACCGCCGCCGGCAGGAATATGATGCTCAGGTTGCCAATAACGGGATGGGCGCTCGTGATGGGGACTACGTCGGTTATGTTGGGGTTCACGTGTCGCGACGGATCGGCGATAACGCCCTTCTTTACTGCAATACCCCAGGTCTGCAATAACCCCAGGAACTCCTCGGACGTGTTCTGGTCGGCAAGGAAAAGGGCCTTGCCGCCACGCCGCAGATAGGCGTCGATAGCCTGCACCTCTCCCGGAAGAAAATTGGTCTTGGGCCCCGCCACAACCAGGACGTTGGCGTCCGTCGGCACTTCTTTGAGGGTGGCTAGGATGAGGTTCTCGACCTGGTAGTTGTCGCCCTCCACCCCCTGGCGGATGAGGCCGTAGCCGGTCGAGAGGTCCCCGCTGTCGCCGATGTCACGCTCCTCGTGGCCGGCGGTGAAGTAGACCTTCTTGAGCTTGACTCCGGTGGCGACCAGGAGCGCGCTGGTCAGGTCCTGCTCGGTGAACTGGGGGACGCCAGCCTCGGTTAGCCGGCCGAACACGGGCTGGGCCCGCTCCGGCGTCTCAAAGATCAGGACCGGGGGCTCGCTGGTGAGGTTGTAGTTGGCCAGGGCTTGGGGCTGGACCTGATAGTCTATGGCCCGGTACTTGATGCGGGGGGTGACGCGCCCGTAGGCGGAGAGCAGGTCTTCAGCCTGGCCTTTCAGGATGGCGTCGACGCCTCCAGTTTCGGGAGAAAAGAAGCCTGTAACCTGGACGTCCACTTTCAGGTCTTGCAGGGTCGCCAGGGTGCCGCGGGCGAGGGTGAACTGGCGGCCTGTGGTTACATCGAACCGCGCGTTGTATTGGCTCGCCAGGAAGTTTGCCACCACCGCCAAGCCCAGGAAGGCGCTGACCATGATCAGGGTATTCAGCCCGTAGCGGCCCCGCCGGCCCACCAGGGCGTCTTTGACCGCCTCGAAGCTGAGGGCGATGGCGGCAAGGAGCAGGACGGCGCCGATGCCCAGCACGATGATGGTGTATAGGGATAGGTCGGTGAAGACCAGCTGGAAGACTCCAGCCACGATGAGGGCGGCCACGCCCGCGAGGGCGAGGACTGGGCTAAGCCCCCGCACCAGCTCCAGGAGCGTGCTTTGGGGTGGGGCCTCCGGGGTGAGCATCTCCGGCGGCGTCGTCTCAGGGGCCATGGCCAGCTCCTAGCGCCATCGCCTGGTCTCCAGGGAGCGCACCGTCAGGAACAGTCCCACGACGGTCAGCACTGCATAGTAAATGACGTCCCGGGTGTCGATTACCCCGCGGGAGAAGTCGATCAGGTGGGTGCGGATGCTGGCGTACTGGATCACGGCCACGAGCCGCTGAACGAAGAGCGGCGGGTCCGCCCCGGGCAGTCCCGCCACGGCGTCCGCGAAGAGTAGCACCAGGATAATACCGGCCCCCACGACGAAGGCGATGATCTGGTTGCTGGAGAGGGACGAGGCGAAGAGCCCCAGAGTAAGCAAGGCCGCGCCCATGAGGACGAGGCCGATATAGGCGCTCAGGATGGGGCCGGTGTCGGGGGTGCCGAACCAGAAGAGAAGGGCGACGAAATAGGCCGTGGGCAGCAGCATCGCCAGCAGCACACCCAGGCTAGCCAGGTATTTGCCCAGCACCACCTCTATATCCCGCACGGGCGCCGTCAGGAGCATCTCCAGGGTCCCCAGCTTTTGCTCCTCGGCGAAAAGCCGCATGGTGAGGGCCGGGATTATGAACCACAGGATGAACTGGCTGATGGAGACGAAGTCTCGCATGCTGGCGTCGGCCAGGGGGCGGGTGACGCTCACCGCGAAGAAAAAGCCCGTGAGCGCCAGGAACACCGCCGTGACCACGTAGGCGATGGGCGAGGTGAAGTAGGAACGGAACTCCTTGGCGGTAATGAGGATGGTGTTGCGCACGGCCTAGATCTCCTCCTTGGTGGTGAGCTTGAGGAAGATCTCCTCCAGGCTGAACCCCTGGGGTTGCAGCGCCAGCAGGCCCCAGCCGCGATTGACCACCAGGCGCGCCAAGTCCTCCCGCAGGTCCTTGTTGGGACGAAAGTCCACCGTGTAGCGCTGGCGGCCTCCCAGGTCCTCGCTGTTGACTGTCTTGACACCCTCGACCTTGGATAGGGTCTGCACTATCTCTCGGTCGGGGCCCCGCACATCCATGACGATCCGACTGGCCCCGCCCAGGCGGTCGGAGAGGTTCTCGGGCCGGTCCATGGCCACGACGCGCCCCTCGTTGATGATGATCACCCGCCCGCATACCATGCTGACCTCGGGGAGGATATGGGTGCTCAGGATGACGGTGTGCTCGCCTCCTAGCTCCTTGATCAGGTTGCGGGTCTCCACTACCTGCCTGGGGTCGATGCCGATGGTGGGCTCGTCGAGGATCAAGACGTCGGGCTCGTGGATGATGGCCTGGGCGATGCCCACACGCTGGCGGAAGCCCTTGGAGAGCTTGCCGATGATGGTGTCCCGGTACTCGCCCAGGCGGCAGGTGTCGATGACCTGCCCGCTGCGCTTCGCGACTTTAGCGTTGGTGAGGCCGTGGAGCTTGCCCGCGAAGCCCAGGTACTCCCGCACCGTCATGTCGGTGTAGAGGGGCACCGTCTCTGGCAGGTAGCCTAGGTGCCGGCGCGCCTCCAGGGACTGCGTTAGGATGTCGTAGCCGCCCACCTTAGCGTCACCCGAGGTGGCCGGAATGTAACCGGTCAGGATGCGCATGGTCGTGGTCTTCCCGGCGCCGTTGGGCCCCAGCAAGCCCAGGATTTCGCCCTTCTCGGCCTTGAAGGTGACATCCTCGATGGCGATGAAGTTGCCGTAGTGCTTGGTGAGCCCCTTGGCCTCAATCATGGCGTATGCGTCTCATCTGAATAGCAGCATCTGGCACGGCGTATTATAGCATGCGTCCCAGGCGCACTCTTTCTGGTTGTGCAGCTTTGCACAAAAAGCCTCCAAGGTCCACCGCCCCTTTGTCACCCAGAGCCCTTCGCTTGGCTCAGGACAGGCTTCGTAACAGGGTGCCCTGGGGAACAGGGCGACTTTGTGCTAGTATACGCGGGCGCCTCCGGCCCGGTTTCGGCCCAGGAGGCGATCTTTTGTAGGGAGGGGTCGTTGAGTGGCCTGGGCCTTGAGTTCAGCAAGCGCAGGGGGGAAGCTATACGCCTGGAGTTGCGCCGCGTCCTGACCGCCAGGCGCACTCCCTATCAGCAGCTGGAGATAGTGGAGGCGGTGAGCTGCGGTCGCGCCCTGTTCCTGGACGGCAAGATTCAATCCGCGGAAGAGGATGAGTTCATCTACCACGAGGCCCTGGTGCAGCCAGCCATGGTGCTGCACCCGCGCCCGGAGACGGTGCTGGTAATCGGAGGAGGGGAGGGCGCTACCCTGCGGGAGGCGCTGCGGCACCGGACCGTGAAACGGGCGACGATGGTGGACATCGACGCCGAGGCCGTGGCCGCCTGCCGGGAGCACCTTGCGGCCTGGCACCAAGGGGCCTTCGCCGACCCCCGCGTCCAACTCCTTCATCGCGACGCGCGGGGCTACCTGGAGGAGACCGCGGAGCGGTACGACGTGATCATAGTGGACGTTACGGATCCGCTGGCCGGGGGCCCGGCCTACCGGCTTTTCACCCAGGAGTTCTACCAAATCGTCCTGGCGCATCTGAGCGAGGCGGGAGTGCTGGCGGTGCAGGCGGAGAGCGCCGACCTGGGCGTGCTGGAGCCCCACCTGGCCGTTGCCCACACCATCGGCAGCGTTTTCCCCCATGCCGCCGCCTACAACGCCCACGTCCCTTCCTTCGGCGAGAGCTGGGGCTTCGTGGTTGCCCCTCGGAAGCGGCATCCCCTGGACCTGACCGCCGAGGAGGTAGACCGGGTGCTGGCGGAGCGCGGCGTCAGCGGCCTGCGGTTCTACGACGGGGAGAGCCATCGCCGGCTGTTCCTGCTGCCCAAGTACCTGCGGCAGCTCCTGGCGGGGGGGGGGCCTATCATCACCGATGCCGAGCCCGTCTTCGTGGCTTAGCCTGGGGCGCGCTCGCGTCCCGACACGGAGGTCCTAGGTTATGGATTTCTCCCCGGCGTTGGTGCGACGGACAGCCAGGCTGAAGACTCCCGCGCTGCTGCTGGACCGTCGCCTCGTCCGCCAGATGTATCGGGCGGTGCGGGAGGCGGTGCCTGGCGTCGATATCCTCTATGCGGTGAAGGCCAATCCGCACCCGGCGGTCCTGAAGGCCCTCGCCGAGGAGGGTTGTGGCTTTGAGCTCTCCTCCATACCGGAGCTGGAAGCAGTGCTGGCCCTGGGCGTCTCTCCCCAGCATCTCATCTCTAGCAACCCCATCAAGGCGGTGGAATTTGTGCGCCGCTGCACCGCGGCCGGGCTGCGCACCTTCGCCTTCGATTCCCGCGCCGAGGTGGAGAAGCTGGCGGAGCATGCCCCCGGCAGCCAGGTTTATCTGAGGATCGTGGTGGACAACACCGGCAGCGAGTGGCCCCTGTCCAAGAAGTTCGGGGTGAACGCCTCGGAGGCGCTGGGGCTCTTCGTCTACGCCAAGGAGCTGGGCCTGGAGCCCTACGGGATCACCTTTCATGTGGGCTCCCAGTGTCTC
>SHYM01000065.1 GCA_009692805.1 Dehalococcoidia bacterium | reverse complement strand
CCGAGACCGTAGTGGTTCTCGTCCAGCACCCGGGCCGCTTGCTTGATGTCCAGGTTGTCCTCGGTCTCCTTGCTCCACGGCAGGGCCAGGAGCCAGTCCACGTAGGTGCGGATGACCGAGACCTCGGGCGAGGCGGTGGGGATGGTCGCCAGCCTCTCCACCTCCTCCAGGGCCTTCTTCTTGACGGGCTCGGGCATACCCGCCGCCTCCACCCGCTCCCGTAGCTCCTTGACCTCCCTGGTCTGGGGGTCCACCCCCGAAAGCTCGCTCTGGATGGCCTTGAGCTGCTCCCGCAGGAAGAACTCCCGGTGGGACTTGTCCATCTCCTCCTGGACCTTGGAGTGGATCTTGCCCTGGAGCTGAAGGACATCCAGCTCCTTGGCCAGGAGCTGATGGAGCTGGGAAAGCCGCTCCCTGGGGTCCAACAAGTCCAGGAAGTGCTGCTTCTGGGCGAGCTCCAGACGCAGGGTGGAGACGATGAAGTCGGCCAGCGGGCCGGGATGGTCTATGTTCAGGGCCGCGATATACTGCTCTTCCGCCATGTTAGGAGAGAGCTCGACGCAGCCTTTGTAGAGCTTCAGGACATTGCGCTTGAGGGCCTCCACGTCCCGGCCTCGGGCCGTCCCCTCCTTCTGGGGAGTGACCAGGACCCGGAAGTAAGGCTCTTGCGCCACTACCCGCTCCACGATCACCCGGCGCTGGCCCTGCAGCCAGAGGGAGGTGGTGCCGTCGGGCATCTTGACCACCCGGCCAATCACCGCCTCTGTGCCTACCTTATGCAGGTCCCCCGCGGCGACCTCGGTGGCCTCGGGATTGCGACGAGCGACGACGACGATCCGATGGTCGCCCTTGACGGCCGCTTCGATGGCCCTCAAGGAGCTCGCCCGCATGACCGCCAACTGGGCTACCGTCTGGGGGAAGACCACGGTGTCGCGGCGGGGAAGGAGCGGCAGCTCCACCTCGGTAGAGGGGGCCTGCTTCGAGACAGCGCGCCGGGAACGAGATCCTGGCACAACATCCTCCTGAGAAATCTTGCGGGCCACCAAGCGGCCGCCGTGTTCCCTCAGTCTAGCACAACCTAGCGTGCTATCCGCAGAGCTTCCAGTTACGCGGGCTGGTGGACGCGCACTTCTTGACGCTACATACCCCCAGTGTTACACTGCCCGCAGTTGAATAGATCGGCGCAGAAGGGGACTAGTAAGCCGCAAGCGGGGCTCAGAGAGCCGGGGGTAGGTGCGACCCGGCGCCTGCGCAAGGCCGAATGGACCCCGGAGCCGCAGCCCGAAAGTCCTTCTTGGGAGGACAAGTAGGCCCTGCCGGAGGGACACCGTTAGCGGTCCAGGGCATCTCCCCTTCTGGGACGTGCCTGAATGAGATGGTCCGCCGCAGGCGGGCCGAAGTAGGGTGGTACCGCGGCCTACCCCGCCCCTAGTGGCGGGGTATTTTGTTTTTGTCCGCAAGTTGTCCTGAAGGGGCAATATGTATACACCCACACTGGACCAGGTCAAGGCGCTGGGGGCGCAGGGCAACCTCGTCCCCATCTACAGGGAGCTGCCAGCCGACCTGGAGACGCCGGTCTCGGCCTTCCTCAAGGTGGCGCAGGGCAAGTACTCCTTCCTCCTGGAGAGCGTGGAGGGCGGGGAGCGCCTGGCCCGCTACAGCTTCATCGGCACCCAGCCCTACAAGGTGATCAAAACCGGCCCCGGCCAGCGGTCGGGGGCAGTGGACCCCCTGCTCCTGATCGAGCAGGAGCTCTCCCGCTTTCGCCCGGTGGCGGTAGCGGGCCTCCCTCGCTTCCTGGGCGGCGCTGTGGGCTATCTGGCCTACGAGGTCACCCGCTACTACGAGCCGCGCATCCCCCTGCCGGCGGCCGATCCCCTGGGGGTGCCGGAGGCCATCTTCCTCTTCACCGACACCCTGCTGGTCTTCGACCATCTGAAGCACGTCATCAAGGTCATCAGTCACGTCCACCTGGACGGCGAGGTGGACAAGGCCTACGCCGAGGCTACGGAGCGCATCGAGCGGCTGGCGCGCCGGCTGCTGAAGCCGCTGCGCCTGGCCGCCCGCGCCCCGCTGGCGGAGGCCGCCCCGCCCGTGACCTCCAACCTCACCAAGGATGCCTACCTGGCGATGGTGGAGCGTTGCAAACAGTACATCGTGGCCGGCGACATCATCCAGGTGGTGCCCTCCCAGCGGCTGGCCAGGCCCACCCAGGCGCACCCCTTCGACATCTATCGCGCCCTGCGGGCCATCAACCCCTCGCCCTACATGTATTTCCTAGAGTTGGACGGCTTTCACATCGTCGGCGCCTCGCCCGAGTGCCTGGTGAGGGTAGAGGACGGCATCATTTACAACTTCCCCCTGGCCGGCACCCGGCGGCGAGGCGCGACCCCGGCTGAGGACGAGGCGCTAGCCCAAGAATTGCGCGCCGACGAGAAGGAGCGGGCCGAGCACATCATGCTGGTGGACCTGGGGCGCAACGACGTGGGGCGTGTCAGCGAGCCTGGCTCCGTGCGGGTCGCCGACCTCATGCGCATTGTTCGCTACTCCCACGTGATGCACCTGGAGTCGGAGGTGCGCGGGACCCTGCGCAAAGACAGGACTATGTTCGATGCCCTGCGCTCCTGCCTCCCCGCCGGCACCCTATCCGGCGCACCCAAAATCCGGGCCATGGAGATTATCGCCGAGCTGGAACCCGCCCGGCGGGGGCCCTACGGCGCCGCCATCGGCTATTTCGGCTTCGATGGCAACATGGACACCGCCATCCCCATCCGCACTATCGTCCTGAAGGATGCGGTGGCTTATGTGCAGGCGGGTGGGGGCATCGTTTACGATTCCGTACCAGAATTGGAGTTCCAGGAGAGCATGAGCAAGGCCATGGCCCCGCTGCGGGCCATCGAGCAGGCCGAGCAGGTGGCGCTCGGAGCCAGGGGCGTCAGATAGGCGTTCCGCCTCCACCGCTGCTTCAATGAAGCGTGGCGTAACGCAGCGCCGAGGAGGCATGCTACACTAGGGCACCAGCAATGCGCGGCGCGCGCGACCGAAGGAGGCGACCATGGACCTCCGGGAGCTAGCCTCGGAACACCGCACCATGAGCAATATCCTGTCGAAGTGGAGGCCGGAGCAGATCCTCCTCTGGTACGCCGACCTCGACGTGAGGGTAGCCGGCGAGGCCGTGGCCTACTTATGCCCCCATTGCGGCTCCAAGGCCGCCATGCGCGTGGAGGAGTTCATCCGCCAGGACACCAACCTGGACCTGTACTGCAACGAGTGCCGGGGGGAGCTGGAGGAGCGGGGCGGCCCCGGCTAGCCCCTGCTAGACCCCGCCAGAAGGAGTAGGCTGCCATGGCAGTAAAGGCGTACGTGCTAGTGACCGCGGACACGGCTAAGACCAAAGAGGTATTAGCCAAGCTGGGGAAGCTTAAGGGAGTCAAAGAGGTCAGCGAGGTCATGGGGCCTTACGACATCGTGGTGGAGCTGGTGGCGGAGGAATTCGACCAAATCACGGATATCCTCCGCAAGGAGATCCGCCCCATCGACGGCATCCGGAACACCCTGACCTGCGTGGCGATGCGGCGCTGAGATGCTCCTGCTCATCGACAACTACGACAGCTTCACCTACAACCTGTACCAGTACCTTTCCGAGCTGGGCGCACAGGTGGAGGTGGCGCGCAACGACCGCATCACCCTGGACGAGATCGAGGGCCTGGCCCCCGAGCGGATCGTCCTCTCGCCGGGCCCCTGCACCCCCAAAGAGGCCGGTGTCTCCACGGGCCTCATCCTGCGTTTCGGCCCGCGTCTCCCCATCCTGGGGGTCTGCCTCGGCCACCAATGCCTGGGCGAAGCCTACGGGGGCGTGGTGTCCGGCGCCGGCGAGATCGTCCACGGCAAGACCAGCCGCATCAATCACACTGGCGCCGGGGTCCTGCGGGGCCTGCCCAACCCCTTCGAGGCGATCCGCTACCACTCCCTGATCGTCCAGCGAGAGGGGCTGCCCGACTGCCTCGAGGTCACCGCCTGGACCGACAAGGGCCTGATCATGGGCCTGCGTCACCGGGAGTACCCGGTGGAGGGGGTCCAATTCCACCCCGAGTCCATCATGACAGCGGTGGGCAAGGACATCCTGCGAAACTTCCTGAACACGCCCGCGCCCCGCGCGGCGAGCCCGCAAGCCGTGGCCCGCAGCTAAGACGCCGCTAGCGCCGAGGGCCAGCAAGATTTAGCGAGGTACAACTTCAGGTGAGCACTGCAAAAGCGATGGCTAAGACCGTGCGCTGCCTCGACATCGGACTAAAGTGCCTCTTCCAAGCCAAGGGGGAATCCTTCGCGGGGCTGCTGGAGCAGATGCGTCTCCACCTTCACGAGGCCCACGACGGCATGACCATCGTGCCCACCACCGAGAAGGCGATCAAACAGGCCGTCAAGGACCAGCGCTGGGGGCGCTTCGCCCAGTAAACTGGCATGAACATCCGCGAGGCGATCCAAAAAGTCGTCGAGGGCGGCTCCCTTACCCAAGAGGAGGCCGCCACCGTCATGGACGAGATGATGGAGGGCCAGGCGACGCCCGCCCAGATCGGCGCCTTCCTCATCGCCCTGCGCCTCAAGGGCGAGACGGTGGAGGAGATCGCCGGCCTGGCCCGGACGATGCGGGCCAAGGCCCACCGGGTACCCATCGCCGAAGCCGTGGTGGACACCTGCGGGACCGGGGGCGACAACGCCGGCACCTTCAACATCTCCACCACCGCCGCCTTCGTGGTCGCCGGCGTCGGGGTGAAGGTCGCCAAGCACGGGAACCGGGCCATGTCCAGCGGCTGCGGCTCCGCTGACGTCCTGGAAGCCCTGGGGGTGAAGATAAACCTCGGCCCCGAGGGCGTACGCCACTGCCTGGACCAGGTCGGTGTGGGCTTCATGTTCGCCCAGGCCTTCCACCCCGCGATGCGCCATGTGGCCGGGGCGCGGCGGGAGATCGGAGTGCGGACCGTCTTTAACATCCTGGGGCCGCTGACCAACCCGGCCGGGGCGGCCGACCAGGTTATCGGCGTCGCCGACGCCGCTCTGGCTCCCAAAATAGTTGCCGCCTTGCAGCTCCTGGGCGCCCACCACGTGCTCCTGGTCCACGGCCAGGATGGGCTCGACGAGCTCTCTCTCAGCGCCCCCTCCACCGTCTGGGAGCTGAAGGAGGGACGAGTGCGGGAGTATACCGTCACACCGGAGGAGGCGGGGCTGGGGCGCGCCCCCCGCGCTGCCCTGGCCGGCGGCACCGCCCAGGACAACGCCGCCATATTGCGCGCAGTCCTGGGCGGAGAGGCAGGTCCCCGCCGGGACGTGGTGCTCCTGAACGCGGCCGCCGCCTTGGTGGCTGCCGACCGGGCCCGCGACCTGCTGGAAGGGGTCCACCTGGCCGCTCGCTCCCTCGACTCCGGCTGGGCTCGCCAGAAGCTAGAGGGCCTCATCGCCCTCAGCCAGACCCTTCAGTAGACCAAGGGTGGCGCTGGCGTCCGCGCCATCGCCTATGCTAACCTAAAGCGCCGTGCCCTGACTCCGACCAGCCAGCGGCCGTCGCGCACCATGCACCAGGGCCGATACATGCCTACCATCCTGGACAAGATCGTCGAGCAAAAGAGGAAGGACCTGGCCCGGGCGGTTCAGGAGACGCCTCTGGCCGCCCTGAAGAAGCGGAGCGCCCAGCGGCCGGCGCCCCTGGACTTCGCCGCTGCCCTGCGCTCCGCCGCCGGCATCCGGGTCATCGCCGAGGTCAAGAAGGCCTCCCCCTCCAAGGGCTTGCTATCCCCTAACTTCGATCCCGTGGGCCTGGCGCGCACCTACGCCGACAGCGGCGCCGCCGCCATCTCCGTCCTCACCGAGGAGCCCCATTTCCAGGGCTCCCTACACCATCTGGAGGCCATCGCCCTGGACCTGGCGCAACGCTCCCGGCACCCGCCCCTGTTGCGCAAGGACTTCCTCTTTGATGCTTATCAGCTGCACGAAGCGCGGGCCTACGGCGCCGACGCCCTCCTCCTCATCGTCGCCGTCCTGAGCGACGGGCAGCTAGCCGACCTCCTCAAGGAGACGGCCCGCCTGGGGATGCAGGCCCTGGTGGAGGTCCACAACGCCGACGAGCTCAAGCGCGCCCTGGCCGCCGGGGCCCGTATCATCGGCATCAATAACCGCGACCTGCGCACCTTCCACACGGACCTGGCGACGACGCTGGGGCTGGTGCCGCTGGTCCCGCCGGAGTGTATCCGAGTCAGCGAGAGCGGCATCCACAGCCGCGCCGACCTGGCGCGGCTGTGGGCTGCAAGCGTAGACGCCGTCCTGGTGGGGGAGGCCTTCGTGACTGCGGCGGACCCCGCCGCCAGGGTGCGGGAGTTTGTGAGGTGAGATGGACCACCAGGCCCTAGTCCGCGGACGTTTCCTAGCGCCACTCTGTCTGGCCCTGGCGCTGGCCGCCGCGGCTTGCGGCGGCGGCGACGCCCCCACACCAGCGGCCCTACGCACCCCAACACCCACCACGCCGGCCCCCACGGCCACGCCCACCCCGGTGGCGGCGACGCCGGCGGACGCCAGCGCGACGCTGAACCCCAGGCGCGTCCACACCAGCCCCGATCGGGCCGTCGAAATCGCCGTGGAGGCAGGAGAGTTCCCTCAGGCGATCCAGCGAGTGGTGGCGGAGCTGGAGTTCGACGCTGCCGCCCTGAGCATCATCGACATCATTCGCGGGCCCTTCCTCGGCGCTAGTCCGCGCCTGCTTTCGCAGGATGTCAACAACCGCACCGGCAAGGGCTCCATAACCCTGGAGCGCAAGGAGGCAGGGGCGGCCTTCACGCTGACAGGGCGAGTATTTACCCTTGTCGTGAGGGCGAAGCCCGAGGCCGCCGCCGGGGAGCACCCCCTGACCCTGAAGGGGCTGACCATCATCTACGCCGACGGCCGCCAGACCACCCTTGCCGCGACCACGGCCGTGGTGGCTGTAAGCCTGCCGCCGACACCAACCCCCAGCGCTACTCCCAAGGGGACGCCGTGACGAAGGTCAAAATCTGCGGCGTCACCCAGATCAGCCACGCCCTCGTCGCGGGCGAAGCCGGCGCCGCCCTCATTGGGCTCAACTTCGCCCCGGAGAGCCCCCGGCGCCTGAGCGTCCCCCAGGCCCAGGAGATCGCCCGCGCCTTGCGGCGGCGCTTCCCGGGCCCCGCGCCTGCGCTGGTGGGCATCTTCGTGAACGCCACCGCCGCCGACATGCGGCGCACCGCCGCGAGCTGCTCTCTGGACTGGCTCCAGCTAGCGGGCGAGGAGCCTTGGGAGACAGCCGCCGCCCTGGAGCAGCCCCTCATCCGGGTGGTCCACGTAGCGCCCGACGAGACCGCCGAGGGGCTCTTGGGGCGGCTCGCGGAGGGCGCCCGCTGGATTCACTCCAAGGAGAGCCTGTTCCTGCTGGATGCTTACGTAGCGGGCCGCCACGGCGGCACCGGCAAGACCATCGACTGGGAGCTGGCCCGGCGGGCGGCGCGAGAGTACCCGCTGCTGCTGTCCGGCGGCCTGACGCCTGAGAACGCGGAGCAGGCCGCAGGCCTGGTGCAGCCCTGGGGGATAGACGTCTCCAGCGGCGTCGAGAGCGGCGGGCTCAAAGACGAGGCCAAGATCCGCGCCTTCCTGGCCGCCGTGCGCCGGGCCGACGGGGGGCTCGGGGCCGACGAGATCAAGAAGGAGGGCCGCCTCTGGGGCGGCCCCGGCGTCCATGGCGCGAGCTAAGGCCCGTCCCGCCCTGCCCGACTCCGGGGGCCACTTCGGCTCCTACGGCGGCCGCTACATCCCCGAGACGCTGATGGCCGCCCTGGCCGAGCTGGAGCGCGCCTATGCGGCGGCCCAGGCCGACCCCGCCTTCAAGGAGCAACTGGACGGCCTCCTGCGGAACTACGCCGGCCGGCCGACGCCGCTGACCTACGCCGCCCGCCTCACCGCTCACTGCGGGGGGGCGCGCATCTACTTGAAACGGGAGGACCTGGCCCACACCGGCGCTCACAAGATCAACAACGCCCTGGGCCAGGGGCTCCT
>SHYM01000064.1 GCA_009692805.1 Dehalococcoidia bacterium | reverse complement strand
CCCCGGCTCGGCGGCTCGGCGGTGCTCCGAGTCGTAGTTCGCCTCCAGCTGCTTCACCACCGTGCGCACCTGGGGGTTGCTATCCATCGCCCGGGTGATCTCCTTGTATTGCGCCTCGCCCTCCTTGGCATCCGCCAGGTCCTGGGGCAGGCCGTAGATGGTGCAGAGGGCCTCCAGCACCCGCGCCTCGCCGGCGTGGTCCTCTTCCAGTTGCACATAGTGGGGCAGGTGGACGATGAGGCTCATGGTCTCGACCCCACGCTTGGGGGCCTCACGAGCGATGAGCATGGTGATGGTAGTCGGGCCCTGGTAGGTGCTGCTCTCCAGCTGGACCCGCTTGAACTCCTGCTCCACCTGACCCCCCAGAGCGGAGCCGGTGACCAGGAGCGGCCGGGTGTGGGGCACCGCGTCGTACATGGAGCCCAGCAGACAGTAGCGCTGCGCCCCGAAGTGCCCCATCACCTTCTGGATCGACTCCACGTAGCTCTCCCCAAACATCTGGGGCTCCAGCATATGCAGGAAGAGTAGGTCGTGGCCGCCGGGCCCGCGGGCATAGTTGATGACGGTGTTGGGGATGCTGACCTCCCGCTGGCCATCCTTCATGAGCACCGTCGGCCGGTAGCGGGTGAAGTCGAAGAAGACCCCCGGTCGGCGCAGCCTCCCCAGCTCCTGGGCCCCGAAGTGCCGCTCCAGGCGGCCTAGGACCAAGGTGCCGACGCTCCCCACATCAACCCAGGGGCGCAGGGAAGCCAGCACGTAGGGCGCCTTGATCTCCGGCACTGGCTCCTGAATTTGGAACGCCCCCAGTCGCATCATGCACTCCATTCTCTTGCTGATAACCCAGCCTTAGGGCTCTCAAAGCTGACTCTACGCGGGGCGCTCCGGCGTGTCAAGGAATCGCCCGCCTCAGCCCCCGCGCCTTGCCTCCACCCACGCCTCGATATAGGCGCGCAGTGCCTCCTGGGAGGTGTAGCGGAACGCGAACCCTGTGTGCTGCTTCAGCTTGTCGCTGCTGGCCACCCAGGGGTAGCGGATGTAGTCGAGCCCCTCTGGAGGCGAGGCGCGCTGGAGCCCTAGCTTCCAGCTCAGTCCCGTCAGGGGATAGACCAGTCGCGCCGGCAGGGCGATGCGGCGGCGTCCGGCCTGGCGGGCGATATCGCTGTAGCGGACGGTGCCCTCGCCGCCGACATTGAAGATGCCTGGGCGTCCCGCCGCCAGTAGGGTATGGAGGGCGGCGGCCAGGTCCTCATCGTGGACGAACTGTAGGGGCGGGTCGTACCCCCGGATGGAGAAGCGCGCGCCCTCCACCAGCGACCGCCCGATCCAGTTCCCAGGCTCCGGCCCCAAGGCCGGCGCGCCCCGGGCCACCGTTACCCGCGCCGTCGGGTGTTCCCGTCCATAGTCCAGGAAAAGGGCCTCTGTCAGCTTCTTCTCCCAGGAGTACTGGAAACCGGGCCTGGGCCGGGTCGGGTGCTCCTCCGTAAGGGGGATTGGGTTGTCGGGCCAGGCGCCGTAGACGCTGGTGCTGCTGGGGTACAGCAGCCGTCTGACTCCGGCCTCGTGGCAGGCCGCAAGGAAGTTCCTGGTGCCGTCGATATTTATGTGACTGGCCCAGCGCCGCGCGCGCACCGGCCTCAGGATATAGACCAAATGTACCGCCGCCTCCACCCGGTGCTGGGAGAAGAGGGGGCCGAGGGGATCATTGATGTCACGGCGATAGAAGACCAGCTTGCGTGCGATGTCCCGCGGTGGCTCCTGGACGTCTATGCCCACGACCTCTTCCACGGCAGGGTCCTGTTCCAGGCGGCGCAGGAGGAGGCGCCCCACGTACCCAGAGACCCCGGTGATGGCGACGCTACGCATGCGGCGGGCGCTCGGGCCTAGCGCCCTTTCCACACCGGCTGGCGCTTCTCGGCGAAGGCCTTGGGGCCCTCCACGGTGTCCTCGGAGTGGCGCATCAGCAGGCTCTGATGGAACTGGTAGTTCAGGGCCTGGTCCAAGGGCA
Organism: Dehalococcoidia bacterium; assembly: GCA_009692805.1. Taxonomy (GTDB): domain Bacteria; phylum Chloroflexota; class Dehalococcoidia; order SHYM01; family SHYM01; genus SHYM01. Next base: position 6,318 of record SHYM01000064.1, on the reverse strand, counting down.
TCGACAGCCCCTTCATCGTAGCCTCCTTGGTGGCCCGCACCGAAAGGGGCGAGCAGGCCATGATCTCCTGGGCCCAACGCTCCGCCGCGGGGACCAGCTCCTTCATGGGCACTACCTCATTCACCAGGCCCCACTTGAGCGCCTCCTGGGCTGTCATGGGCTTCCCCGTCAGCATGTGGCCCATGGCCACCTTCAGGGGTATGCAGCGCGGCAGCCGATGGACGCCCCCGGAGGCGGCCATGAGACCTACCGTGGGCTCGGGGAGGCCGAGGCGGGAGTGGTCGGCGGCGACGATGATGTCGCAGGCCAGCGCTATCTCTAGCCCGCCGCCCAGGGCGTAGCCGTTGACGGCGGCGATGATGGGCTTCCAGCACTCGTAGTGGTTGGTGATCCCGCCGAAGCCACCGGGATTCAGGGTGCGGACGGCCGCTCCCTGCTGCTCCGGGTGGGAGGCGGTGTACTTCAGGTCGTTGCCCGCCGAGAAGGCGCGCTCGCCGGCGCCGGTGACGATGGCCACCCACATCTCGTCATCGTCGCGGAAATCGCAGAAGATCTCCCATAATTCGTCGTGGGCAGGGGGATGCAAAGCGTTCATGACCTGCGGCCGGTTGATGGTGACGTAGGCGATGCGGCCCCTCTTCTCATAGATGGCGAACTGGTACTTCTTGGGCACGGGGATACCTCCTGCTCTCGTCCTCTAGTTAGGTCGTACCGCGGGATATATCCCGCGGGTTTCAGCCCGCCGTGCTATTGCGTATGAACCGCGCCGCGAACGCCCGCGCCAGCGCCCCTTTCACGGCTTCCGTTGCAACAGGGCGCCCCAGCGCCTCCTCCAGGCAGGTCACGGGCCGGTCGGGGATGCCGCAGGGCACGATGAGGCCGAAGGGCTCCACGGAGTCCCGGCTCACGTTCAGGGCGAAGCCGTGGTTGGTGACCCAGTGCCGCACGTGGAGGCCGATGGCCGCGATCTTGGCGCCGTTCACCCACACCCCCGTAAGCCCGGCGATGCGCTCCCCGCCGACGCCCAGCTCGTTCAGGGCGTCGATGACCACCTGCTCCAGGTCGCGCACGCAGCCGTGGACGCCTCCGCCGCGCTGCGCCACGTCCACGATGGCGTAGCCCACGACCTGGCCCGGCCCGTGGTAGGTGGTGCGCCCGCCCCGGTCCGTCTCCACGAGGGCGATTCCCCGCCGCTCCAGCTCCTCCGGCGTGGCCAGCAGCTCAGAGGGCTCGGCGCGGCGCCCCAGGGTGATGGTAGGCGGGTGCTCCAGCAGCAGCAGCAGGTCGCCGCAGCGCCCGGCCATCCGCTCGTCGCGTAGCTGGCGCTGCATCTCCAGGGCATGCCCGTACTCGACCCGCCCGATGTCCGCGACGGCAGGTGCCGCGCCGCGCGCCGCCGCCAGGGCAAGGATGGCAGCCAAATCGGGGCCAGCGTGGAGGACGCAGCCACGAGCGGCCGCTCGGCTGGTCATCATGGGGTCGAGACCGTCTCTGTTGTCATCGGAGTAGCACCGCTATATCAGGCCAGGACGCTGAGTCCCGACAATTGTGTGGGCTCCGGGTGACATCTGGGGCTCTTCGGACCACGGCAGGCAGGGTCGTCTATTCCTCGGGGGTCGCTTCCTCCGGAGCCTCGGCGGCGCCGAAGAGCGCCCCCGGCGACCCCAGGAGCTGGCCCAGCCGGCGTAGGAAGGATGCGGCGGGCGCGCCATCGATGGCCCGGTGGTCCACCGTCAGGCTCAGCGTGACCAATGTCCGCTTCGCGATCTCGCCCTTGTAGACCGCGGGCTTCTCCACGAATCGCCCCACCCCCAGCAGGGCGACCTCGGGCGGGTTGAGGATGGGCGTGAAGCTGTCCACGCTACCCAGGACGCTGACCGTGAAGGTGCCGCCTGTCAGGTCGTCCGGAGTCAGCTTGCCAGCCTTGGCCCGCGCCAGCAGGTCTTCCACCTGGCGCGCGATATCCTCGACCGACTTGGGCCCAGCGTCGCGGACCACGGGCACTAGTAGCCCCTCATCGAGGGCGACGGCGAAGCCGATGTTGAGCTGCTGATAGGTGTGCAGCTCATCCCTCACGATGGCCGCGTTCAGCCGCGGGTTGCGCTTCAGCGCCTCGGCCGCGGCCTTGATGATCAGCTCCGTGTAGCTGATGCGCGCCGCCTGGGGGCCGCGATGCTCCCGCAGGTACTGGCGCCGCGCTGCTACCAGGTCGGTAACATCCACCTCCAGGGCGAAGCTCAGCTGGGCTGTGGCCTGCAGGCTCTGGTGCATGCGCTGGGCGATGAGCTTGCGTATGCCCGCCAGCGGGACGGCTGTGAACGGCGGCTCGCGGCCCTCACCCTGCCCTCTCCCAGCTGGAGAGGGCACCACTACCCCCTCTCCCTTACTGGGAGAGGGCTGAAGTGGGGGCGCCGCCTTCGCGTTGCGGACATCTTCCTCGGACACCCGGCCCCCAGGCCCGGTGCCCGCCACCCGTTCGATATCGACGCCCAGGTCCTTGGCCAGGCGCCGCGACGCCGGCGTCGCCCGGACGGGCTCGCCAGGTGTGGCGGCTCGTCCTTCGACAGGCTCAGGTCGAACGGATATTTCGCCCGTTCGTGGTGAGCTTGTCGAACCACGGGTGGATACAGCGCCTCCCTCTCCCCTTGTGGGAGAGGGTTGGGGTGAGGGCGCGGGCGGCGCCTCGCCGGGGGCCAGCAGGTAGCCGACGAGCCCGCCCACGGGCGCGACCTGCCCCTCGGCCAGGACGGCGTGCAGGATGCCCGACTCGATGGCGGGCACCTCGAAGTTGATCTTGTCGGTGGCGACCTCCATGAGAGGCTTGCCCTTCTCGACGGCGCTGCCGGGGGCCACCAGCCAGCGGGCGACGGTGCCCTCGGTCATGATGTCGCCCAGCTTGGGCATCAGGATGGGTGTGGGCATAAAACCTCTTTGTCCAGGGCTAATTAAGACTGGACTCCCCTATCAGGTTCCTAGCCCAGTTACGAACATCCTCGGTTGTTTTCACTACAAACTCCTGGCCTGGGTACGCGCTCTGCAGATATGGCTCGCCACCAGCTTTTCGCCAGTTTCCAGGTTTGTGGTAGGTCATTGTTGTCTCAAGAAAGCATGGTGGAAGGCACCATCTAGACGGGCTGCATCCACTCCGGGTCAGCCTAAGCCGATCGTCGTAGTGTAGTACGCCAGCGCCTGGGAGACGCTCAGCAAACGACAACTGCTTTGAGGCCACGTAAACCGTGTTATGTTGTCCTGTTCTAGGTTCTGCATACTGCTGCCAGCCCTTCATATGCGGATGATAATCCGCCCACGGGTAACTCTTGTGGAATTGATCTGCCTCATCTTGGCACGTGATCTGGCATATATCGCCAACCTCCAAATACCCAAAGATCGAATGGAAGGGTGCTCCTCTCTCACCTGTCATCCACTCGATTTGCTCGTCACGGCACTTTGTTTTGCGAAACAACCCGAAAAATAGAAAGATGTCGCCCTTGTCTATCCTTTGCTTTATCAGATGCCCCTGGGCGGCGCCAGCTTGACCAAACAAGGCTCTCCACTCAGGATGCCTGTCAAGTATCTGACGGTGAATATCAGGATCCAAGTGAGCCTCAGAAATGCCAAGGAGATCCTCGGCAAAGCGGCCCTTCTTAAGCCTTCGGATCTCCAACTGTTTCATGATGCCCAGATAACTGAGATTTGAGCCAGCCTTGATCTGGCTATAAGGAAGTCCCGCTCCAGGGCAGTCCTGCGGGATCGGAAGGGAAAGCATCCTACCATCTGGAAGAACAGGGCTCGGCCCACCACCGTTTGCACTGTCAAAGCCTTTACGGCTGAGGATTACTTTCATTCGGAACTCACCCCATAATCCCCTTCACCGTATCCACCACCCGCTGGGCGTTGGGGATGTAGGCCTGCTCCAGGACGCGGCTGAAGGGCACGGGCGTGTGGGGGGCGGTGATGCGCTTGACCGGCGCCGCCAGATAGTCGAACGCCTCGTCGGCCACCAGCGCCGCGATGTCTGTCGCCAGGGAGCAGCGCGGCGTGTCCTCATCCACCACCACCAGCCGCTGCGTCTTCTTCACCGAGGTCAGGATCGCCTCGTCGTCCAGGGGTGACAGGCTCAGCAGGTCTATGACCTCGGCGTCAACGCCCTCCTTGGCCAGGGCCGCCGCGGCGTCCAGGCAGACGCCGGTCATCAGGGAGATGCCCACCAGGGTCACATCCTTGCCCGGCTTCAAGACCCGCGCCTTGCCGATGGGCCAGGTGTAGGCCTCCTCGGGCACGGGCCCCCGGCGGCCCAGCAGCCGCTTGTGGTCGCAGACGATGACGGGGTCGTCGTCGCGGATGGCGCTGATGAGCAGACCCTTGGCGGTGTAGGCGTCGGAGGGCGCCACCACCTTGAGGCCCGGCAGGTGGGTCAGCATGGAGTACAGGGTCTCCGAGTGCTGGGCGGCGGAGCCCACGCCGGCGCCGATGCGGGTCATGATGGTGAGGGGCATCCTGCTCTTGCCGCCGAACATGTAGCGCATCTTGGCGGCGTTGTTCATGATCTGGTCCAGGCAGCAGCCTATGAAGTCAATGAACATCAGGTCTGCCACCGGACGCATCCCCGTGGCCGCCGCGCCCACGGCGGCGCCGATGAAGCCCGCCTCGCTGATGGGGGTATCGCGCACCCGCTCCGCCCCGAACTCCTGGATCAGCCCCTTGGTGGAGCCGAAGGGGCCGCCCCAGGCGTCGGTGAAGCCCGGGCGTCCCGCCGCCCCGGCGATGTCCTCACCCATGATGATGACATTGGGGTCGCGGCGCATCTCCTCGCGCAGGGCTTCGCGCTCGGCCTCGCCGTAGGTGATCTGGCGAGTGGCGGTGGTAGTGGTCATGGTTTACTCCTACGCCTTGCTGCGCGGATAGCTCACATACACGTCGGTCAGCAGGTCGTCCAAGCTGGGCGGCGGGCTGTCCTCGGCGAAGCGGACCGCCTCCTCCATCAGGCTGTAGGCCTGCTTCTCCTCCGCCTCCATCTCCTGCGCCGTTAGCCACTTGCCCTCGACGGCCCGCTTCTTGAAGGTGGCGATGGCGTCCCGCGCCCGGTAGCCGTCCTCCTCCTCCTTGGTGCGGTAGCGGTGGGGGTCGTCGGCCAGGAAGTGGCCGAAGTAGCGGTAGGTCTTGCACTCCAGCAGTGTGGGCCCCTCGCCCCGGCGCGCCCGCTCCACGGCTCGCCCCGCCTTTTCATAGACGTCGAGCACGTCCATGCCATCGGCGATGACCCCGGGGATGTCGTAGCTGGCCGCGCGCTGGGCGATGTCCTTCACCGAGGTGGAGTACTCAACCGGGGTGCTCTCGGCGTACATGTTGTTCTCGCAGACGTAGACGACGGGCAACTTCCAGATGGCGGCCAGGTTCAGGGACTCGTGGAAGGTGCCCTGGTTCGAAGCACCGTCGCCGAAGAAGGAGACCGATACCTGCCCCTGCCCCCGGAGCTTCGCCGTCAAGCCCGCGCCGGTGGCCAGGGGGAGGTTGGAGCCCACCACGCCGTTGGCGCCCAGCATCCCCTTGGAGACGTCTGCGATGTGCATGGAGCCGCCCTTCCCTCGGCAGACGCCGGTGGAGCGTCCCAGGAGCTCCGCCATCATCCCCTTCACGTCCACGCCCTTGGCGATGCAATGGCCGTGGCCGCGGTGCGTGCTGGCCACGAAGTCCCGGTCTGTCAGGTGGGCGCAGACGCCGCTGGGCACCGCCTCCTCGCCGATGGAGGAGTGGCCCCCGCCGATGGGCTTGCCGGCGTTCACCTCTTGCATGTGCCGCTCTTCAAAGGCCCGGATGGTCGCCATGGTGCGGAAGAGCCACAGGAGAGTCGCGCGCTCAGGGACTGCCATAGCACACCTCTTACCATCTGCTAACGGGCCATCTGTTAACGAGCCGCCTCAGCCGGGGCCATGCTAACAACGGCCCACCAGGTTGTCAAACCACCCCTTGGCCCACGCGCCCGCATGGGTTATACTGCCCCAAGTGTTGCCGCTGAAGATCTTCTTCGACGTGGACCTGACGCTCATCTACGTGGATGCTGTGCAGGACTGCCTGCGCCCCGGCGTACGCGCGACCTTCGAGGGTCTCAACGCCATGGGCCACCACGTGTATGTCTGGTCCGCCGGCGGCGAGGACTACTCCCGACGCATCGTCCACAAGCACGGACTGGCTGACCTGGTGGTGGACTGCTTCGACAAGGATGTCACCGTCCCTCTCAAGCCCGACATGGTGATAGACGACGACTGGCACATCGTCAAGAAGTACGGCGGCCACACCGTGAGCGCCTACCGGGAACTG
>SHYM01000063.1 GCA_009692805.1 Dehalococcoidia bacterium | reverse complement strand
AGCGTGGTGGCGGTGCGCTGGGGGTCCTCCCGCAGGCTCTTCCAAGGCGCCCGCTCCTCCAGGTAGCGGTTGCCTTCCTGGGCCAGGCTGAAGGCCTCGCGGATCCCCTCGCGGAAACTGGTGTGGGCCAGGGCCTTGTCCACCGCCTGGAGGGTGTGCTTGGCCTTGGCCAGCAGGGCCTGGTCCCGGGCGTCGAGGTGGGCCGGCCGGGGGACAAGGTGATCGAAGTTGCGGTAGGTGAAGGTAAGCACCCGATTCACCAGGTTGCCGTAGGTAGCCACCAGCTCGTCGTTGTTGCGCCGCACGAACTCCTTCCAGGTGAAGTCCAGGTCTCCCGACTCGGGCATGGTGGCGGAGAGGACGTAGCGCAGCGGATCGGGATCATAGCGCGTCAGGTAGTCTGGCAGCCACACCGCCCAGTTCTCGCTGGTGGAGAGCTTGCGCCCCTCCAGAGTCAGGTACTCGTTGGCGGGCACGTCGTAAGGGAGGTTCAGCCCTCCGTAGCCCAGGAGCATGGCGGGCCAGATGATAGTGTGGAAGGGGATGTTGTCTTTGCCGATGAAGTAGTAGCTCTTGCAAGCGGGGTCCTGCCAGAACTTGCGCCAGCCCTCGGCGTCGCCTCGCTCCCGGCACCATTGCTTGGTGGCCGATAGGTAGCCGATGACGGCCTCGAACCAGACGTAGATGCACTTCGCCTCGAAACCCGCCACCGGCACGGGTATCCCCCACGTCAGGTCGCGAGTGATGGCCCGTGGCTTGAGACCCTCCTCCAGGTAGCCGAGGGTGAAGCGCTGGACGTGGGGACGCCAAAAGGTCTGCTTCTTCACCCACGCCTTCAGCCGCTCCTCGAAGTCCCCCAGACGCAGAAAGAAGTGCTCCGTCTCCCGTACCTCGGGGACGGAGCCGTCGATCTTGCAGCGGGGGTCTTTCAGGTCCAGGGGGTCCAGCAAAGACCCGCACTTGTCGCACTGGTCGCCGCGGGCCCTGGGATGGGCGCAGCGCGGGCACGTCCCCTCGATGTAACGGTCGGGCAGGAAGCGGTTGAGGGAAGGCGCGTACAACTGCCTGGTCCGGTCCTTGAAAAGGTGGCCGCTCTCCAGGAGCCGCTGGAAGATCTCCTGGGACGTTTGAAAATGCTCCGGAGTGTGAGTGCTGGTGAAGATGTCGAAGCTGATCCCCAGCTCCTTGAAGGACTGCACAAAGCTGGCGTGATTGCGCTGGTAGACCTCCTCCGGCGGCACGCCCTCCCGCTCGGCCTGCACCGTTATCGGTGTGCCATGGGCGTCCGAGCCCGATACCATCAGCACCTCGTCCCCCTTGGTGCGATGGTAGCGGGCGAAGATATCGGCGGGCAGGTAGGCCCCAGCGATGTGCCCCAGATGCAAGGGCCCGTTGGGGTAAGGCCACGCTACCCCTATAAAGATGCGTTCGGACACGCCCACTACTCCTGTACAGCCAGTGGCTCATTCTAGCATAGCCCTGCTCACGCCCCGGACAGCCGGCCGGTGAGCAGCAGGCCGAGCAGGGACCCTCCCAGGGCGAGCCGGTAGGCCACGAACCACAGCAAGCTGTGGCGCTCGAGGAAGAGCAGCAAAGACCGGACCGTCAGGACGCCCACCGCCGCCGCCGTGATGAAGCCCACCGCCAGCGCCCCGGCGCCAGGCGCCATGATAGCTTCACGTCCGCCTCCGTCACGCGCCAGCTCGACCAGCTTCCCCGCGCCCACGGCGAGGAACAGCGGCGTCCCCAGCAAGAGGGAGAAGCGTGCCGCGGCTTCCCTTTGGAGGCCGGTGGACATGCCAGCGGCGATGGTGATGCCCAGGCGGGACACGCCGGGCAGCAGCGCTAGGGCCTGGGCCGCCCCGACGAACGCCACCCTGCGCCAGCCCACCTTTTCCATCTCATCGCGCTTGCTTCCCATCACCTCCGCCAACCCGAGCGCGATGGCGCCAGCGATGAGCGCCACCGCCACTACCGGGACGCCGCGCAGATGCGCCTCGAGGGGCCCGCTGAAGGCAATGCCGAGGACAACGGCGGGGAGCGAGCCCGCCGCCAGGAAAGCCAGAAGGGGGGGGCGCTCTCTCACCAACCGCGCCCAGTCGCGCCAGAAGTAGGCGACCAGGACCACCGCGGTCGCTCCGTGCAGCGCCGCGACGAAGGCCAGGCTCAGGGGCGGCCAGCCCAGGAGCTTGGGCGCCAGGATCAGGTGCGCGGAGGATGAGATGGGCAGGAACTCGGTGAGGCCCTGCACCAGCCCCAGGACGAAGGCCTCCCAGAGACTCACGCCGGCCCCCGGTCTAGCGCCGTCAGGGGAATGCTAGGTGGGGCGCTCACGCTACCGTGGCCCGGCTGGCTCTGGCTCGGGAGCCCCAGCCTTCGGCTCCCGGCGCTCCGCCACTAGCCCGTGGGAGCAGCGGGCCGACCGCCGGCGGGAGGCGCCGCGGCCTCTCTCCGCAGACGGTCCAGGAAGACCGTGGACTGGACATCGTGTTCCAGTATATAGGCGATGTACTCCCGCAGCAGCAGCTCCACCTCGGCGGCCAACGCCCGCCGGAGCCGCAGGCGCGCCAGGGTAGTGGCGTCCCGCCGCTGGAGCAGTCTCAGCACCTTGAGAGCCTCCACCGTCACTGGCCGCGTGAGCCCCACCTTGTAGCGGCAGCCGGGGCATGCCATTCCCCCACCGCCGGGGCTGAAGAAGTTCTCCACAGGCTCCAGGGCCCGCCGACAGGCGATGCACTGGCCCAGCTCGGGCCGGAACCCCAAGTGGTCCAGCAGCTCTATCTCGAAGGAGCGCAGCAGCAGCTCCTCTCTGGTCGCCAGGGCCAGTCGGGTGAGGGTTTCAAGCAGCAGCTGGTAGACGGGGTGGCCCTCGGCTCCCTCCACGGTGAAACGCTCCACCAGCTCAGCCAGGTACAGGCCGCAGGAGAGCCGCCATAGGTCCTCCCGCAGGGGGCGGAAGGCCTCCAGGGTCTGGGCCTGGGAGATGATATCCAAACTCTGTCCGTGGGCGACGAGGACAGCCACATGGGTCAGGGGCTCCAGGTTTCCGGCCAGGCGGCTGCGGGGCTTGCGCACACCCTTGGCGACGGCCCGCAGCTTGCCGTACTGAGGGGTGAGCAGGGTGACGATGCGATCCGCCTCGCCCAGCTCCCGGCCCTTCAGCACGATGCCCTCAGCTTTGTAGACGCGGGGGGCGGGCATATCAGAGGCGCCCCTGGAATAGCACGGGGACCAGCCACCAGGTCGGGCAGGTCACTTCACATCTCCCGACGGCCTTCGAGGGCGCGGGCCAGGGTGACCTCGTCGGCGTACTCCACGTCGCCGCCCGCCGGCAGGCCCCGGGCCAGACGGGTGACCTTCACCCCCAGGGGCGCCAGCAGCTTGTGCAGGTACATGGCGGTGGCCTCTCCCTCCAGGTTGGGGTTGGTCGCCAGCACGACCTCCTTCACCCGGCCGTCCCGCAGGCGGGCCAGCAACTCGCGGATTTTGAGCTCGTCAGGGCCGATCCCATCCATGGGGTCGATGACGCCGTGAAGGACGTGGTAGAGGCCCTTGAAACCCCGCGTCCGCTCCAGGGCCAGGACGTCCAGGGGCTCCTCGACGACACAGATGGCGCTGCTATCGCGCTGGGGGTCCTGGCAGAAGCGGCAGGGGTCATGCTCGGTGATGTTCTGGCAGAGCGAGCAGTAGCGCAGCCGCTCCTTCACCGCCAGGACCGCCTCGGTCAGGGCGCGGGCCTCCTCGGCGGGCGCGCGCAGAATGTGGTAGGTAAGGCGCGCCGCCGTTTTGGGGCCAATGCCTGGAAGCCGGTTGAAGGCTTCGATGAGACGGGCCACCGGCTCCGGCGCCGGCACGTAGTCCGCAGCCACCCTGCTCCTCCTGGCCCTGCTCCTACTGATGGGAACATTATAGGGCAGAGGCGGCGCTGGAAGCAGGCGTCTGCATATGTCGCCACGGGCTCCAACGGGACGCAGCGCTCTCCATGAGTATGCCAGCGACTATCCCCCTGGCCCCCTTCCTGGCCAGGAGGGGGGTGGTTTGAAGGGGTCAGAAGCGGGACGCCCCCTTAGACCCCCGGCCTTTCGACTGCGCTCAGGGTAAACTCCGGGCTTTGCCCCTCTGACTCCCTCCCGCCGCAGGCGGGCCGACAGGGTGACTGTCTGTGCAAAGCCGGGCCACGTGTAAGATAATGGGCTGGCCCCCCGGCGGGCCCGCTACTGGCTCAAGCCTGCACCATGATTATTGACGCGCCACCCGCGGGCGCGCACGGAGGGGCAGATGGCAGTCCGGCTGATAGTCACCTTCAAGGCAGTGGCCGGCAAGGGCGAGCAGTTCGCGCGCGCCTTCGCGCCCGTCATCGCCAAGGTCAGGAAGGAACCGGGGTGTGAGCAGTACACCCTTTTCCGCAGCAGCGATGACCCCGATACGCTGGTGCTGCTGGAGCGCTGGAGGGACCAGGCAGCGTTGGATGCCCACGGCGCCGCAATGCGCGCCAGGGGGTCAACGCCGACCGAGACGCTGCGCGCGGCGCCGCCGGTCCTGGAACGCTACGAGGCGCCCTAGGACTCCAGCGTTCTCTTAAGCTGGCCCAGGGCCTGGGCCCAGAAGGCCTGCATGCGCGCCGCCTCCTCCGCGCCGGCCAGCTTGCCGTGCTGCACCGTCACCTGGCTCTTCGCCGGGCCCCTGGTGTAGAAATCGACGTCCACACTGCTCCCATCGGCCCAGGCGATCCTGATGGACTTGCCCTCCGTGGCCCTGCGGACCCTCAGGCCGGGCGCCTTCAACCAGCGGCGGCGGGCCGTGGCGTCCTCCCAAGCCGCGTACAGCGCGGAGAGCGGCACCACGATGGTCTTGCTACCGCTGATTCGATATCCGGACGGCGTCTGGTGCTTCTCCCGCAGGCCGCTCTCCTGCTCGTAGCCCACGGTCACCATATGGCTCCACCAGTACGGGCACCCCTGCTCTGACAGATGCCTGGCGATGGCGGGGTGGTCCATTTTCTGCGCGTCGGCGGCGTCCAGGAGGGTGAGCCACTCCTGCCAGATCTTCCCAGTCTTGGCTTTGACCGCCGCGTCGCCGATGCCCGCGATCTTGCGGGGCTCGCTGGCCTGCTTCTTCACAGTGTTGCTCCTAGCCTAATAGGGTGTCGCCGTGATACCTATTAAGTGCACCCGAGTGTCAAGACAGCGCTGAACGCGTCGCCAGTTTCAGCAAGGGGAGGCGGGCAGAGTGCCGCTGACAGGCTGACCCGGCGCCCCTAGAGTGCGCCTACTGTTCTCGTTGGGCTGGGCCCATTATCAGCGGGGAGGGATTTATGGACGCGACCACCGTTCTCAAGAGCCAGCTCAAGGAGGCCCACGACTGGCTGGACGCCACCATCCAGGGGGTCGGCCCGCAGCAGCTTCACTGGAATCCGGCGGGCAAGGCCAATAACATCGCCGCCTGCTGCGCCCACGTGGTGACGAGCGAGGACTTCGTCGTCAACGGAATGCTCAAAGGCGCTCCCCCCCCTTGCAGCCACGACCTGGGCGGGCAAGACTGGCCTGAGTGAGATGCCCCCCATGGACCCCACCCAGTCCTGGTACGATTGGGGGCGCAAGGTCAAGCTAGACCTGCCGGCAAGCCAGAAGTACGCTCAGGCCGTCCTCGCCAGCACCGATTCCTACATCGCTTCGCTCAAGGAGGGCGACTTCCAGCGAAAGGTGAAGACTCCGGCGGGCGAGCAGACGGTCCTGTGGCTGTTAAGCAATGTGGTCATAGGCCACTTCCACGATTTCGCGGGCGAGATCTCGTGCCTCAAAGACCTGCAAGGGCTCAAGGGGTACACTGCGTAGCGTAAAGAGGCTTAGGAAACAAGGGCGGCCCTGACTGGCCGCCCTTGTCTTATGTGGTGCGCTTTAGCCTGGCTTGGTGGCTGGGGCCGCCTTCGTTTGCACCTGCTCCTGGGCGCGGGCGATAAAGTCGCTCAACGCCACCCCCTGCTCCTGGGGCCCCCCGCGACTGCGCACCGACACCGTGCCCGCCGCCGCCTCGCGGTCGCCCACGATGAGCAAGTAGGGCACCTTCTGTAGCTCGCCGCGTCGCACCTTGGCGTTCATGCGCTCGTTGCCGGCGTCCAGCTCGGCCCGCAGGCCGGCGGCCGCCAGCCGCTCCTTCACCTGCTGGCCGTAGTCAACATGGCTGTCTGTGATGGGGATGACCACCGCCTGTACGGGGGCGAGCCAGAAGGGGAAGGCGCCGGCGTGGTGCTCGATGAGGACTCCCAGGAACCGCTCCAGGGAGCCTAGGATGGCGCGATGGATCATGACGGGGCGCTGGGCGGAGCCGTCCTCCGCGATATACCCCAGGTCGAAGCGCTCCGGCATGAAGAGGTCCAGCTGCGTGGTGCCCAGCTGCCACTCACGGCCGATGGCGTCGCGCATGAACAGGTCCACCTTGGGCCCGTAGAAGGCGCCCTCGCCCGGGACCTCTTCGAAGGCGTAGCCCGAGGCGCGCAGGGCGTCCCGCAGGATGGGCTCGGCCCGGTCCCACATCTCCTCGCTGCCGCCGCGCTTCTCCGGCCGCAGGGAGAGGGTGACGCGGGGCTCACCCAGACCGAAGGCCTCGTAAGTCTCTCGGACCATCTTGAAGATTGAGGCGACCTCGCCCTGGACCTGGTCGGGCCGGCAGTAGATGTGGGCGTCGTCCTGGGTGAAGGAGCGCACGCGGGTGAGGCCGTGGGTGACGCCGGAGCGCTCGTAGCGGTGCAGCCGCCCGAAGTCGGCGTAACGCAGCGGGAGCTCCCGGTAAGAGCGGAGTTGGGTGGCGTAGACCACGCAGGCGGCGGGGCAGTTCATGGGTTTGACGCCGTACTCTCGTTCCTCGACGTTGATGAAGTACATATTGTCGCGGTAGTTGTCGTAGTGGCCCGAGCGCTTCCACAGGTCGCTGGAGAAGACCTGGGGGGTGATGACTTCCTGGTAGCTGTAGCGTTGATAGAGCTCGCGCATGAAGGCGACCATCAGGTTGTAGACGGCGGCGCCCTTGGGGAGAAAGAAAGGGCTGGCGGGCGCGATGGGATCGAAGAAGAAGAGGCCCAGCTCCCGCCCCAGGCGACGGTGGTCCCGCCGCTCCGCCTCCTCCAGGCGCTGCAAGTGGGCGTCCAGCTCCACCTGGGTTGGAAAGCAGGTGCCGTAGATGCGCTGGAGCATGGGGCGTGTCTCGCTGCCACGCCAGTAGGCCCCGGCGATGCTGAGCAGCTTGAACCGCCCGATCTTACCCGTGGAGGCGACGTGGGGCCCCCGGCAGAGGTCGGTCCACCCGTGGTGGGTGTAGAGGCTTAGCGGGGTATCGCCCAGCTCGCGGATCAGCTCCAGCTTGTAGGGCTGCTCCTTGAAGAGCTCCCCCGCCTCTGCCTGGGATGTCTCCCGGCGCTGGAAGGGGGCATCGGCGGCCATGATCTCCCGCATGCGCCCTTCGATAGCGGGCAGGTCCTCGGGCGTGAGCGCCCGCGGCAGGTCGAAGTCGTAGTAGAAGCCGTCCTCGATGACAGGGCCGATGCCCAGCTTGGCGCCGGGGAAGAGGGCCATGACGGCCTCGGCCATGACGTGGGCGGCCGAGTGGCGCTGGGGCGCCAGGCGGTCGCCTTGGTGCTCCTCGAAGTCGGCCCGCGGTTCGTCGGGCAAGGTCGCCTCCTTCTGTTCAGGGAACGGCTGTGTAGCCGTCGTCAGGTAAGCATTATATAGAGTTGGGGTTCCCTTCTCCTCTCATTTCGTTCTCCGACCCTTGAGAGTGCCCAGCTTCGCACGAAAAGCCGCTTTTTCTTCGATCTGGCTCTCGCTATGAGGATGCTCGCGACCATCCCCCTGACCCCCGACAGGATACCCTTTTAGTGCGATGCTAGAGTGCCCCTGACTATCGAGGCTTGCCCAACTGTCTCCCCATGACGGAGTGTTGCACTAGAGTGTGTTCTCTTGTATATACAGCTCAATAGTCTGGGAGGTCTCAGCCAGGAGCACGAAAAAGGAGATGCCATCACCCAGAACAGGGAGGCGGCGATGCGGTGGCAGGTCACGTGCCAATGCGGCTGGCGTGTGCACGGGACGAAAGCCGAGGTCGTCCTATCCGTACAGGAGCACGGTCGCAGCGCACATCAGTTGGAAATCACCGAGGACCAGGTTATGGCCCTCGCTGTTCGGGACGGACAGTCCTAATCGCCGACTCCTAGACGGGTACCGAGCGCCAACCCCTCAAGCACCGCGGCGCTTCCCACGCCGCCTATCTTCATCACCTGAGTAGCCCGCCGCCGCCGCCGAGGTGGACGTGGATATGGAAAACGAACGACCATCGCAACATGTCTAGGGACTGCCGGAGCCGCTCTCCGAACTGCCATGGT
>SHYM01000062.1 GCA_009692805.1 Dehalococcoidia bacterium | reverse complement strand
AGCACGGGCGTCGATGTCCAGCCCCAGACGCTGCCCCGCGAGAGCGCCAGCAGAAGCGTGACGAGGGCCAGGGACGAAGCGGCTGCCCCGGGCCAGTCGAATGTGGCGGGGCCGGGACCCTGGGCGGCGGAGAGGCGTCGCTCATCCAGTACGGCCCAGCCCGTGATGACCCCCGCCACCGCCACCGGAGGGATGACGAAGAAAACAGAGCGCCAGCCCCAGGCGTCCACCAAGGTGCCGCCCAAGATGGGCCCCACCACCACGCCCAGCGCGACAAAAGTGGCGTTGAGCCCCAGGGCGCGGCCCCGCTCCTGAGGCAGGAAGACGGCGGCGGTGATGGCCATGCCGTTGGCCGTGGTCATCGCCACGCCCACTCCCTCCACCACCCTGGCCAGGATGAGCCACAAGGGTCCTTGGGCGCTGCCCGCCAAGACAGCGCCGACGCCGAAGAGGGCGAACCCCGCCAGATAGACCCGCTTGCGGCCGGCCAGATCGGAGAGGCGTCCCACCGGCAGGAGCAAGGCGCTGATCGTCAAGAGGGGGGCCAGGGTGACCCACTGGACCGTGGGCAGGTCGGCCTGAAAATGGTCGGCGATGGTGGGCAGGGCGAGGTTGACGCTGGTGCTGTCCAGCACCGTGATGAAAATCCCCAGGGAGACGGCGGCTAGCACCCACCACTTGTGGCGAGGCCCTCGTATCCAGGCCGCCAGGCTAACGCTCACCTGTCACGCTTCCTAGAAGAGTCGCCCCTCGCTAGGCCTGCTCCTGAGGGGGCGATTGGAGATCAGGCCGGCTGGAGCGCCTTACGGGCCCGGCTGCGCGCATCCTGGCTGAGCAGTCGCTTGCGCATCCGCAGGGCTTTGGGCGTGACCTCCAGGAGCTCGTCGGTGTTGATGAAGTCCAGGGATTCCTCCAGGCTGAATTTCAGGGCCGGCGTCAGCCGCTCCTGGATCTCCTGGGTGGAGGAGCGGACATTGGTCATCTTCTTCGTCTTGCAGACGTTGATGGCGATATCCTGCTCCCGCTGGTGCATCCCCACCAGCATCCCTGGATAGACGTCGGTGCCGGGCTCCACGAAGGTGACGCCCCGCTCCTGAGCGTTCTCCAGCCCGAAGGCCACGGCCACCCCGATCTCGGAGGCCACCAGGACGCCGGAGCGCTCGGACAGGATCTCTCCATACCAGGGGTGGTAGCCGAGGAAGCTAGTGTAAAGGCTGCCGGCGCCCCGCACCATGGTCAGGAACTTGCTGCGGAAGCCGATGAGGCCCCGGGTGGACACCCGATACTCCAGGTGCATGGTAGCGCTGCCCTCGCCAACCACCATATTCAGCAGCTGGCCCTTGCGCTGGCCCAGGCTCTGGGAGATGGCACCGATGGCATCCGCGGAGCAGTCAATGAACACCTGCTCCACGGGCTCCAGGACGTGCCCGCCCTCCTCCCCCAGGATCACCTCGGGGCGCGAGACCTGGAACTCGTAGCCCTCCCGGCGCATGGTCTCGATCAGGATGGCCAGGTGAAGCTCCCCGCGGCCCGAGACCAGGAACTCGTCGGCGGAATCGGTATCCTGGACCCGCAGGCTCACGTTGATCCTCAGCTCGCGGAACAGCCGCTCCCGGAGCTGCCTGCTGGTGCAGTAGCGGCCGTCCCGACCGGCCATGGGGGAGGTGTTGACGCCAAAGGTCATCTTCACCGTGGGCGGCCCCACTTCTATCAGGGGCAGGGCCTCCGGGCTCTCGGGGTCAGCCACGGTCTCGCCGATGGCGATGTCATCGATGCCGCAGAGGGCCACGATATCGCCCGGCAGCGCCTCCTCCACCGGCTCGCGCTTCAGGCCCGCGTACGTCAGCAGGTAGGTGATCCGGTGGCGGGTGAGGGCGCCGCCCCGAGCGATACGGGCCACCTGTTGCCCCGCCCGTAGCCGCCCTCGGAAGAGACGCCCCACGGCGATCTGGCCTCGGTGTTGATCGTAGTCCAGGGCGGCGACCAGCAACTGCAGGGGCGCGTCCTGGTCCACCGCCGGCGGGGGAACGTGCTGCAAAATGGCCTCGAAGAGGGGCTCCAGGTCCTTCCCCTGCTGCTCGGGGTCGAGGGAGGCGAGGCCCTCCTTGGCGACGGTGTAGAGCACGGGGAAGTCCAGCTGTTCGGCGTGGGACGCTAGCTCCAAAAAGAGGTCCTGCGTTCGCAGCAATACCCAATGAGCGCGGGCGTGGGGGCGGTCCATCTTGTTGATGACGACGATGGGACGCAGCCCGCGCCGAAAGGCCTCCCGCAGGACAAACCGGGTCTGGGGCATGGGGCCGTCCACCGCATCGATCAGAAGGAGACAGCCATCGGCCATGTTCAACACCCGCTCCACCTCGCCGCTGAAGTCGGCGTGCCCGGGGGTGTCGATGATGTTGATCTTTACGCCCCGGTAACGGATGGCGGTATTCTTGGCCAGGATGGTGATGCCCCGCTCGCGCTCCAGGTCATTGGAATCCATGATGAGCTCACCCACCTGCTGGTTGGCGCGGAAGACATGGCTCTGCTTTAGCAGGCCGTCCACCAGCGTGGTCTTGCCGTGGTCCACATGGGCTATGATGGCCACGTTTCGGATGTCGTCGCGGACGATTACGCTCACTGCTTGTACACCTACCTACCCCAAGGCGCCAGCCCAGGGGGGCCAGCCTGCCTTCGGACAGTATAGCAGAGGCGAGATTTTGGGGCGGATGGGGGTCGGGCGCCTGCACCTTGCGGCATATCTGTTAGTTGCGCTAGAATGGCCCCTAGGCTGGCGAAGGGAGCGGCTCATGGCTGTATATTCGCCGGAGAAGATCCGTAACGTGGTCTTCCTATCCCACCACGGCGCCGGTAAGACCACCCTGGCGGAAGCGCTGCTGTTCACGGCAGGCCTGCTCACCCGCCAGGGCCGGGTGGAGGACGGCAACACCGTCTCGGACCACGACCCCGATGAGATAAGGCGCCATATAAGCATCGGCCTTTCCCTGCTACCGGTGCCCTGGAAGGATACCAAGATCAACGTCTTGGACACGCCCGGTTACGCCGACTTCGTGGGCGAGGCGCTGGCCGCCATACGGGCAGCCGATGCCGCTCTCATCCTGGTAGACGCTACCGGAGGGGTGCAGGTCGGCACCGAGCAGGCCTGGCAGTACTGCCAGGAGCGAGGGCTGCCGCGGGCCTTCTTCGTCAACAAGATGGACAGGGAGAACGCCGACTTCTCCCGCGCCCTCGCCGCCCTCCGGCAGCGCTTTGGGAAGGGCTGCGTGACCCTCCAGATGCCCCTCGGCCAACAGGCCTCATTCAAGGGCGTCATCGACCTCATCTCCTTGCGCGACGCCCAAGGAGGAGAGGTACCCCCAGCGCTGCTCCCCCGGGCGCAGGAGCTGCGGGAGCAGGTGTTGGAGGCGGTCGCCGAGACCGACGATGCCCTTCTGAGCAGCTACCTGGAAGGCAAGGAGCTGGCGCAGGATGACGTCCGGCGGGCCCTGGCCAAGGGCATCCGTGCGGGGCAGCTGCAGCCCGTGCTCCTGGGCTCCGCCGCCCAGAACATAGGCAGCGGCAAGCTCCTAGCCGCCCTGGTGGCCCTCTTCCCTTCCCCCGTCGAGGTCCCGCCGGCGCCGGCGCTAAACCTGGTCACCAAGCAGACGGAAGAGCTGACCGCCAACCCCGCCGGGCCCCTGGCCGCCTTCGTGTTCAAGACTACGGCTGACCCCTACGTGGGTCGCCTCACCTACCTACGGGTCTACTCGGGGACGCTCAAGAGCGACTCCCACGTCTGGAACGGGGCCAAGAAACAAGAGGAGCGGATCGGGCAGCTTTACCTGGTCCGAGGCAAGGGCGAGGAGAACACCCCCCAGCTGGCGGCGGGCGACATCGGCGCGGTGGCGAAGCTGGCGGAAACGGCCACCAACGACACCCTTACCCAGCCGGACCATCCCCTGGCCTTCCCGCCGATGAAGTTCCCACTCCCCCTCTACAGCGCCGCCGTGCACCCCAAGACCAAGGTCGACCTGGACAAGCTGGGCCACGCCCTGGCCCGTCTGGCGGAGGAGGACCCGACCATCAGCATCCGCCGGGAGCCCGACACCTCCGAGACGATCCTCTCCGGCTTGGGTGAGTCCCACATCCAGGTGACGGTGGAGAAGATGCAGCGCAAGTTTGGCGCCGGCGTGGTGACGGCGCCGCCCAAGGTGCCCTACAAGGAGACCACAACCACCCGGGTGAAATCCGAGTACCGGCACAAGAAGCAGACTGGCGGCCACGGGCAGTACGGCCACGTCGTCTTGGATCTGGAGCCCCTGCGCCTCGGCGCCGGCTTCGAGTTCGCCAGCAAAGTCGTCGGCGGCTCGGTGCCCAAGAACTACATACCGGCGGTGGAGAAGGGCGTCCGCAACACCCTGCCCGAGGGCCCCCTGGCTCACTTCCCCCTGGTAGACCTGCGGGCCATCCTGGTGGACGGCAGCTATCACGACGTGGACTCCTCCGACATGGCGTTCCAGATCGCAGCGTCCCAGGCGCTGCACAAGGGGGTGTCCGAGGCCCACCCGGTGCTCCTGGAGCCGGTCGTGAACCTGCGAGTCCAGGTGCCCAACAGCTTCACCGGCGAGGTCATCGGCGACCTCAATACCAAGCGCACGCGCGTCCACGGCATGCTGCCCGAGGACGGCACCACGGTGATCGAAGCCGAAGGACCGCTGGCGGAGCTTCAGCGCTATGCCACCGACCTGCGCTCCCTGACGCAAGGCCGGGGGAGCTTCACCACCGAGTTCAGCCACTACGAAGAGGTGCCGGCGCACCTCGCCCCCAAGATAGCCGAGGCCGCGCACCGGGAGCGCGAGGCGGCCCAGAAGGGCGAGTAGGCCGGGGAGCAGGCATGGTCCTGAGCGACGCCGATATCCTGAAAGAGATCGCCAAGGGGCGCATCGTTATTGAGCCCCTCGACGGCGGCCCGCCGGGTGTGGTCGCCGACGAGTTCCAGAGCGCCCAGTCCGCCGAGCGGAGGCTGCAAGCCATACGCCAGCAGGTCCAGCCCGCGAGCGTGGACCTGCGCTTGGGCCGCAAGCTGCGGGTCTTCAAGCAGCACACGCAAGGCTATATCAATGTCTGGGATGAGATGCCCGACCTCACCCAGGTGGTGACGATAGACGAGCTCAACCCCTTCTACCTTCACCCCGGTGAGTTCGTTCTGGGAGTGACCCTGGAGCGGGTGTGCCTGCCGCGCGACATCGTGGGGCGGCTGGACGGGAAAAGCTCCCTGGGCAGGCTGGGGCTAGTGGTCCACTCCACCGCCGGGTTTGTGGACCCCGGGTGGCAGGGCTGCCTGACGCTGGAGCTGAGCAACCTAGCGCCCTTGCCCATCACCCTCTATTACGCCATGCCCGTGTCCCAGATCTCATTCATGCGCCTCACCAGCCCCGCCCAGCAGCCCTATGGCTCCAAGAAGCTAAACTCCAAGTACCAGGGGCAGGACGAGCCTGCCCCCAGCCGCTTCTACCTGAACAAGCCGGACAAGCCCCGCCCCAAGCGCTGAGGGGGCCCGTGGACTGCATGGCGCGCGCCCTGGAGTTGGCTCGCAGCGCCCTGGGCACCACCAGCCCCAATCCCTCCGTGGGCGCCGTCATCGTCCGCGCCGGGCGCATCGTCGGCGAGGGGGCCACCCGCCCGGCCGGGCAGGAACACGCCGAGGTCGTCGCCCTAAAACAGGCGGGCGAGGCGGCGCGGGGGGCCACCCTGTACGTCAACCTGGAGCCTTGCTCTCACCAGGGCCGCACCGGGCCCTGCACCCAGGCCATCATCAACGCCGGTATCGCCGAGGTTCGCTTCGCCCTGGCCGACCCTAACCCCCTGGTGGACGGCAAGGGTCGCCGCCAGCTTGAGGCGGCAGGGATTCGCGTCGTCGCGGGGGAGCAGCAAGAGGAGGCCGCCGCGGTCAACGAGGGCTTCTGCAAGTGGATCACCACCAGGCTGCCCTTTGTGACGGCGAAGGCGGCCGTCAGCCTGGATGGCAAGCTCGCCACCCGCACCGGCGACTCCCGTTGGATCAGCGGCGAGGCTGCCCGGGCCTGGGCCCATCGCCTGCGCGCCGCCAGCGACGCCGTGCTGGTCGGTGTGGGCACGGTGCTGGCCGACGACCCCCAGCTCAACGCCCGCCCCGCCGGCGAGGCCGCCGCCCGCCAGCCCTTGCGGGTGGTGGTGGACAGTCACGGTCGCACGCCGCCCGGCGCGCGGCTGTGGCAGGAAAAAGGGGCGGTCCTCATCGCCGCGGCCGGGCCCCTGGACCCCGCGCGGCGCCAGGCCCTGACGGCGGCGGGCGCTCAGGTCTGGGAAGGGACGTCGGGGCCTGACGGGCGGGTGGACCTGGCCGCGCTCTGCCGGGAGCTGGGGCGGCGCGAGGTGACCTCCGTCCTGGTGGAGGGCGGCAGCACGCTCCTGGGGTCTTTTTTCGACTTGCTGCTCGTGGACAAGCTTCACGCCGTCATCGCCCCCCTCATCCTGGGGGGGCTGCAAGCGCCGACGATGGTGGGAGGACGCGGGGTCGGCCGGATCGCCGAGGCGCTGCGCCTGCATCGGATGCGCGCGGAGGCCCTGGGCGATGATATCCTAATCACAGGGTATCCGAAGGGGTGAAGGAGCGATGAACAAGGTGGAGGTCATTCTGGGGCTGGCCCTGGCCATCCTGCTGGGCCTGCTCCTGGGGACACTGATCCTAGCCGCGGCGCTGATTGTCATCGCCATGTTGCTGGTCCTAATCCCGGTGCTGCTGGCCATGGCGCTCTTCACCGGGCTCCTGGGGCTGGTGTTGATCAAGACCCCCGCGGGACCCTGGCTGCTGGCGCGCTCTGTGCGGCCCGCGGTGCGCGTAGGCTGGTCCCAGCGCGCCTGGCGGCGCTTCCTGGTCCGCAGCCCCCGCAACGGGCACACCGAGGATGAGCAGCGCTGATGTTCACCGGGATCGTGGAGGGGATGGGCACCGTCCAGGAGGTGCGCCTGCCCCGGCTCACCGTGGGCTGCGCCCTGGTGCTGTCGGACCTGAAGGCGAGCGACAGCATCGCCGTCAACGGCGTCTGCCTGACCGTGGTCGCCCGCCAGGCCGCCTCCTTCACCTGTGAGGTGGTGCCCGAGACGGTCAAGCGCACCAACCTGGGGCGGCTCCGCCGCGACGACCGCGTGAACCTGGAGCGCCCCCTGATGCCGACGGGGCGCTTCGGGGGCCACTTTGTCCAGGGGCACGTGGACGGCACGGCGGCAGTGGTCTCTTTGACGCCCCAGGGGGAGCAGGTGCTGGCGCGCTTCCGCGCCCCTCCCGAGCTGATGCGCTACGTCGTGGCCAAGGGCTTCATCGCCCTCGACGGCGCCAGCCTGACCGTAGTGGACCGCACGCCGTCGGAGTTCAGCGTGGCCCTCATCCCTTACACCTGGGAGCACACCACCTTCCACGCCCGTCGCCCCGGCGAGCCCGTGAACGTGGAGGTCGACATCCTGGCCAAGTACGTGGAGCAGCTCTTGGGCCAGGCGGGCGCAGGCCTGACCGAGACGGCCCTACGAGAGCGTGGGTTCGTCTAGGGGAAGCCGCCTCTGCACGAAAAGGGCATCTTGTCGGCAATTGGGGGAGTGCAGAGTCCCGATGCTCGGGATCTGCCGGGGGCCCAAGGGGGTGTCCCCCTTTCTCCATTTCAGATTACCCCTTCCTGGCTAAGCAGGGGGCCAGGGGGATGGTCGCTTGACAGCCTATGTGAGACGATATAACATCTACCTGCTGTATATTACTCGTGGCGCCCTTGGCATGTGAGGTTGTATAACATGCAGCAGACGCACCCCATCAAGCAGCTCCGCAAGAGCTTCCAACCCCCGCTCACCCAGGCCGCGCTGGCCCAACGCCTCGGCGTGCGCCGCGAGACCGTGAGCCGCTGGGAGAGCGGCGAGGGTAAGCCCTCGGGGCCGGCTAGGGCGGCCCTGGAAGGCCTGCAACATCTCATTCGCAACGCCGGGGATGGGAGGGGCGCGGCGCCCGCTCGAAACAGCCACCTGGCGACCATCGAGGAGGCGCTGAAGGACTTTCGGGACGGCCGCTTCGTTGTCATCGTGGACGACGAGGACCGGGAGAACGAGGGCGACCTGGCCCTCGCTGCCGAGAAGGTGACCCCCGAGGCCATCAACTTCATGGCTACCCACGCGCGGGGGCTCGTCTGCGTGGCCCTGACCGGGCAGCGCCTGGACCAGCTCCGCATCCCCCCCATGGTTTCCGACAACACCTCGCGGCTCACGACCGCGTTTTGTGTCACGGTGGAGGCGCGCCACGGCACCACCACCGGCATCTCCGCCCCCGACCGCGCCGCCACCGTGCGCGCGCTGGTTGACCCCAAGACCAGCCCGGAAGACCTGCTGCGCCCCGGCCACATGTTCCCCCTGCGGGCCCGCGA
>SHYM01000061.1 GCA_009692805.1 Dehalococcoidia bacterium | reverse complement strand
GCTATGTTGGCGTGGCCCAGCAGTTCCTGGAGCTCGCGCAGGGAAGCTCCGCGGTGCAGCAGATGGGTGGCGAAGCTGTGGCGCAGGGTATGGGGGGTGATATGCCCCTTGATCCCGGCCGCCTCGGCGTAAACTTTCAGGATCAGCCAGAACCCCTGACGGGTAAGTCGCTGGCCACGACGATTGAGGAAGAGGGCCTGCTCCCCTTGAGTGGCCCGGAGCAGCGCGGGCCTCCCCCTGTCCACATAGGAGCCCACCGCCTGGGCTGCGGCCGCATGGATGGGCACCAGGCGCTCTTTCCCACCCTTACCCAAGCACCGGACATGGGGCGAGCCGCCTTGGTGGACCACGTCCCCTAGGTTCAGAGACACGAGCTCCGTGACCCGCAGCCCGCTGGCGTACAGCAGCTCCAGCATCGCCTGGTCCCGCAGGCCGTCTGTGCCGGGGCGCTTCGCCGCCGCGGCCAGCAGCCTCTCCATCTCCTCCTCTGTGAGGAAGTAGGGGAGGGACTTGCCAACCTTGGGCGAGCCCAGGCTCTTGGTGGGGTCCCTGGCCACCAAGCCCTCGCCGCTGAGGAAGCCAAAGAAGGACTTCAGCGCTGCGATCTTGCGGGCCCGCGTCGCTGGGGCGTATCGCCGGGCGCTGAGATTCGCCAGGTACCCCTCAAGGGCGGCCGTCGATATCTCAGACCAGCGAGGCTCCCCGCCGAGGTGGGTGACGTGGCCGTTCAAGAAGGACACCAGCTGGCTTAGGTCGTTGCGGTAAGCGGCGGCGGTGTTGCCTGAGAAACCCCTTTCCAGTGAAAGATACCCGAGGAACTTTTCAATGTGCCCTTTCATAATCTTCCCTGTAGTCAGAGCTACGCGCCGGATGCCCGACTGCTTTTCCCCGGTCGATTGTAGCATAAGGTCAAGGCCCATCTACAGTTAATTACGGACGAGCTAGCTAGGGTCTCTTATCAGATGTAGAGGCCCCTGGCGTCGCGCCACCTCGCAGATGCTAGCTTTAGCGGCCCGCCATCAAGCCTTGGGCGGGGCTCGTTGCTATACTGGGGCAGGCAAAGGAGGCAGCGGGTATGACGATCTCCCTGGACCCCGTTCTTTTCAGCCTGGGGCCGTTCACCATCAGCTGGCATGGCCTCCTGACGGCCCTGGGCGTGATGGTGGCTGTGCTGGTAGCCGCGCGCCTGGCGAAGCGTGCCGGCATGGTCCCCGACGAGGTTTACAACGTAGCGCTCTGGGCCATACCGGGAGGGGTCGTCGGCGCCCGGCTGTTCCACGTGGTAGACCGCTGGGACTTCTACTCCCAGAACCTCGGGGCCATCTGGCGCCTCACGGACGGCGGCATCGCTATTTGGGGCGGCATCCTCGGCGGGTTTGTGGTGGGGGCGATCGTAGCCAAGCTGAGGGGCTACGACGTTGGCAAGCTGGCCGACGTGGGGGCGCCGGGTGTGCTCCTGGGCCAGATGGTCGGCCGGGTCGGGTGCACCATCAACGGCGACGCCTATGGCGGCCCCGCCACCCTGCCTTGGGGTGTGGTGTACTCGCACCCTGGCGCCTACCTGCCGCCGGACTGGGTGGCCAGCGGGCTCTCCACCCATCCCTGGGCCATCTACGAGATCTTGGCCAACGGATTAGCCCTGTTCATCATCGGGCGGCTATGGGGTCGGCTGAAGCCCGCGGGCTCCATCTTCCTCGTTTACATCACCCTGTATGCCCTGGCCCGCTTCTTCCTGACCTTCCTGCGCCAGGAACAGTTGCACCTGGTGCAGCTCCAGGAGGCACAGCTCATCTCCCTGGCGATCCTGGCCATAGCCATCCCTTTCCTCGCCTTCCGGACCTCCTTCCGCCAGCCGCGCCCCATCGCCTAGCCATGGGCGTGCGCCTGTACGTCAAGCCGGGGTGCCCCCTGTGCGATGAGGTGCGCGATTGGCTGGAAGACCTGGGCGTCCAGCCTGAAGAGGTGAATATCCTCAGCGACGAGACCCTCAACCGCGACTTCAAGGACGTCATCCCGGTGGTGGCGGTGGGGGGTCTGCTTTTGACCCTGCCTTTCACCAAGCGCCGTCTGCGCGCTTGGCTCGCCCGGGCGCTGGCCGGGAGCCCCCGCTAGCCGACCTTGTTATGGACTCCTGGACGGCTTTGCACCAAAGGCCTCATCCTGCCGGTCAAGTTGAGGGAGTCAGAGGGAGCAATGCCCCTTACCACGGCAGGTGCTACCCCGTTTGCGGGCGCACATCCAGGAGGTTCAGCCGCACCCTGGATTCTCCGTTCCAGTTGTCACTGGCGATGGTGTACACCAGGTCGGCCCGCTGGCCGCTGGCCAGGGAGGCCGCTCCCAGGCCAAACCCAATTGCATCCCAGACTGCCCCTCCGTCCCGCACCTTGAGCCTCAGGTGTCGCCCGCCCGCTCCCAGAGGGCGCGCCTGCACAATCTGAACGCCTTGCGTCAGGAAGGTGGGGGGCCGGTTGCCCTCGCCGAAGGGGGCCAGGTAGCGGAGCAGAGCGATAATGCGCGGGGTGAGTTCCCCCAGCTCCGCCTCGGCCTCGATCGGCAGCGAGGCGCGCAGCTCCACGTCGGCCAGCTCCTCCTGGGCGCGGCGGCGCAGATGCGCCGTAAGGGCCGGTAACTGGTCAGGGGTGGTGGTGAAGCCGGCCGCCTTGGCGTGGCCGCCGTAGCGCAGGAAAAGCTCGGGGCGCAGGTGCAGGGACTGGACCAGGTTGAACTCGTCGATGCTACGGCCGCTCGCCCGCACCTCGGTGGCGCCTAGCTCCATGACGATGGCTGGCCGATGGTATGCCTCCGTCAGGCGCCCCGCCGCGAGCCCCACCAGCCCCGCCGGGAAGCGGGGGCTGCCCACGATGATGATGGCCTCCTCCTGGGCTTGGGCCGCCCACTGGGCCTCCGCCTCCTGCAGTATCTGCGCCGTTTGCTCCTGGCGCTGGCGGTTGAGGTCGTCCAGGCGCCGCGCCAGGGGCTCCGCCGCCGCGGCCGAGGGCGCCAGCAGCAGGTCGTACGCCAGCCGGGCGTGGTCCAGGCGTCCGGCGGCGTTGATGCGGGGCGCCAGCGCGAAGCCGATGGTCTCTTCGTCAACCCGCTGCGGCGGGCCCGCCATCTGAAGCAGCGCGCGCAGGCCATGCCGCTGCGTGCGGTTGAGCTCGGCGAGGCCCCGCTTCACCAGATAGCGGTTCTCTCCGATCAGGGGCGCCACATCGGCTACCGTGCCCAGGGCCACCAGCTCGTAAAGGGACTCCGGTGGCGCGCCGCCACGGCCCTGAGCGCTGTATAGCGCTTCAATGAGCTTGACTGCGATGCCCACGCTGGCGAGCTCAGGGGAGGGGTAGCGCGAGTCGGGCCGGTGCGGGTTCACCAGCGCCAGGGCAGGGGAGGGCTGGGGTGGAGGCACGTGGTGGTCGGCCACGATGACATCCAAGCCCAGCCCGCGGGCGAAGGCGATCTCGTCCAGGGAGGTGGTGCCGCAGTCGGCGGCTATCAGGACGGAGGCGCCGCGGCGGGCCAGCTCCTGGATCGCCTCGCTGCGCAGGCCGTGTCCCTCCAACAGGCGGTGCGGTATGTAACTAATGGCCCGCAGCCCGACGGCGCCGAGGCCCTCCACAAGGACTGCGCTGGCGGTGATGCCGTCGGCGTCGAAGTCGCCGTAGACGGCGATGAGCTCGCTCCGGCGGACGGCCTCTTGGAGGCGGGCGACGGCCACGCCCATGTCGGGGAGTGCGAAGGGGTCGCAGGCGACCTCAGAATCCCCTTCCAGGTAGGGACGGACCTGGGAGCGCGCCGTGATTCCCCTGCGGGCCAGGAGGATGGCGGCCAGGCGGGGCATCGGCCCCAAGGCGGCCAGCGCCTCTGGCGGGGGCGGCGGGCGAAGCTGCCAGCGCGGGTGGTTCACGTAAACCCTTTCTAGGAACTCGGCCCCGCCAGACGGCGTAAGGCGAGCCCGAGGAGCGGGTAGTGGAAGACACCGCCTTGAAGGGCGCGCCTGGCCGCCCAGAGGCCCAGCAGGCTGAAGGGGAAGAGGATGGCCAGCAGGATAACTGACAGCAGCCAGATTTCATCAGTCCCCAGGGCGCGAAATATCGCCAGCGTCAGCAGCACGCCCCCGGCGAGCACGATGATCTGATAGAGGAGCGCCTCCAGGGCGTTGAACGCCACCCAGCGGGAGCGGCGCACATAGAGGGTCCACAGCACCAGGGGGACGAGGAGGGCCACGTAGGGCGCCAGGACCCCTGCCATAAAGGTAAGGCAGGACAAGGCGATGCTGCCGTGGGCGGCGCAAGCGAAGAAGCGTTCGCTCGGGGTGTGGGGCTGAAGGCTTGAGGGCACTGGCACCTTAAAGCCCCGCCGGTCTAGCGGTCGTAACGGGCGAAGATAAGGGTCGAGTTGTGGCCGCCGAACCCCAGGGAGTTGGAGAGCACGTAGGTGAGCCGCTTGGGACGGGCCACGTTGGGCACATAGTCCAGGTCGCACTCGGCGTCGCGTACCTGGTAGTTGATGGTCGGCGGCAGGAGGCTGTGCTGGATGGCCAGGATAGAGGCGACTGCTTCCAGGGCCCCTGCGGCGCCGATGAGATGGCCGCTCATGGACTTGGTGGCGCTGATGGGGATGCCGTAGGACGCCTCCCCGAATACCGCCTTGATGGCGGCCGTCTCGTACTTGTCGTTCAAGACGGTGGAGGTGCCGTGGGCGTTGATGTGGTCGATCTGGTCCGGTCGCAGGCCCGCTTTCCGCAGGGCCTGCGCCATCGCCCGGGCGCCGCCCTCGCCCTGGGGCGCCGGCGAGGTGATGTGGTAGGCGTCGCCCGCTTGCCCATAGCTTATGACCTCACCCAAGATAGGGGCGCCCCGCTCCAGGGCGAAGGACAGCTCCTCCAGGACCAGGATGGCGGCGCCCTCGCCCAGGACGAAGCCGTCCCGCTGGGCGTCGAAGGGCCGCGAGGACCCCTGGGGGTCGTCGTTGCGGCGGGAGAGCGCGCCGGCCTGCTGGAAGCCCGCCAGGCCAATGGGGGTGATAGGGGCCTCGCTGCCCCCGGTGATCATCGCCTTGGCGTCGCCCCGGCGCAGCGTCTCAAAGGCGGTGCCGATGGCGTCGGCGCCACTGGCGCAGGCGGAGGTGATGCAGTAGTTCAGACCCTTGGCCCCCAAAACGATGGAGACCTGGCCCGCCGCCATATCAGGGATCATCATGGGGATCAGGAAAGGGCTGACTCGCCGAGGGCCCTTGGCGCGCAGGATCTCCAGGTTCTCAGAGAGGGTGGCCAGCCCCCCGATGCCGCTGCCGATGAGGACGCCGACCTCGGGGGCGATCTCCCCGTTGATCACCAGCCGGGACTGATGGACTGCCTGCAGCGCGGCCGCCACCGCGAACTGGATGAACCTGTCCAGCCGCCGCGCGTCCTTGCGGTCCATGTAGGCCGTGGGATCAAACCCCTTGACCTCAGCGGCGAAGGTGGTCTCGAAGCCAGCGGTGTCGAAGCTGGTGATGGGGGCGATGCCCGAACGCCCGTGGACCAGGGAGTCCCACAGGCTCACCACATCGTTGCCGATGGGGGAGATGGCGCCCATGCCCGTCACGACCACCCGGCGGGCGGAAGGCGGGGAGGAAACAGTCACCACAAGGGCCTCCAGGGGTCAGCGCGGCAGCCAGAGAGAGGTTGAGCGCGCATATTAAGCCAGGTCTCGGAAGCCGGGGAAGACTGCCCGGAAAGGGATCACCGCGGCGGGACAGAAAGTAAGCACCCCAGGGTCGCCGCGGCTAACTAAAGAACCTCAGACCTGGGTGGCGCGCAGCTCGGTCAGGTGCTGGGTCACAGCCTGCCCCAGGTCGCGGATGCGAGTCGCGAGGGAGTCCTGCATCTCCGCCGTCCTGGCCGTCAACGCCTCCTGTAGCTCGGCCCGGCTGGTGGTGACGTTCTCCCGCCATTCGCCGATGTGGCGGGAGACCCGGTCCCGGAACTCGCCCAGGCCAAGGGACAGGGACTGCCCCAGGTGCTCCAGCCGCGCCGGTGCCAAACCCTGAGCCGCCTCGGGCGCTCCGGAGGGCTTCCAGGCTTCAGCGACGCTGCCGGCGGTGCGCTCACGCAACCGCTTTAGCTCCGCCATGGTGCTGTGCTGGAGCTGCCCCAGCCGCGCGGCTAGGTGGTCGCCTGTGCCAGGGGCGGAGGCCTGGATGGTGAGGTCGGCGAGGCTGGCGGCCAAGGACTTCTCTAGCTGGTCCAAGCGCAAAGACACGGTGTCATAGAGCCTGGTCAGAGCGGCGGCGAAGCTATTGCCCAGCGGGCTGCTGGCGGGGCTGGTCTGGTGGGCCAGTGTATAGGCGCCGGCCACGTCCTGGCGGCTGCGGGTCAGCGCCTCATTGTACTGCTGCCGGCGCTCCAGCGTCTCGTAGTAGGCCCGGCTGCGGAACATCCGGAAGATGCGCTCGTAGAGGGCGTCCACCGGCCGCAGCCGCCCCGTATACTGGGCGTACATTTCCCGCGACTGCTGCAGAGTCCAGCGCTCGTCCTGATGGACGAGCTGCTTGCCGGTGTAGAGATGGTATGGTCGCATCTTGCCCGCGGGCAGGAGGGAGCCGTCTTCATCTAAGGGCGTGAGGTCGTGCCAGTTGTGTGTGGCGGGCAAAGGGGTGAGCCAGTTGGCGGTCTGATAGCGGCTGACCGTCCGCACCCACTGGGCCATCTCCATGATGGACTCCTCAGTGTCATAGGGGAGCCCGATCATGGTCATGGCGGCCACGATGAAGCCTAGCTCGTTGAGCCGCGTCAGGTCGCGGTGCACCTGAGTGGGGTCCTGGCGCTTGCGCACCAACTCCAGGTTCTTGGCGTTGCTCGATTCCACCCCCACGTAGAGCATGGCGAAGCCGGCCTCGCGCATGGCCTGGGCGATCTCCGGGTCCTGTCCGATCTCGGCGCGGGACTGGCCGATAAGCCACATGCCTTCGGTGTGGGATTTCCAGTCGCGCAGGCGCGCCAGCCGCTCGTCGCGGTACTTGACGGCCCGCAGCGGCGGGGGATGCAGGTCGTCCGAGACGAACACGCTGAAGCGGCCGTCCTTGGCGGTATAGATAAGGCCGTCCTCGGCCAGTCGACGCAGTTGGGCCAGGCGGCGCAGTTCGGTCTCGCGGGGGACCATGCGGTAGCCCAAGAACTGCTGGATAACCTGGCAGTAGGTGCACTTCTCGGTGCAGCCACGCACAGTCTCGATGATGCCGGCCGCCAGCGGGTTGGCTGGGGTCAGGTCCTTGACCGAGGAGTAGTCCGGCAGCTCCACGTAGTTGGGCGCGATGACGTTGTGGCGGGCATTCTCCACGTAGTGCCCGTCGTCTAGGAACGCGATGCCGGAGAACTTGTGAAGCGCTTGGGTGCGGTCGGCGCCCTGGTAGCGAAGTAGCAGGTCGCACAGGGGGCCGATGACGTCTTCGCCCTCGCGCATCACCACGGCGTCCATGCCGGTAGTGCGCAGCGTCTCCTCGGCCAATGGGCCCATGTGGGGGCCACCGCCGACGATCCGCAGTTGTGGGTGGTAGAGCCGCGCTAGGCGGGCGATCTCGTAAGCGCGGGGAGCCTCGTTGATGAGCGCCGTTACCAGGAGAATGTCGGTGCCTTCCAGGTCCTTCTCGAGGTCTATCTGGCCGACGCGGTCCTCCAACCAGACCTCGCGCTCGTAAAGGTAGTCGCCTTGCCATTGACCCAGGGCGGCGGACAAGTAGAGTAGCCCCTGCCTGAATATGGCCACGTACTCGAAGTTGCCGCCCGTGGACTTCGGCGCCACGAGGACGACCCGCTTGATTGCTTTGGTCTGAGTGACCACCGAACCTCCTACCGCCCCATGCTGGCAATCGGGGCTAGACCAGCCGTCGGACAGGCGCACCGCAAGTCCCCGCTCGCGGCTAATAAAAAATACCTGTCCCGCGCCCGCGAAGGCGGGCAGCATCAGTAGTATTGTATGGTAGCCATCCCAGTCTTGTCAACGAAATACCGCAACTGCCCAGGTGCTCCTTGCTGGCCGGGTCGGCCATCTCTTGAGAGCAGGCCCAGGGGTCCACCTAGGGCCAGCGTCTCTTCGAAGACTCGCCGCGCCGCTCCAGTTGCCGGCCTGGACAAAAGGCACCGGACCGCCACTGGGCTCCTAATATCGTGGCACGGCTCCAAGGCCGCCACGCTAGATTCGTTGACGCCCCAGGGGGCTCATGCTACGCTGCCATCGCCATGAGCGCCGCCTCAACACCTCCCTGGGCACAGGAGTTGCTGGACAAGCTACGGGCTGGCGTGGCCAGCCTGTTCCTGCTCCATTTCAACATCGGCGATTACTTCCCCCTGGAAGGGCGCTACGTCTCGTTGCGGGAATACCTGTCCTACCTGCTGCGGGACCGAGGGGTGCGGGCGTTTTATAACCGCAGCGGCGGCGTCAGCTTCGCGGGCGCCGGGTCGGAGAAGCGCTTCCGCCAGCTGGCCGGGCTCGATGAGGA
>SHYM01000060.1 GCA_009692805.1 Dehalococcoidia bacterium | reverse complement strand
AGCTCACGCAGTTGGTACACGGCGAAGAAGGGCCCTGCCAAGCTGACGGCGAAATTCAGCGCGAAAACGAACATAAGGAAACGCCAGAGGTTAGCCTGATCCACCGCCTTGGTTGCCGGGGCCTGCGGCAAGGTCGAGCCCATGGTCTTGGCGGAGGGCTCGTATATCTTCGAGAAGATCAGCCCTGAGAACACCCGGCAAAGGAAGGCCGCGGCAAAGATGATGAGGAAGCCCAGCATCGCCCGCTCCGATAGCACCAGGAGCAGGGCTCCCGCCCCCATGGCGGCGCCTCCCGCTACCAGGCCCGCCAGGGCGTTGCGTTGGCCCAGGTATCGCCCCCGCAACCGGGCCGGGATCAGCTCGGCCATGAGCCCGCCCCAGGCGGGGGCCGCCAGGCCCCCAAAGAGGGCGAACAGGGTCACCAGGCCGATGAGCCACCACAGCTTTCCCTCGATGGGCAGGAACGCGCAGAGGGCGATGGCCAGGATCGAGACCGATTGCAGCAGCGCCGCCAGGACGAAGAGCCGTTTGGGGCCCCCCAACTTCCCCAGCAGTTGCTTTGCCTCCAACTGGCTGGCCGCCGTCGCCAGGTTCGGGATGCTAGTAAGGAGGCCTATCTGCGCCGAGGACGCCTGCAGCGCCAGGGCCAGGGGAGGGAAGTACTGCTCCCCCAGTCGCAGCATGGTCATGCCGGCCATGCCCTCGCCGACCGCGAGACGCAAGCCGCGTCTGACCTTCAGCAGCTCCTGGTGCTTGAGCACAAACCGCCTCACAGAGCGTCCGGGCAGCTAGCCCGAGCTAGGGGATATCACCGCACGTCCACTATACGTAATCTCGAACCGAAATCAAGAACTGCTATAAGATCCTTTTCTACGAAGTTCGCTTAGGCACTGTTGCCAGCCCCCCCATTGTGGTAGAATAACCCAGGTGCATAAAGCTGGGGCTAGCGACGGGCTTCCGAGCATGTCCCAAAAGCCGTTACCAGGGCTAATCGACAGCCTCGGCGGGGGTTTCTCCGTCGTAAATCGTCGCCTTTGGCTGGT
Organism: Dehalococcoidia bacterium; assembly: GCA_009692805.1. Classification (GTDB taxonomy): domain Bacteria; phylum Chloroflexota; class Dehalococcoidia; order SHYM01; family SHYM01; genus SHYM01. The sequence continues at coordinate 7,571 of SHYM01000060.1, read as the reverse complement.
TGCGTTGCCTCTTATCCTCGACCTGGCCCTCTGGCTGAGCCCGCCCGTGACCGCCGGGCCGCTGGTCGAGCGGGCCATCTCCTCGGTCGAAAGGACCGTGGAGCAGGCGGCGGGTCAGCGCCCGTTGGATGAGCAGCAGCTCCAGAAGTCCCAGGAGCAATGGGCCCAGTTCCAGGCCCAAGCAAAGGGTATCAATCTGTTGAATCTCCTAACTTGGTATCTGCCCACCCTCGCCGGCTCCATCCAGGCTGGCGGCGCCATCGGGGACGCGGCGCCCGCTGAAATCGAGAGTTGGGGGGCCTTGGCCGCGGTCGTGCTGGGCCTGGCGCTCGCGGGCTTCCTGGCGGTGGCCCTCTTTCTGGGTCCTCTGGCCCAGGCGGTGCGCGACGGGCGCAACCGGCTGGGGGAGTTGCGGCGTGAGCTGCTGCCCGCCACGGCGCGCTTCGGGGGCTATATCCTGCTGGTAGGCTTCCTCCTTCTCCTGGCAGGGATATCCCTGGCCCTGCTCGCGACCATCCTCGCCGCCGTGGCCGCGCCCTTGACGGCCCTGGTGGTTTTCCTGGCCACGGCCTTGGCCCTGTGGGCCCTCCTATACCTCTCCCTGGCCGACAAGGCGCTCTTCCTAAGCCGCAGCAGCCCCGCCGAGGCCATACGGCGTAGCGTGTTACTGGTCAGGGGCCATTTCTGGCCAGCCCTGGGGCTGTTCATCCTGGTTAATCTCATCCTCCAAGGGACACCCCTGGCCTGGCGGCTCATCACTGGCCACCCCGTAGGTGCTCTGGTGGCCATGTTGGGCAACGCCTACATTGGGACCGGCGTCATGGCGGGGACGCTCGTCTTCTATCGGGACCGGGCCGGCATTCAGGGGGTGCCAGCCAGCGAAAGGAGCGGTTGATCCCATGGTTGAGACCGTGAAGGCAAGCGACTACACTGCTCGCGACATCCAGGTCCTCCAGGGGCTGGAGGGGGTGCGGCGGCGGCCCGGCATGTACGTGGGCTCCACCGACCAGAAGGGCCTGCACCACCTTGTCTACGAGATCGTGGACAACGCCGTGGACGAGGCCATGGCCGGCGCCTGCACCCACGTGGAAATAGTCATCGGCAAGGACAACGTGGTCACCGTCACCGACAACGGCCGCGGCATCCCCGTGGACACCCACCCTCAAACGGGCCTCTCGGCCCTGGAGACGGTGATGACCACCCTCCACGCTGGAGGCAAATTCGGGGGCAAGAGCTACCAGGTCTCGGGCGGCCTCCACGGCGTCGGCGGCTCCGTGGTCAACGCCCTCTCCTCCTGGGAGCGGGCGCGGGTGCACCGTGACGGCCAGGTCTATCAGATGGAGTTCCGCCGCGGCAAGAAAGCCACGGAGCTCCAGGTGGTGGGCGAGACCGACCACACTGGCACCGTGATCTCCTTCCTCCCCGATAGCGAGATCTTCGCCGCGCTGGACTACGATTTCGAGACCCTGGCGGAGCGCTTCCGCGAGCTGGCCTATCTGAACAAGGGACTGGCGATCTATTTCCGCGACGAGCGCGAGGACAAGGAGCTCACCTTCTATTTCGAGGGTGGCATCGCCAGCTTCGTCCGCCACCTGAACCGCGCCCGCGGCACCCTGCACGCCAGGCCCATCTATGTCCTCAAGCAGGTCAACGACACCCTGGTGGAGATGGCGCTCCAGTACAACGATGGCTTCTCCGAGGTGGTCTTCGCCTTCGCTAACTGCATCAACACCGTGGATGGCGGCAGCCACCTGACGGGCTTCCGGGCCGCCCTCACCCGTGGCCTCAATGACTACGCTCGCCGCGCCGGACTCCTGAAGGACAGCGAGGCCAACCTCTCCGGCGAGGATGTTCGGGAGGGCCTCACCGCCGTTGTCAGCGTCAAGATCAAGGAGCCACAATTCGAAGGCCAGACCAAGGGCAAGCTGGGCAACCCAGAGGTCAAGGCCCACGTAGAGGCGGTGGTGGCCGAGGCCATCGTCCAGTATCTGGAGGAGAACCCCACCGACGCCCGCCGCATCATCGATAAGTGCTTCACCGCAGCCAAGGCCCGCGAGGCCGCCCGCAAGGCGCGCGACCTGGTGATCCGCAAGAGCGCCCTGGAAGGGGGCAGCCTGCCCGGCAAGCTCGCCGACTGCTCCGAGAAGGACCCTGCCAGGAGCGAGCTCTATCTGGTGGAGGGGGACTCCGCTGGCGGCTCCGCCAAGCAGGGCCGCGACCGCGCCTTCCAGGCCATACTCCCCCTGCGAGGCAAGATCCTCAACGTGGAGAAGGCCAGCCCCGAGAAGATGCTCTCTCACGAGGAGATCAGGAACATCATCACCGCCGTGGGCACCGGCATCCGGGAGAACTTCGACGCCGCGCGCCTGCGCTACCACCGCATCATCATCATGACCGACGCCGACGTGGACGGCTCTCACATCCGCACCCTCTTGCTGACCTTCTTCTTCCGCGAGATGCGACAGCTCATCGAGGGCGGCTACGTCTACATCGCCCAGCCCCCCCTCTACCGCGTCGCGCAGGGGAAGGACGAGTACTACGTCTACTCCGAGGCCGAGCGGGATGCTACGGTGAAGCAGCTGGCTGACAAGGACAAGGGCAAGAAGGCCCCCAGGAAGGTCGAGATCCAGCGCTACAAGGGGTTGGGCGAGATGAACCCCGAGCAGCTCTGGCACACGACCATGGACCCCCAGGAGCGGACGCTGCTGAGGGTGGAGGTCAACGACGCCATCGCCGCCGACCAGATATTCATCACCCTCATGGGCGACGAGGTGGAGCCCCGCAAGGCGTTTATCGAACGCTACGCCACCTCCGTCCGCAATCTAGACATTTAGCCCGGCGGGACCCGGCTCGACACGATCTGTCGCCGAGCGCAGGAGGCCGCCGTGTCGCCGCCCGAGCCCTTCGTCGTCAACGTGCCAGACGCGACCCTGGTCGACCTACGGGAGCGGCTTCTCCGCACCCGCTGGCCAGGGGAAGTCGCGGCCTCCGACTGGACCTACGGCGCCAGCCTGAGCTATATCAAGGAGCTGGCCGGATACTGGCTCCGGCGCTACGATTGGCGTTCCCAGGAAGCATCCCTCAATCGCTTCCACCACTACCGGGCTCGGGTAGACGGGCACGGGCTGCACTTTATCCACGAGCGTGGGAAGGGACCGCACCCGTTGCCCCTGCTGCTGGCCCAGGACGTGCGCTCCTTCTTTCGAGGGCTGCGCTAGGCCCCGGCGATGGCGCCTGGACTGCCGCCTGTACAATAGGTGACATGCACCCTCTACTGGAGCAGCTACGCAGCTACGCCGCCGAGCACCAGCTTTCGCGCCAGGAGATCGCGGCCCGCCTCGAAGTCCCGTATAGCACGGTAAAGGGCTGGCTGGGCCCGCGGCCCAGAGCAAAGCTGAGCCGCGCTTCGGAGCAGCGCATCCAGGCGCTTCTCGGTGGGACCCTGCCCCTGATGAAACCTGCGCCGCGCGGGGAGCAGGCGCTGGCGGCCAAGGGTACCCAGGTCGACGCCAGGCTGGGGGTGGAGGCCAAGCGCCGGGCGCAGAAACTCAAGCTGCTCCTGCTCTTGCTGGAGGACGAGATGCGCTGGTTCCGCGACGGCCGACCCGAGAGCCGCGCCGCCTACCGGGCCGCCCTGGATCCCTATGACATCGGCTATATCTCCAGCCTGCTCTCCATGCTCACCGACGAGGAGAAGTTCCAACGCTGGAAGGCGCTGACCACGCACCGCTTCCGCTCCTTCCGCCGCAGGGACAAGAGCGTTGGCGCGAAGAGCCCAGATCAAGTTCGGTAGCATCGCCAGCGCCGTGGTTTACCTGGGGCAAGGCAGCCCCGCACGCGAGCCGCATCCTGCCGTCAATATGGGAGTGCAGAGTCCCGATGCTCGGGATCTGCCGGGGGTCGAAGGGGGTGTCCCCCTTCCTCTCCCCTATGTACTACCCCCTTCCTGGCTAGTAGGAAGGCGGCCAGGGGGATGGTGGACGGCATCCTCAGGTGAGAGCCAGATCCATCCCCGCCGCTTGGCGCGCCGTCCCGCGTCCGTTAGACTGAGGGTGTAGTGAAAGGGGAGTCTCATGGCGTTCTTCGGCGCGGGCGAGGCTAAGAAGGCGACGGCCGCGGCCCGGCTGGCGGGGAGGCTCCCGGCCGGTCAGTCCCTGACCGAGAAGTGGCCCGTCCTGACCTACGGCGATACCCCTGTCGTCCCCACGGACCGCTGGCGGCTTAAGGTCGTGGGCTTGCTCGAGCGGGAGCTGGACTTGGACTGGCAGCAGTTCCTGGCGCTCCCCCAGACCACCATGACCGCCGACTTCCACTGCGTCACCGGCTGGAGCCGCTTCGACAACGCCTGGGAGGGGGTGCGCTTCCTAGACCTGATGAAAGAGGCCGGCCTGCGCCCCGAGGCCAGGTATGTCGCCATGTACTGCTACGGCGGCTACACCACCAACCTGCCGCTGGCGTCCATGCTGGACGCCGACGTCTTGATAGCCCACCGGCATGACGGGCGCGACCTGGAGCCCCAGCACGGCGGGCCGGTGCGGGTGGTGGTGCCCAAACGCTACGCCTACAAGAGCGCCAAGTGGATCGGCGGGCTGGCCCTGACCGCCGATAACCAGCCCGGGTTCTGGGAGGTCCGCGGTTACCACAACGACGCCGATCCGTGGAAAGAGGAGCGCTATTCGTTCTGATGAGCGGGTCCACGGGGCTGATGGACGGCTCCCCAGGGCAGCCCCATGCCTGACAGCGTCTCTATAGTCGAAGCCTTCGCCGCGGGGGTGGCCGCCATCCGCCTCCCCTGTGCCCTGGTGCTTACCCCTGCCCTCCTCGCCTTCCTGGCGGGCTCCAGCCTGACGGGGACGCCGCGCCAAGCAGGGCAACTGCTCTTGGGCAACAGCCTCACCTTCGCCGTGGGGTTCCTGGTCGCCTTCGCCGCCCTGGGGTCGTCTTTGGGGGGGCTCTCCCGGGCCCTCTACGACGGGCGGGAGTGGGTGGCCTGGGTCGGCGGCATAGTGCTCTTTGCCGTAGGGCTGGCAGCCGTGGGCCTGTTGCGGTTCCGCCTGCGCTTGGGTAGCAGGGACTGGCGGGCGCCCGGCGGCTGGCGCCTGGGGGCTGCGGCGCTGGTAGGCTTCGCCGTCGCCGCCGCCTGGACCCCCTGCGTGGACAGGACACTCTCCCAGGTGCTGACCCTGGCGGCCGACCCCGCCACCGGCGGCGCCGGCGCCGGGCTGCTATCCGTCTGGACCCTGGGTCTGATGACGCCTCTGCTAGCCCTCGGCGCCCTGGCTGGAATCACCCTGCACCGCTTCGCGCCGGGCCGCTGGCCCGCCTACGGGGGCGCCCTGGGCGGGGTCCTCACCATTGTCCTGGGCGTGCTGGTATTCACCGACCGCTTCACCCAGTACACCGGCTACCTGCGGTTCCTGAGCTTTTAGGGATGCTCCTGCGCGATCTCGACCTGCTGTCGCGCGACCCCGCTGCGTTCTTCTCCATCCTGGCCGCGCTGGTCATCACCCTGCTGATAGGGTTTACTCTCCACGAGTTCAGCCACGGCGTGGTAGCCTACCGCCTGGGCGACCGCACGGCCCAGCGCGCCGGGCGGCTTACCCTGAACCCCCTGGCGCACCTGGACCCGATGGGCACCCTGCTGCTGCTGTTGGCAGGCTTCGGCTGGGCCAAGCCGGTCCCCATCAACCCCTACGCCATGCGCATCGGCCCCAAGCTGGGCATGGCCCTGACCGCTGCGGCGGGCCCCGTGACGAACCTGGTCATCGCTGGGCTTGCCGGCCTGCCCTTGAAGATGGGTCTCGTGACCTCGGGCGCGCCCGAGCTTTTGCTGGTGTACATGGTGGTTATCAACATCATCCTGGCGGTGTTCAACCTGATCCCCCTGGCGCCCCTCGACGGCTTCAAGGTGGCCCTGGGCTTGCTCCCCCAGCGGGCGGCGGCGTCCTTCGCGCGCCTGGAGCCCTGGGGCCCGGGCATACTCCTGGTGGTGCTGCTGATTGGCTTTGTAACGCCCTACAGCCCCCTGAGCGCCGTGCTGGACCCCTTCCTGAGCTTCTTCTCTCGCGCCTTCACTGGGGCCGAGCTGTAGCCTATCTGGCCCGGCGGCCCGCGCCCGCAGCGAATGGACAGGCGTTGGACACCCCTAAAACTCAGGTGCTATAATTTGCCGCCACTCATCGTCTACTGGAGCTAGAGAGAGTACGTGACTACGCCAGCCCGACCCACTGCCGCCTCAGCGCCGACGCCTGCGCTGGGGCTATCGGATTTAGCGGCCGTCGCCCGACGGGTGCGCCGCCACATCGTGGAGATGACCTATCGGGCCGGCAGCGGCCATCCCGGCGGCTCCCTCTCCGAGACCGATATCCTGGTCGCCCTTTATTTTCGGGTCCTGCGCCACAACCCCCATGACCCCAAGTGGCCCGACCGCGACCGCTTCATCCTCAGCAAGGCCCACGCCTGCCCCGGCCTGTATGCCGTTCTGGCCGAGGCCGGCTACTTCGCTCTGGAGGAGCTCCAGAGCTTCCGCCAGCTGAACAGCCGCCTTCAGGGCCACGCCCACATCAAAACGCCGGGCGTGGAGATGTCGGGCGGCTCCCTGGGCCAGGGGCTCTCCTTCGGCATCGGCGCGGCCCTGGCGGCGCGCCTGGACGGGCGCTCCTACCGCACCTACGTCCTCCTGGGCGACGGGGAGTGCGACGAAGGCCAGGTCTGGGAGGCGGCGATGGCCGCCGCTCACCACAAGGTGGACAACCTCACGGCCATCGTCGACCGCAACCGCATCCAGAACGACCGCTTCACCAGCGAGGTCATGGAACTGGAGCCCCTGGCCGACAAGTGGCTGGCCTACGGCTGGCACGTCCAGGAGGTAGAAGGCCACGACCTGGCGCAGGTGGTCGGCGCCCTGGAGGCCTCTCAGGCCGTGCGCGGGCAACCGGCATGCATCATCGCCCGCACCGTCAAGGGCAAGGGCGTGAGCTTCATGGAGAACAACCCCGACTTCCACGGCAAGGCCCCCAACAAAGAGCAGTACCAGCAAGCCCTGCGGGAGCTAGTTGACTAGGCCCGCGGCTAGGGTAGCTCACCCAGCCGCAAGCAAACCGAAAGCAGCGGTCCAGATTGTCCTCTCCCCCTGGGGGAGAGGACTGAGGGAAGTGGACTGATGACCACTGCATCCACCCCTAAGACCGCCTCCACCCGCGACACCTTCGGCCGCACGCTCCTGGAGCTGGGGCGCGAGAACCCCGACATCGTCGTCCTGGGCGGCGATCTGAACAAGTCGGTGATGACCACCTACTTCGCCCATGAGTTCCCCGCGCGCTTCTTCGACCTGGGCGCCGCCGAGCAGAACATGATGTCCATCGCCGCCGGCCTGGCGGCCCAGGGGAAGATCCCCTTCGCCAGCACCTTCGCCGTCTTCGGCGTCTGCCGTCCCTTCGACCAGATACGCCTCTCCATCGCCCAGCCCCACCACAACGTGAAGATCGTCTGCACCCACGCCGGCATCACCGCCGGCGAGGACGGCGCCTCGGCCCACGGCATCGAGGACCTGGCGCTGATGTGCGCCTTGC
>SHYM01000059.1 GCA_009692805.1 Dehalococcoidia bacterium | reverse complement strand
CGCGCAACCTGCCCCAGGCCCACGCCTCGCTCAAGGCCGGGGAGTGGAGCCGCGCCAAGTTCACGGGCGTGGAGCTGCGCAACAAGGTGCTCGGAGTCTTCGGGCTGGGACGAGTGGGCTCCGAGGTGGCCCGCCGGGCCCTGGCCTTCAAGATGCGAGTGCTGGGCCACGACCCCTTCGTTTCCGATACCCTGGCCCAGCAGCTCGGCGTGCAGCTAACCAGCCTGGAGGAGGTCCTGCGTCAGGCCGACTTCATCACCGTTCACACCCCCTTGGGAGAGGGCACCAAGGGCCTCATCGGGGAGCCGGAGCTGCGGCTGGTGAAGCCCACGGTGCGACTGCTGAACGTGGCGCGGGGCGGCATCATCAACGAAGAGGCGCTACGGCAGGCCCTGGACGAGGGGAGAGTGGCGGGCGCCGCCTTGGATGTCTTCACGCAAGAGCCGCCGCCGCCCAGCCACCCCTTGGTGGGCCACCCCAAGGTAATCGTCACGCCCCACCTGGGCGCCTCCACCGCCGAGGCCCAGACCAGCGTGGCCACGGACGTGGCGGAGCAGGTAATCGAGGTGCTGCAGGGACGCCCGGCCCGCTACGCCGTGAACGCCCCCTTGGTGCCTCCCGAGGCGATGGCCGCCCTGGGGCCCTTCGTCCCCCTGTGTCTGGCCCTGGGCAGCCTGGCCCGGCAATTGGCGGAGGGGCAACTAAACGCGGTCACCATACGCTATCAGGGCGAGGTGGCGGCCCATCCCACCGCGGTGCTGCGCGCCGCCGTCCTGCGCGGGCTCCTGGAGAGCGCGAGCGAACTGCGGGTGACGGTGACCAACGCCTCCCTCATCGCCCAAGCTCACGGGCTGCGTCTCAGCGAGCTCACGGAGGCCAGCGCCGAGGCCTACAACAGCCTGATCACCGTCGAGGTGGCGGCCACGGGAGGGCCCTGCACCACGGCCGGGACCGTCTTCCAGGGCAAGTCCCGCATCGTCCAGGTGGACGGATACTGGGTTGACCTGGTTCCCACCGGCGGCTACTGGCTCTTCTCCCACCACACCGACCGGCCGGGGATGATCGGCCAGGTAGGGACCGTCTGCGGGCAGCACGACATCAACATCAGCTCCATGCAAGTGGGGCGGGAGCGGCCACGGGGCCGCGCCATGATGATCGTGGGCCTGGACGAGCCCATCAACCAGGAACAGCTCGCCAGCATCCGGGCCATCCCCGATGTCTACAACGCCAGGCTCGTGAAACTCTAGGCTAAGAGAGCGCGGTCAGCACCAGCTTGACAGCGGCCACCGCCAGCACGACGGCCAGGAGCCTCCGCAACAGCAAGCCCGAAAACCGGCGCGCCCCTAGGTAGGACCCCAGCAGCCCGCCCACGAACGCCACCGGTATCAGGAACGCCAGGGCGCCAATCTCGAAGTTTCCGCTCAGGGCGCGACCCAGCAGCCCGCTGAGAGAATTGACCACGATGAAGCCCGCGGAAACGGCGGCCGTGGTCTTGATGGTGGCCCACCCCCACAGGATCAGGAGCGGGCTAAGGAATATCCCGCCGCCGACGCCAACGACGCCGGAAAGGAAGCCCAGCACCCCACCCGTCGTCAAGGCCACCCCCAGGGGAGGCTTGCGTGGAACCTCTGCGGACGCTCGCGGCTCGATTCGCAGGCCCAGCCTGAGGGCCGCGAAGGCCAGGACCGCGGCCAACAAGAGGCTATACGCCTCTGATTTGATACCGAGCAGGCCACCCAGGAAGGCAGCAGGCACCGAGGCCATGGCAAAGGGCAACAAAAGCCGCCAGGAAAGATGGCCTGCCCGCCAGAATGCTACCACCCCCGCCACGGCCACCAGGACATTCAGCACCAAGGCGGTAGTGGCCATTTGCACGGGGGCGAAGGCGAACAAGGAGAGGACGGCGAGGTAACCGGAGGCGCCTCCATGACCCACCGAAGAATAGAGGGCCGCCACCATCAAGACCAGGGCGCTGAGCGCCAGGACGGTCCCTATCTCCATATCCAACGCCACGCCCTCGCCCGTCAGGCTACCCTACCGGCCCCGCCGCGGACCCGGCGGCTGCCTTCAACAGCGACCGCGCGGGGCAGCGGTCGGCGAAGATGCAACGCCCGCACTCCGGCCGCCGCGCATGACAGACCTGACGCCCATGGATTATCAGCCCCATGTGCAGGGCGTAGACCTCCCGGGGAGCCACCTGGCTTTCCAGGATGGGGTGGGCCTGGTCTGGCGTCGTCCTGGGTCCCAGCAGCCCCAGCCGCTGCCCTACCCTGAACACATGGGTGTCCACGGGCAGAGCGGGGAGTCCCAGGGAGAAGAGCAGCACACAGGCCGCAGTCTTCGGCCCCACTCCGGGCAGCGAGCGCAGCCAGGCCCGGGCCTCCTCCAGAGGCAGACCAGCCAGGAACCCTAGGTCCAGGTCTCCCCGCCGCTTTAGCACCTCCCGCAGCACCGCCTGAATGCGGAGCGCCTTGATCCGGGCCAGCCCGCCCACCTTTATCGCCTCGACTACCTCCGCCTCGGGGGCCTCGGCCACGGCCCCCAGGGAGCTGAAGCGCCCCAGCAGCCCGGCGTAGGCCCGGCCCGAGTTCAGGTCCGAGGTGTTCTGGGAGAGGATGGTCTCGATGAGCTCATCGATGGGCGGGAGCCGCTTGCGGGGCGGGCGCTCGCCGTACTCCTGGTGCAGGCGCCGCACCACCTCGGCCACGGGCAAGCCCACCCGCCGCGACGCCGACCTACCCTGGGCTTTAACCATGGCTGAGCTTGCACAAAAAAGGGCATCCTACGGGCCCGCCTGCGGCGGGAGGGGGTGCAGATGGGTCCTCCCGGAGCCGGCCCTTCGCCCGCCTGAGGCGGGCGAAGGGCCGGGGGCCAAAGTCCCGACACTCGGGATTTCTCTCCCTGATATTACCCCCTTCCTTGGCCAGGAAGGGGGCCCGCCGTAGGCGGGTCGATGGCATCCTCACGCTAGGGCTCCATCGAAGGAACCGAGACAGGTGAAAGGCTCCATGGCTGTCACTCTGGCGCCAGGGCTGGCGGCTAGTACCAGCGGCGCCGCCGGACCCGCAGATGCTCCGGCGCCGGGGGCGCCTCGTCTCCATAGTCGCCCGCCGGCACCGCAGCCTCCCAGGGGTGCTCCTCATAGCTGGGAGGCTGGTCCCGCAGGGCGGAGATCGCATGATGAAGCTCCGCCGCGGTGAGGCCGTAGCGATGAAGAGTATGGCGCACCACCTCCAAGGCAGCCTCGTAGCGGGGCCGCACCACCTCGGCGGCGCCCAGGGCCCGCAGCCGGGCCACGTGGTCTTCGTGCTCGAGGCGGGCCACCGCCACGATGTCCAGGCGGGGGTAGCTCTTCTTGGCGGCGCGGACTATGAGCTCCGTGCCCACGGGGTCGGGGCAGGTGACCGCCATCACCCGGGCGCGGTCCAGGCAGGCCTTTGCCAGCACCTCCGGGTTGGCGGCGTCGCCGTAGATGTAGGGCACCCCCAGCACCCGGAGGTCGTTGATCGCCACCGGGTCCAGGTCAATGCAGAGCACGGGGAGCTTGCGCCGCCCCAAGGCCCGCGCCAGCTCCATCCCTATCCGACCGTAGCCGACGATGACCACGTGGTCGTGGAGCTCTTCCACGGTGGACTCCGGCAGGGAATCGGAGCGCCAGGAGAGGACTCGGCTGAAGACACGGTTCTTGTAAAGGGCGGCGTAGAGGCGCTGGGCGCCGGTCAGGGCCGAGGGGGCGAGGAGCACGGTGCAGAGCACCACCCCCATCATTAGGCTCGAAAGCCGCTCGGAGATAAGGCCGTCGGCGAGCCCAGCCTGGGCGATGACGAAGCTAAACTCACCTATGGGGATAAGGCCCACGCCCACCAGCAACGCGGTACGGCTGCCGTAGCCGAAGAGGGAACTCACCAGAGCGCCGATGATGGTCTTGGCCACCACCGCCAGCCCCACCATCGCCAACAACAGACGCCAGTCCGCGGCGATGGCCGCGGGGGCCACCAGCATGCCCAGGGAGGCGAAGAAAAGGGTGGTTAAAGTGTCGCGCAAGGGGGCGATGTCAGCCAGGGTCTCCTGGGCGAAGTCGGACTCGCTGATGATGATCCCCGCTAGGAAGGCGCCCAGGGCCAGGGACAGACCTAGCCGCTGGGTCACGTAGGCGGTGCTGGCGGCCAGCATGATGAGCAGCAGCAGGAACAGCTCCCGCGACTGCACCTTGGCCACCCGAGTCAGCAGCCAGGGGATGACCCTGGTGCCCAGGAAGAAGGCGGCGCCCAGGACGCCCAGCGCCTTCAACCCGGCCACCGTGAGGGCCACGCCCAGGTGGCCTTGGGGATTCCCCAGGGCCGATAGTATGATCAGCAGCGCCACCACGCTCAGGTCCTCGGCGATCATGAACCCGATGAGGACCCGCCCATGGAGACTCTCCAGCTCCCCTCGGTCCATCAGGATCTTCAGCACCACGGCCGTGCTGGTCATGGCGATCATCGACCCAAAGAAGAGCGCTTCCAGAGCGGGGAACCCCAGGAAGCGGCTGATGGCGGTGCCGGCAGCGATGGTGGCCACCACCTCTAGCGTGCCCCCGAGGAGGGCCACCCGGCCGTAGCGCCGCAGCTCCCGGAAAGAGAACTGGACGCCCAGCCCAAACAGCAGGAAGACCACCCCCACGGTGGCCAGCGTCCGTACCTCGTCGACGTCCTGCACCAACCCCAGGGCGTAGGGCCCGACAGCCATGCCTCCCAGGAGGTACCCCAGCACCACCGGCTGTTTCAGGAGCCGGGCCAACGTGCCCCCTATCAAAGCGGCTCCCAGGGTCAGCGCTAGGTCCACGAGGAAGCCCAGAGACTCCACAGAGGCTCCTGCCAACAGATTGGCCTAATTGTAACACGTTTCTGAACCTCGTTCATTCCTAGATTGGGTTCCATTGCGCCAAGACACTAGCGGCGGCGACCTACCTCTGACCTATACTGCTACCGCACTCGCCTTTATTCCTCAGGGTGGAACTATCGCCCATGCCCCACGCCGACCGGGAGCAGCTAAGGCAGAAGCTCTTTCAAGAGCTCCGCCTGGAGATCGCCGATGAGCGGGTGGTGGAGGCGATGGCTCGGGTCCCCCGCGACTTCTTCGTCGCCTCCGATGCCCTCGACCTCGCCTACGCCAACCAACCCCCTGCCCATCGGCTCAGGGCAGACCATCTCCCAGCCCCTCATAGTGGGACTCATGACGGCGGCCCTGCGCCTGGGACCGCAGGCCCGGGTGCTGGAGGTAGGGACTGGGAGCGGCTACCAGACAGCGGTGCTGGCGGAGTTGGCCCGCGAGGTGGTGACGGTGGAGCGCCTGCCAGAGCTGCTCCAACTGGCCCAGCGGCGGCTGGCGGCGCTCGGCTATAAGAACGTGGCCTTCCGCGAGGCGGGCGCCGTCCTGGGCTGCCCCGAGCTGGCGCCCTACGATGCCATCCTGGTGGCGGCAGCCGCCCCTAGCGTCCCAGCGGCTCTGGTCGCCCAACTGGGCGTGGAGGGCCGCCTGGTAGTCCCGGTGGGCGGGCGGCACGAGCAGGACCTGGTCGTGATAAGCAAAGGGGCGCAGGGGCTGCACCAAGAGGCGCTGGGCGCGTGCCGGTTCGTGCCCCTCATCGGCCCGGGCGCTTGGGACGACTAGGAGGCCCCTGGGGCACCGCACCCCCTTGCCTGGGGCTGCCCGGGCCGTATACAATGCCACCAGCGTTCAATTTTCGAGCAAGCCGTCCTCTGCAAAGGAGATCGTACGTGGAGAATTTCAAGGACAAAGTAGCGGTCATAGGCTTCGGAGTCACCAAGACCGGAGAGCTGTGGAACCAGAGCATCGAAGACATGCTCGTGACGGCCTGTAACGAGGCCCTGACCGAGGCCGGGGTGGAGATCAAGGACATCCAGGCCGGATTCCTGGGAGTCTACTACGCGCGCGGCGCCCAACTGCTCGCCGGCGCCCTCAAAACTGGCATGATGCCCATCACCGTGGTGGAGAACGCCTGCGCCACCGGCGGCGACGCCTTCCGCATCGCCGCTGCCTTTGTGGCCGGCGGGCTCTATGACATGGTGCTGGTGGCCGGCGCCGAGAAGATGAAAGACGCCGGCACCACGGGCATCCGCGGTGGCAGCAGCATGGGCAGCTCAGACATCTCCGCGGGGACCGCGCCGCCCGGCAACTTCGCCCTCATGGCCGTGCGCTACATGCATCAGTACGGCCTCACCTTCGAGCAGCTCAAGGAGACCCTGGGCCACATCGCGATCAAGAACCATCGCAACGGCGTCCTGAACCCCAAGGCCGCCTTCCAGAAGGAGATCACCTGGGACCAGTACAACAACGCCCCCTGGATCTCCTGGCCCCTAGGACTCTACGACTGCTGCGCCAACATCGACGGCGCCGCCGCCGCCGTCATCTGCAAGCCCGAGATCGCCCGGCAGCTCAAGGACAATTACGTCCTGCTCAAGGCCTCGGCCCTAGCCGTAGGCGACACCACCAACTCCATCCACCAGCAATACGACTACGTGAGCGTGGCGGAGAACTTGGCGGCCGCCAAGAACGCCTACGCGCAGGCGGGGATCAAGGACCCCTTGAAGGATCTGTCCAGCGCCGAGGTCCACGACGCCTTCACGGTCAACGAGCTGGTCATCTGCGAAGACCTGGGGTTCGCCAAGCATGGCCAGGGCCACGAATACGTGCGAGCCGGGTTCTTCGACCGCGAGGGGGCGATGCCCGTGAACATCGATGGCGGCCTGAAGTGCTTCGGCCACCCCGTAGGCGCCACCGGGCTCAAGTCCTTGTGCGAGCCCTACCACCAGAGTTCCGGGACGGCGGGGCCGCGCCAGCTCAAGAACCCGCGGCTGGCCTTGGCCCACAGCATGGGCGGCGCCTCGGGCACCTTCTCCACAATCATCAATATCGTAGCGCCGCGGGACTAACAGCCAGGTCAGCTTGCTCTAGAAACACCAGGAGGGGGCCACCGAGAGTGGCCCCCTCCCTTTTTGATCACCTAGGTGCCTTCTTAGGCCCTATCCTGAGTAGATTCCGTAAGGGTAGGGGTCGGCGCGGAACACACCCCATTTGTCAGGGCCCTGGCCTGCCCGCTATCATGAAACCCGTGGGGGCCGTAGCTTAGTCGGGAGAGCGCCTGCTTTGCAAGCAGGAGGTCAGGGGTTCGAATCCCCTCGGCTCCACCACCGCTCCAACAGGTACAGCGGCCCTCAGCCCGAGGGCAGCCGCGCCGAATACTTTGCCTCACCCGCCGCCAAAGCCCCCCAGGTTACTTTGCCGCGCCCCGAATCGTTCGGGCGGGGCAACAGGCTCTTTCACTGGATCCGCGGGAGCGGCGGGTCCGCTCACCGTTCGTAGAGCGTAGGCTTGGTGAAAGACCACGTTCCTTGGCAGGCGCCGGACTGGTACTCCACATTAAGGGTCGCCACGCCACAAAGGGCGGCTAGGCGCTGGGTGTACAATTGGAATCTCTAGCCTACCCTCGGTGGGGCCTTCGGCGTATGGAGCCAGTCTAGCTGGAGGGTTGCGAGGATGCCGTGGAGCAACTGACACCCCACGTGTACCGGCTTCACATTGCGGACACCCATGCCTTTCACCCGGGCGGCACGAACATCTACTTTGTCGGCGACCCCAAGCGTGAGATGGTGCTAGTGGATTCTGGAGAACAGGATAGGAAGTGGACTCGGCAGATACTCAAGGCTTACAGGGAGCTCGGGCGCCCACGGATAACGGCTATAGTCATCACCCATGGCCACACCGACCACATCGGCGGTCTGGACAGGGTTCACGCCGTGATCAAGGCGCCGGTCCGCTGCCACCCCAAGCTGGTCGATCAACTGGCGGCGTTCCTGGGCACGAAGAAGGTTGTGGCCCTGCGCCCTCGCGAGCGGATCGCCACTGGCGCGGGCGCCGTTCTACAAGCCTGGTTCACTCCGGGGCACGCGGTGGACCACGTATGTTACAGCCTGCGCTCCGACGGAGTGGTCTTCACCGGCGACACCATCCTGGGCTCGAGCACCAGCACCGTGCAAGACCTACCCCGCTACATGCGCTCCCTGGCTACTATCCAGCGGCTGGGGCCGCGGACAATTTGCCCCGCCCACGGCAAGGTCGTGACCGCTACTGCTTCCTGGGTGAATGAGTACACCTCACACCGCAATCTGCCGGAACGCCAAGTGCTGGAGGCGGTGAAAGCGGGCGTCAGCGACGTGGACGAGATGGTCAAGCGCATCTACCCCAAGAACCTCAAAAAGAAGCTGCGCCCGGCGGCGGCGAACAACGTCCGCCAGCATCTAGCCAAGCTCAAGAAAGAGAAGCGGGTCACCGAGGTGCCCGCGCGCTATACCATACCCGGCCTCAAGCGTCGTTAGCCTCAGGCAGAGAGGGTGCCCCTGTCTACCTCTTCTATTGCCCTGAAACCCTTCCGGCGTATCCGTCCTGAGCGCCCCATCCGAACACCTTCAAATTGACCCACTACTGCCAAAAGGCTGCCCTGGGCCGCGCGTTGCGCGAGTGTTACAATAACTCCCTCGGGGCCTGCCCGCACCCTCGCCACGGGGCGGCCAAGCCGGCGATTCTCACCACGATTCTCCGGGGTGCGACGACTTGAACAACCAGGGCCCTCCGGGAAAAATCGTCCTTTTCGGCTCCGGAGAGACCTCT
>SHYM01000004.1 GCA_009692805.1 Dehalococcoidia bacterium | reverse complement strand
CCTGGTATTACCGCAATCACGCCCGCTTCAGCGTGGGCCGCCGCGGGGACATAGGCTTCGTGGGGCGCAACGGCCGCACCTTCATACCCATCGAGCGCTGCCTCATCATGCACCCCACCATCAACGCCGTGCTGGCCGAGCTGCAGGGGCACTGTCCCGACGTGCGTCAACTCTCGGTGCGGGTCGGGGTCAGCACCGGCTCGCTCCTGGTCCAGCCCAAGCTGCCGGAGGGTGAAAGTTCCTTTCCCTCAGGGCAGCGCTACCATCTGGAGGGGCTGCTGGGCGAGCGGTTCCATATCTCCGCCTCCTCTTTCTTCCAGGTCAACACCCCCCAGGCGGAGGCCCTGGCGGAGCTGGTCTTGGAGGCCCTGGCGCTCCAGGGAGACGAGACCGTCGTGGACGCCTACGCGGGCGTGGGCACCTTCGCGCGCCTCCTGGCGGCGCGGGTGCGCCAGGTGATCGCCATCGAAGAGGCGGCCTCGGCTGCCAAGGATGCCATGATCAACCTGGGGGCGCTGTCCAACGTGCGCTATCTGACCGGCAAGACCGAGGCGGTGCTGCCGGGTCTGAGCCCGCCGCCGGACGCCGTGATCTTGGACCCGCCCCGCGCCGGCTGCGCCTCCGAGGTGGTGCAAGCGCTCCTGGAGTTGCGACCGCGGCGGCTGGCTTACGTCTCCTGCGACCCCGCCACCCTGGCCCGGGACCTGCGTTTGCTGGTGGACGGCGGCTATGCCTTGCGCATGGTCCAGCCGGTGGACATGTTCCCCCAGACCTACCACATCGAGTGTGTCGCTACCCTGGAGTGGCCCGCCGACAGGCCACGGACCGGCGCTCCGCCTCAAACATCAGCGGGGGCGCCAGCGAGCGTAGCGGTAGCGCGGGCGCCGTTGGTGCTGGCCTCCGCCTCGCCGCGCCGCAAGGAGCTGCTGCCTTACCTTGATCTGGCCTTCGAGATCGAGCCCGCGGAGGGCGTCGGGGAGGCTACAGCGGGCGCGTCCCCCGAGGCTCTGGCGCAGGCGAATGCCCTGGCTAAGGCTCGCCGCATCGCCGCCGCTGCGCCAGAGAAGGTGGTCCTCGCCGCCGACACCATCGTCGTCGATGAGGCCGGCGTCATGGGCAAGCCCCGCGATGCCGTCGAGGCGGCGGCGATGCTGCGGCGGCTGCGGGGCAAGGAGCACCGCGTCATCACCGGCCTGGCGCTGGTGAGGGGCGCAGGCGCCCTGGAGGCCACATCGTATGAGGCGACCCGCGTCACGATGAGAGAGTACAGCGACGAGGAGCTGGAGGCGTACATCGCCTCGGGCGATCCCTTCGACAAGGCCGGCGCCTACGCTATCCAGTTTGCAGCCTTCCATCCGGTGGAGTCATGGGACCTGTGCTATCAGAATGTGGTGGGCCTGCCCCTCTGCGCTCTGCAGGACCTGCTGCGCGCTAATGGCGTCGCCGCCGGTGGCCGTCCCCTGTGGGCGCTGCCGCCGGAGTGTCGGCGCTGCTCCAGGGCGGAGCACCTGACCTCGCCGCGCGCGGCAGCGCCCACAGAGAGTCAATAACCTCCCATGGAGCTGCTCCAGCGCACCATCGCCGCCATCGGGCCACCGGACGAGGCCGCCGCCGCTGCTGCGCGCCAGCGCCAGGACAGCCTCACCAAGCCTCCCGGCAGCCTGGGCCGTCTGGAGGAGCTGTCGATCCAGCTAGCGGGCATCACGGGTCAGATCGCGGGCATCACCGGCCGGTCCCGCCCTAGGCTGGAGCGCGCCGCCATCATCGTCATAGCGGGCGACCACGGGGTGACGGCGGAGGGGGTGAGCGCCTATCCCGCCGCGGTTACGCCACAGATGGTGCTCAACTTCCTGAGGGGCGGCGCCGCCATCAACGTCCTGGCGCGACATGTGGGCGCCCGCCTGGTGGTGGTGGACATGGGGGTGGCGGCTGAGCTGCCCCCAAACCCGGCGCTTGTCCCCGCCAAGGTGGGTTGGGGCACCGCCAACATGGCGCTCGGCCCCGCCATGAGCCGGGCTCAGGCGGTGCAAGCCTTGGAGACGGGCATCGGGCTGGTGGAGCAAGAGGCGGCCCGCGGGCTCGATCTGATGGCCACGGGCGACATGGGCATCGGCAACACCACCACCGCCAGCGCCATCACCGCCGTCATCTGTGGCTGCGCACCCGAGCTGGTCACGGGCCGCGGCACCGGCGTGGACGACGCGGGGCTGGCGCGCAAGGTGGCCGTCATCCGCCGCGCCTTGCAGGTGAATCGTCCCGACCCCACCGACGGCCTGGACGTGCTGGCCAAGGTGGGTGGCTTCGAGATCGGCGGCATGGCGGGCGTCGTGCTGGCCGCCGCCAGCCGCCGCACGCCCGTTGTCCTGGACGGCTTCATCGCCGGGGCGGCGGCGCTCATCGCGGTCGCCCTCTGTCCTGGGGCCAGGCCCTATCTCATCGCCGGGCATCGCTCCGTGGAGGCGGGCCACGCCGTGGCCCTGAAGCACCTGAGACTGCGTCCGCTGCTGGACCTGGAGCTGCGGCTGGGCGAGGGCACGGGGGCGGCCCTGGCGATCCCCATCGTGCAGGCGGCGGCGAGGATACTGGACGAGATGGCCACCTTCGGCGAGGCCGGGGTCTCGGGAAAGTCCTCTGGCTAGCTGGAGAGGCTGACTATGGGCTTGCTGGCGGCGCTGGGATTCCTGACCGTACTGCCCGTGCCGGCTGCCGCCTCGGCGACGCCGGAGCGGGTGGGCCGCTCCCAGCTCTACTTCCCGGTGGTGGGCTTGCTGCTGGGCCTGGCCCTGACCGGGCTCCACTGGCTACTCACGAGCTATCTGCCGCCCCTCCTGGCGGCGGCCTTGCTGCTGGCCGTCTGGGAGCTGCTCACGGGCGGCCTCCACACCGATGGCCTCATGGACACTTGCGACGGCCTCTTCGGAGGCCGCACTCCCCAGGAGAGGCTGGTGATCATGCAGGACGCGCGGGTGGGCGCCTTCGGTGTCCTGGGCGCGGTGCTGGTGCTGCTGGTGAAGTACGGCGCCCTAGCCTCGCTGCCGGTTTCAGCGGCGGGCGCCCTAGCCGTGGCCCTGACGGCGGGGCGTTGGGCCATGGTTGCCGCCATCGGCTGGTTCCCTTACGCCCGGCCCGCGGGCGCCGGCGCCGCCTTCAAGGACGCCAGCCGTCCCTGGATGGCCTGGCTGGGCCTGGCGCTGGCGCTGGCGGTCGGGTGGGGCTTCGGTCGCACGTTGGGGCTGGTGGCCGTGGCGGGCGCTGTCCCCGTCGTCTGGGCCCTGGGACGTTTTGCAGCGAGGCGCCTGGGGGGCTTGACGGGCGACCTCTACGGCGCCGGCGCCCACCTGGTGGAGGCGGGCATCCTCGCCGTCGCCGCCAGCGGCCCCTGGCGCTGACCCATGGATGACATTGTCGTCCTCGTGTTGGCCCTGGCCTGGGACGCGCTCCTGGGGGAGCTGCCCCTGGCTATCCACCCGGTGGCCTGGATGGGCAAGGCGGCCAGCGCCCTGGAGCGCAGGGCCCCGGCGCATGGCCGCGCGCTCCAGTTGGTCTATGGCGCCGCCCTGGTGCTGGCGGTGGTGGCGCTGTTCACGGCGCCGGCCTGGGCGCTGGTGCACTACCTGAAACCCCAGAACACGCTGGCCTACCTGCTGCTGGCGGTGCCCCTGGCGACCTCCACCTTCGCGGCGCGAGAGCTCATAGCCGCCGCCCACCGGGTGCGCGACGCCCTGGGACGGCGGGACCTCCCCCTGGCCCGCGCGGGGATGACCAGCCTGGTGAGCCGGGCCACGGCGGGCTACGACGAGCCCCGCCTGGTCGGGGCCACCATCGAGTCGGTGGCGGAGAACTTCAACGACTCCTTCGTGGCCCCCTTGTTCTATTTCGTGCTGCTGGGGCTGCCGGGCGCTCTGGCCTACCGGGCCCTTAACACCCTGGACGCCCTGATCGGCTATCACGGGCCCTACGAATACCTGGGGAAGGTGGCCGCCCGCGCCGACGATCTGCTAAACTTCATCCCGGCCCGTCTGGCGACCCTGCTCCTGGTGGCGGTGTGTCCCGTAGCAAGGGGCCGGGCGGGCGCTGCCTGGCGGGTGGTCTGGCGCGATCATGGGCGTACCGAGAGCCCCAACGCGGGCTGGACGATGGCCGCCATGGCCGGGGCCTTGGGGACGCGCTTGGAGAAAGAGGGGCAGTACGAGCTGGGCGACCCCGGCGCCGCTCTGGAGCCGGCCCTGATTACTCGAGCCACCCTTATAGTGCTCTGGGGCATGGGAGCGGCGGCGCTGCTGGCCATGGCTGCCCTGGGGGTCCGTTATGGCTACTTCGCCTAGGCATGAAGCCGCGATTGAATCTTGTCCCCACGGGGTCCTCTCTCCGCGTGAGGCGCGTGCCCGGGGCCTGGACCCTGGGGAAGTCCTAGACTTCAGCTTCAACGTCAACCCCTACGGGCCCCCGCTGGCGGTGGCCGCCGCCGTGTCCCGGGCCGCTATCGCCCGCTACCCCGACAGCGACTCAGCAGAGCTGCGGGCCGCCCTCGCCCAGCGCGCGGGGGTGGCGGAGTCCCAGGTCTGCGTGGGGGACGGCTCCATGGAGCTTTTGTGGCTGCTGGGCCTGGCCTACCTGCGCCCCGGCGATCGGGCGCTCATCCTGGGACCTACCTTTGGCGAATACGCCCGGCTGGCCCGCATCTTCGGGGCCCAGCCGGTGGAGATGGTGGCCTCCGAGGCCGCTGGCTGGGCCCCGGACCTGGCGGCGCTACGCCGGGCGCTAGCTCAGGGGCCGCGGCTGGTATTCCTGTGCAATCCCAATAACCCCACTGGCCTCTACCTGAAGCGGGGGCTGGTGGAGGAGATATTGGGGCTCTGCTCGCAAAGCCTGCTGGTCATGGACGAGGCGTTCCTGGGTTTCGTGGGGTCGCCGTGGCCCTCGGAGCCCCTCCTGGAGCGCGGCCAGGTGGTCCTGGTCCGTTCCTTGACTAAGGACTACGCCCTAGCCGGGCTGCGACTGGGCTATGCCATCGGCAGCGCCCAGACGGTGGCGGCGCTGGAGGCGGTGCGGCCGCCGTGGAGCGTCAATGCCCTGGCCCAGGCGGCGGGCCTAGCCTGCCTGGAGGATGGCCAGTTCCTGCCCACGACTCGGCGCCAGCTGGAGGAGACCAAGGCGTGGCTCACCGGGGAGTTGGCGGCCCTGGGCCTGCCGGCGGTGCCATCGGCGGCCAACTTCTTTCTGCTGAAGGTGGGGGACGGGGCCGCGTTTAGGGGCCGTCTGCTGGAGCTGGGTGTCTGCGTGCGGGACTGCGCCTCCTTTGGTCTGCCCCAGTACGTGCGTATCGGGGTGCGCACCCCGGCGGAGTGCCGCCGCTTGCTAGAAGCCATCAAATGCCGCTGAAGCTGTATCTGGTCAGACACGGTGAGACGCCGTACAACGTAGAGGCCCGCTATCAGGGCCATCAAGACTCGCCTTTGACCTCCCGGGGACGCGAGCAGGCCCGTCGGCTGCGCCAGCGCCTGGCGTCCATCCGCTTTGCCGCTGCCTACAGCAGCGACCTGCGGCGGGCGCGGCAGACGCTGCAGCTAGCCCTGGCCGGCCGTCAGGTCCCCCGCAGCTTCAGCCCCCTCTGGCGGGAGGTCTCCTACGGGCGCTGGGAGGGCCTGACCTACGACGAGGTGAAGGCCCGCTGGCCGGCGGAGCAGCAAGCCCGCTACCGCAGCCCTGAGTCGGCTGCCCCCTCCGGGGGAGAGAACATGGGCCAGCTGCGCGATCGTGTGCTGCAAGGAGTGCAGGCTATTCAGGGCGAGCACCGGAGTGGCGCGGTCTTGGTGGTGAGCCACGGGGGGCCCCTGCGGGTGCTGTTGTGCCATCTCCTGGGGCTGGGCCCCGATAGCTTCTGGAGGCTCCGTCTGGATACTTGCTCCCTCTCCGTGGTGGAGATGTATCGCTCCAGCGTCATCCTCTCGCTGCTCAACGACACCGGCCATCTCGACGGCCTCTACACTCCGGAGCGCAACCGGTTCCTCCGACGCGGCAAGACGCGGGCGGGGCGATGACGGCGAAGACGCTCATGGTCCAAGGGACAGCCTCGTCGGTGGGGAAGTCGGTCCTGGTCGCCGCTCTGTGCCGCATCTTCAAGGAAGACGGCCTGAGGGTGGCGCCCTTCAAGGCCCAGAACATGGCCCTCAACTCCTACGTCACCCCCGACGGCCTGGAGGTGGGGCGGGCCCAGGCGATGCAGGCCGAGGCCGCCGGCGTGCCCGTGAGCATCGAGATGAACCCCATCCTTTTGAAGCCCGAGACCGACGCCCGCTCCCAGCTCGTGGTCTGGGGCCGTCCGGCTGGCAGCTACGCCGCCGTCGAGTATTTCCAGCGTAAGCTGGAGCTGTGGCCCGTGGTCGTAGAAGCCCTGGAGCGCCTGCGCAGCCGCTTCGATCTGGTGGTCATGGAGGGAGCGGGCAGCCCCGCGGAGGTCAACCTGCGGGAGAGCGACATCGTCAACATGCGGGTCGCGCGCCACGCCGGCGCCCCGGTGCTCCTGGTGGGCGACATAGACCGGGGCGGCGTCTTCGCCTCTCTAGTGGGCACGCTGGAGCTGCTGGAGCCCCAGGACCGAGGGGCCGTGCGCGGGCTGGTTATCAATAAGTTCCGGGGCGATCTCGCCTTGCTGCAACCGGGCCTCGACTTCCTGGAGCAGCGCACGGCCCTGCCCGTGCTGGGGGTCATACCCTACCTGCCGCATCTGCGCCTGGCGGAGGAGGACTCCGTGGCGCTGGAGGCGCTTTCCTCTCAACGTCCCCAGGACGCGGCAGGTGACCGGGGCCTCGACATCGCCGTTATCAGGTTGCCTCATATCGCCAACTACGACGAGTTCGACGGACTGGCCGCCGAGCCGGGCGTCCGCGTGCGGTTCCCCCAGGCGTTGGAGGAGCTAGGGACCCCGGACTTGCTGGTCCTCCCCGGCACCAAGACTACCGTCGCCGACCTGCTCTCGCTGCGGACCAGCGGCCTCGCCGACGCTATCCTGGCACTCGTCCGCGGCGGCACCCCTGTCCTGGGCATCTGTGGGGGCTACCAGATGCTAGGGCAGCGGCTGTTGGACCCCGACGGCGTCGAGTCCCCCCGCACCGATGTCCCTGGGCTGGGCCTGCTGCCCGTCGTCACCACCTTTGCGTGCGAGAAGCGGACGGAGCGGGTGCGGGCCGCCATCGTGGGGGGCCTAGCCCCGTATCCAGGGCCGGTGCCCGGCTACGAGATCCACATGGGCCGGACCCTTCGCCCCGACAGGTCGGGATCAGGGCAGGCCCCTGGGGACCCCGACGTGTCGGGGTTCGCCCGGGTGACGGAGCGTTTGGGGCGCCCTTGCGCCGACCCCGACGGCGCTTGCACTCCTGACGGCGGCATCGCCGGCACCTATGTGCATGGCCTGCTGGAGGACGCGGGCTATCGCGCCGCCTTCCTGGAGGCCCTGGCGGTGCGGCGGGGCGTGCCCTGGCAGCGCCGTCCGGCGGGGCCGGACGCGGGCGGCCTCGACCGCCAGGCCGAGTACGCCCGGCTCGCCGCCGCCGTCCGGGCCAGCCTCGATATGGGGCGCGTCTATCAGATGCTCGCCCTCAAGGGGTCGCCAGAAGGCGCAAGAACCCCTCGGGATATGGAGAGGTGACCGCCCCGCGTCTGGTGCTGGTCACCGGGGGTGCTCGCAGCGGCAAGAGCGCCTTCGCCGAGGGGCTCGCCCGCCGGGCTGGCGCTCGGGTGGTCTTCCTGGCCACGGCGGCGCCCGGCGACGACGAGATGGCCCGCCGCATCGCCGTCCATCGCGCGCGCCGACCCTCCTCCTGGCGTACGGTGGAGGCGGAGCGCCACCTGGCGCGGGCCCTGCGCCCCCATCTGGCGTGGGCTCAGGCGGTGGTGGCGGACTGCGTCACCGTGCTGGCCTCCAACGTGCTTCTAGAGGTTGTCTCAGGACCCTCACCCCCTGGCCCCCTCTCCCTTGCAAAGGGAGAGGGGGCGGGATTTGAATCTGGCCCCCCCCCCCACAGGCCCCCCGCGCCAAAGAAGGGGTCAGCCCCTTCTTTGGACTCTTCCTGCGAGGTCCTAAAACAGGCCCTAGCGGGCGCAGGCGCGGGCCCCGAGGTGACAGCGGGCGCGGTGGCGCGGGCGCAGCGGGCCCTGGACCGCGAGCTCGATGGGCTCCTGTCCGCGTGCCGGGACCACGGGGCCAGCTTTTTGATCGTCTCCAATGAGGTAGGCGCCGGACTGGTGCCGATGGACCCCCTGGGCAGGGCCTACCGCGATCTCTTGGGGCGGGCGAACCAGCGCCTCGCAGCCGCGGCGGATGAGGTTTATCTGCTGGTGGCTGGCATACCGCTGGCGCTGAAGGGCGATGGCAGGGGCTAGGAATGGCGCGGCCGGTCAAGCAGCGTGATTTGGCACGGATAGAGATATACTTGGTGGCAAGTCCTGAAGGGCCATGTCAGATGGGGGGGGCACGAGGCTGACGCTAGATGCGATTAGTCTATAGTGATCACGCGACTCGGCGCATGTTTGAGCGCCGCATCGGGGCCCAAGATATACGGATGCTATTGGAGAGCGGCGAGGTAGCCGAGGAATACGAGGAGACTAAGTCCTTGCGCAGCCGCCTCGTGGTGGGGCGTGTCAGTAGTAGACACCTTCACGCCGTGGTGGCGGACGATACCGAGAGCGGCGTCACGATTGTCGTAACCGCTTACGAGCCGAGCGTGGAGGAGTGGCTTCCACCGGATTTCAAGCGTAGGAGGCGCCAGCGATGAGGTGCGCGATCTGCAAGGTAGGCACGACCATTCAAGGCACGGGCACGGTGACGCTGGAGCGGGGAGTCACGACAGTGGTCTTCAAGAAGGTTCCCGCGCTGGTCTGCAACAACTGCGGCGAGAGGTACTACGAGGAACCCGTGACGGCGCGGCTGCTGGAAACGGCGGAGGAGGCGGTGCGGAGCGGCGTGCAGGTAGACGTGCGCGAGTACGTTGCGGCGTAGCCGGGGTGCGCTACCAGCGCCTCGCGGCTGCGGCGGACGAGGCCTTCTGCTGGTGGCGGGCATACCCCTGGCGCTGAAGGGCCGCGCGGCCTCTAACAGAAGGGACATTATCCCCCAAGCGTCTCCGCAGTAATTCAGGTATCACTCCACCTTTCTTATGCCGCGATGGATAGGTGCCTAGGCTAAGTGTCATGGAACCACTCATAGGGGTTCTCACGAAACTCGCGCGGGCAGAAGAGCAAATCAAGGCGCTCGATAAGGACATCAGCGCCTTCCTTGAACTCAAACCATATCGCATCATCGTTGACATTCAAGACAATGGAACCAAGCATACGTACCGACTCGAAGCGACCAATCAGCCCCCCCATACGTTGGAGTGCCATCATTGGCGAATGCGTCCATGATCTGCGTTCGAGTCTTGACCACCTCACTTGGTTGCTGGCGAATCCGCCAATCGGAACGGGCGGCTGGAGAAGAAACCAGTTCCTGATCTGCGATAGCAGGCCATTTTTTGACAAGGCTGTAGAGAGTGAGCTTCGCGGGGTCGGGGTAGAAGCAAAAGCAATCTTCGAGCTATTGCAGCCGTACAACCGAGTCCACCGCTACCTTCCGCACCCGCTGGTGACACTGCGTGAAATGAGTAACATGGATAAACACCGTGTCATTCACTTGGCCTATCACGTGCTGGCCCGTGGAGAGTTGCCGTTCGCGGACATTCCGAATGATGTCACCTCGTTTACGTCGCCCAAAGGGGAACGCTTCAAAGACAATACATTTCTCGTTGGCTACACCTTCGCTGCGTCCTCAACCGAGCGTGGAGAGGGATATCAAAGTTGAATTGGACGTAGCCTTGGATAAAGGCGGGCCAGGGGTAGGACGCCCTGTCATATCCGTGTTGGAGCTTATGCTCAACCACATTCGGAGAACGGTTATTCCCAACTTGTCTCAATTTATTACGGACTGACTTAGGCATCATGGCCACGCTTAGAGGCGCATGAGCACCGCCCCTTACATCGAAGGGATAGGCGCCTTATTCCTTGATGGCGCGTGGGTGGGGGAAGGGCGCCCCCGGAGGGCCGTCGGCGGCCCGGCGGGCGGTGGTGATGAACCCCGTGTGGGCCACCATGCGGTGGTCCGGCCGCACGCTGCGGGAGCCCACGTGCCAGGTGCGCAGCAGCAGCTCATGGGTCTCCGCGAGGTGGAACCGCCCCGAGTCCATGAGGGCCTGGGTGAGCTGGTGTATCTGGAGCACCGTGGGCAGGTAGGACAAGAAGATGCCGCCGGGCCGCAGGGCCTTGGCCGCATGCCCCACCATCTGCCAGGGCTCCGGCAGGTCCAGCACCACCCGGTCCAGGTCCTCCTCCGCGATGCCCTCATAAGCATCCCGCTGGTGGAGGAGCAAGTTCGCCGGCAGTGCGCCCAGGAAATCGCGGATGTTCTCCCGCGCCCGCTTCAACATGTCCTCCCGCACCTCGTAGGAGACGACGCTCCCGCTGGCGCCGACCGCCCGCACCAGGGCCAGGGTCAGTGCCCCCGAGCCCACGCCGCTCTCGAACACCCGGGCGCCGGGGAAGATGTCGGCGTCGATCAGGATGGCCCCCAGGTCCTTGGGGTAGATGATCTGGCTCGCCCGCGCCATGCTCTGCACGAAGTCGGCCAGGGT
Organism: Dehalococcoidia bacterium; assembly: GCA_009692805.1. GTDB lineage: Bacteria > Chloroflexota > Dehalococcoidia > SHYM01 > SHYM01 > SHYM01. The sequence continues at coordinate 32,003 of SHYM01000004.1, read as the reverse complement.
CTGGCGCAGGACCAGGACGGCGCGGCCCTGGTTAGTGGCCAGCACCGTGCCCTCGGGCTGGCCGATGAGCCTATCGTGGGCGATCAGGCCCACGTGCCACTCCTGGCTGTGGCCGGGGCGCAGGCGCAGGGTCTTGCGCCGGCCCTTGTCGTCCACCAGCAGCACCCGCTCCCCGGCCTGGAGCGGGCCGCGGAGAGTGCGTGGGCTATCCTGAAGATCGTCGGTCCGTTCTTGTGCCATGGCCTGGCGATTCTACGGCGGGTTCAGGGTGGGGTCAAGGAAGAGACGGCTTTGCACCAAAAGCCGCCTCTTTTCGATTGGGCTCTCTCCATGAGTATGCCCGCGACCATCCCCCTGGCCCCCTTCCTGGCCAGGAAGGGGGGAGTATGAAAGGGAGGGAAGGGGGACACCCCCTTCGGCCCCCGGCAGAGGGGGAGGCCCCTCTGCACTCCCTCTACACTGACCGACTTTTCTGTGCAAGGCCGGGGAAGGTTAGGATGGGGACAGCGGTCTTTGAAGTTAGCAGCCGGCGTAGTATCATGGCTAAAGTTTCCCCTCCGATCGGTGGCTAGGCCAGGAGGCTGGCATGGTGCTTAAGAGCGCCATCTACGCCCGCTGGGACGGGTCCCAGAACCCCTTCGACGTGGGCAGCGAGGACCTCATGGAGGAGCTCTCCGACGAGTTCGCCTCCCACGGCGACGTGCGGCGCGCCCTGCGCCAGCTCATGCGCCGGGGCATGAAAGGTGAGTTCGGCAAGGGTTTCGAGGGGATCGAGGACCTGCTGCGTCAGCTCAAAAAACGGCGCCAGGAGCAGCTGGACCGCCACAACCTTGGCGGCATCTTCGACAAGATCAAGGAGAAGCTCGACCACATCCTCCAGCAAGAGCGGGGGACGCTGGACCGCCGGATGCAAGAGGCCCAGGGCGGCCAGCCCCGGCCCGACCAGACCCTCTCGGGCGAGGCGGGGGAGCAGGGGCAGGACAACGCCGGAGAGCAAGGCCCTCAGACCGCCGCTCCCTCCGCTCAGGGTTCGGGCCAGCGCTCGGGGACAGGGAAGCGCCAGCAGCGCCAGGGTCAGCAGGAGCCCCGAGGCCAAGAGTCCGGAGGTCAGGAACCCGGAGGCGACCTCTCGCGTCTGCTGGAGAACGTCATCAACAAGAAGCAGGACTACCTCAACCGCCTGCCTCCCGACGCGCCGGGCCAGATCAAGTCCCTGACCGACTACGAGTTCATGGACCAGGAGGCCCGCCGGGAGTTCCAGGAGCTGCTGGAGTCGCTCAAGCAGCAGGCCATGCAGCAGTATTTCCAGAATATGGCGCAGCAGATGAGCCGGATGACCCCGGAGCAGATGCAGGCCCTCAAGCAGATGCTGTCCGACCTGAACCAGATGCTGCAACAGCAGCTGCAAGGCCAGGAGCCCAATTTCGAGCAGTTCATGCAGCAGTGGGGCCCCATGTTCGGCGACAACCCTCCCCAGTCCCTCGAAGAGCTCATGGAGCAACTCCAACAGCAGATGTCGCAGATGTCCTCCCTCCTCAACAGCCTGAGCCCGCAGATGCGCCAGGAACTGGAGCAGCTGCTGGAATCGGCCCTTCCGGATGGGGATCTGAGGGCGCAGCTGCAGCAGCTGGCCGCCAACATGAGCTGGCTGATGCCCGGCGAGGGGCAGCAGCAGGGCTACCCGTTCCGAGGCGATAAGGATCTCTCCCTGGAGGAGGCGATGCGCCTCATGGAGCAGCTCCAAGACCTGGAGCGGCTCCATGGCCAGCTAGAAGAGGCCGGTCGCGGCGGCAAGATCGAGGAGGTCGACGAGGCGGCGGTGGAGGAGCTGCTGGGCGAGGATGCGCGGCGCCAGCTACAGCGGCTGAAGGAGCTGGAGCAGGAGCTGGAGCAGGCGGGGTATATCCGGCGAAAGGGCGATCGGCTGGAGCTGACCCCTAAAGGCGTCCGCAAGATCGGCAGCAAGGCCCTGCGCGATATCTTCGCCCGCCTGCGCAAGGACCGCATGGGCCAGCACGAGACCCGCTCCAACGGCCGTTGGGGCGAGCGCGCCGACGACATCAAGAAGTACGAGTTCGGGGACCCCTTTTATCTCAACCTGGAGCGCACCCTCTTCAACTCCATCCGTCGCCAGGGCGCGGGCACTCCTGTCGCTCTCACCCCGGACGACTTCGAGATCTACAAGGCCGAGCAGATGAACCAGAGCGCCACCGTCTTGATGCTCGACCAGAGTCGTTCCATGGGCATGACGGGCTGCTTCGAGGCCGCCAAGAAGGTGGCCCTAGCCCTCCATAGCCTTATCAAGAGCCAGTTCCCCAGGGATAACCTGTACCTGGTGGGCTTCGCCGATTACGCCTGGGAGCTGAAGAGCGAGGCGCTGCCAGAGGCCAGCTGGGGAGGCTATTACCCGGGCACTAATATGCACCACGCCCTGATGATCGCGCGGCAGCTCCTCAACAAGCACAAGTCCGCCACCCGTCAGGTCGTCATGGTCACCGACGGCGAGCCGACGGCCCACATGGAGGGAGGGCGCTCCTATTTCAGCTATCCCCCCACCCAGAAGACCTTCCAGCAGACCCTGCTGGAGGTGAAGCGTTGCACCAAGGAGAACATCACCATCAACGTCTTCATGCTGGAGCAGGACCCTTATCTCATGCAGTTCATGCAGCAGGTCACCAAGATCAACCGCGGGCGGGCGTTCTTCACCTCCCCGGATCGCTTGGGGGAGTACATCCTGGTGGACTACCTCTCCAACAAGCATAAGCGCGTAGTCTGACGCCTGCCACGGCGAACCCCGCGCCCACAGTCAGGCGCCGTTGTTGTGCATCCGGATGACACGTCGGGACTCCGCACTCCCTCTCTTGCCGGCAGGAGCCACTTTTGGTGTAAGGCCGCCCGTGGTGGTTTGACCGGACTCGGCCGCGGGCCTACAATCGCCCTGTTGTCCAGGGGATACGAAGGGAGGCCATGCCATGGAGTACAAATATATCGCGGTGGAGCAGCGGGATCACGTCGAGCGGATCACCCTGAACAGGCCGGAGAAGCTCAACGCCTTGAGCCAGGAACTCCAGGGGGAGCTCATGGATGCCGTCCTCAAGGGCGAGACCGACGATGAGGTGCGGGTCTTCGTCATCAAAGGCGCCGGCCGTGCCTTCTCCGCCGGCTACGACATCACGCCCCGGCAGGAGGAACCCACCCATCGGCGCCAGCGCACCATCCGGGAAGACATCTACGGGCTGCTGCAGACGGCGAACCGCTGGCAGACCCTGTCCAATGTCAGCAAGCCCATCATCGCCCAGGTCCACGGCTACTGCCTGGCCGGCGGCACCGACCTGGCGCTCAACTGCGACTTTATCATCTGCGCCCACGACGCCACGTTTGGTTTCCCGCCCGTGCGCTCCATGGGCTCGCCGCCCACCCATATGTGGACTTACCTGGTGGGGCCGCAATGGGCGAAGTATGCCCTCATGACGGGCAACGGCATCAGCGGCCAGCAGGCCGAGCGCATCGGACTGGCCCTGAAGTCCGCCCCCGTTGACCAGCTGGAGGCCGAGGCCAGCGCGCTGGCCTCCACCCTGTCCAAGGTCCCCTGGGACTTGCTAGCCTGCAACAAGAGCATCGTCAACAAGGCGCTGGACGCTATGGGGCGTCCTCTGCTCCAGCGGCTGGCGGCCGAGAACGATGCTATCGGCCACCTGGCGCCTATCGTGGTCGAGTTCAATACGATGTCTCGGGAGCGCGGCCTGAAGGCGGCCCTGGACTGGCGCGATGGCCCCTTCCACGACTATCGGGGCGGCAAGAAGTAGCTCCCCCTGTGCGGGTTGCAGTGCGCTAGAGCGGGCCTGGCTCACGAGCCAGGCCCGCTACGGTTTCGTGTCAAGGGCTTGGCGGGGATTTGGGGACGTAGTGAGGGAGAGACAGATGAGAAAACTCTGGGGGACGCCCCCCAGGCCCCGGTGAGAGGGGCTCCGCCCCTCTAGACTCCCCGTGACGACAGATACGAGCGCGCTTGTCTTTCCGAGGCACGGAGTAGAATAGAGGCCGGGCATCAAGGAGAGCGCGCCATGGATATGCTCCGCCTGGACTGGGAGCCGCGGCTACGCAGCCCGTGGCTCGTCCTGGGCTTCGAGGGCTGGCCCAACGCCGCCGAAGTCTCCTCCGGCTGCATCCACTTCCTGCGGGAGAAGCTGGGAGCCCTGAAGTTCGGCGAGTTCGAGGGGGCGGACTTTTACCAAAACTCCTCCCACCGGCCCATCGTCTCCGTGCGGGGAGGCCTGGTCAACAGCTTGAACTTTCCCTCCAGCAAGCTGTACGCCTGGACTGATCCCCGCGCCGTGCATGATCTCATCTTGCTGCAGGGAGTGGAGCCGGACCTGCGCTGGCAAGACTTCATCGGCCAGCTGCTTGACCTCGCGCAGCGTCTAGGGGTGGTCCGCACGCTGTCCATCGGCGGTGTCCTGTCCGCCATACCTCACAGTCGGGAGCCGCGGGTCTCCTGCGCCTTCTCCCACGAGCGGCTACGGCCCGAGCTGGCAGCTTTGGACGTGGACTTCTCCGACTACGAGGGCCCCAGCAGCATTCACTCCAGCCTGCTTCTGGCCGCCCAGACTCGGGGTCTGGAGGGGGTTAGCTTCTGGGGTGGCGCTCCCCACTATGTGCAGGGGCCCAATCCCCTGGTCTGGCACGCCGTCCTGCGACGAGTGAGCCGCCTCTTGGGGCTGGAGCTGCCCCTGGGAGAGCTGACGACGGCCGGAGAGGCGCTCCGCCAGCAGGTGGACCAAGGGCTCCAGTCCGACGCCGACGCGCGCGCCTATGTCCGCAGGCTGGAGGAGGTCTACGACGCCACCGTGGGGCCCCAGACACCCTCGGCCGACGAGAGGCCGCAGCCGCGGAGCGAAGAGCCGCTCCTGCACGAGGATGTCCTGAGGGGGGTCGAGGAGATCCTGAAGCGCCGTCAGAAGGAAGGGCCCGGTGGGCCCGGTTGACCGCGAGGAGCCCCTTTCCGGTTATATCGCTGGTAGTGGCCGTGCGGACTAGATAGGGGAGGGCGCAGGGAAGGAGTAGCCCGCGCTGGGGCCCCGCCGCTTCCGGCCCCCCGGAAGGGGGCCTGCCCCCTTCACCCCCCGGAGGCCGTGGTCAGGCGCCCAACCTAATGCTCTCTTGCAGGACTCCACCGCAGGACCGGCCTGCGGGCCGCCGTCGTCTCGTCCAGGCGCCTCACGGGCGCCCGCCGCGGCGCGTCTCGCACCGTGGCCGGGCTCTCCTTCGACTCCCGGTCGATGGCCAGCAGCGCCGCGATAAAGCTGTCCAGCGTCTCCTTGGACTCGCTCTCCGTGGGCTCGATCATGAGGGCTTCGTCCACGATGAGGGGGAAGTAGATGGTGGGTGGGTAGAACCCGTAATCGATGAGCCGCTTGGCGATGTCCAGGGCCCGCACCCCGCGGGCCTTCTGCTCGGTCGCGGAGAACACCGCCTCGTGCATGCAGGGACGGTCATAGGCGAGGCGATACGCGCTCCGCAGCCGCACCCTCAGGTAGTTGGCGTTGAGGACGGCATTGGCGCTCACTTGCAGCAGCCCCGCCTCGCCCAGGGAGCGGATGTAGCAGTAGGCGCGCACCAGTATGCCGAAGTTGCCGAAGAAGCCGTGGAGGCGGCCGATGCTCTGGGGTGGCGTTACGGCCTCGAAGAGAGGACGGCTGCCGCCCTCGTAACGGGCTACGACGGGCGCGGGCAGTAAGGGGGCCAGCTCCTGGCTGACGCAGAGCACGCCGGCGCCCGGTCCGCCGCCGCCATGGGGGGTGCTGAAGGTCTTGTGGAGGTTCAGGTGGACCATGTCGAAGCCCAGGTCCCCGTAGCGGGCACGGCCCAGGATGGCGTTGAGGTTGGCGCCATCGCCGTAGACTAACGCCCCCGCCTGGTGGACGATGCGGCAGACCTCCTGGACGTGGGCGTCGAAGAGCCCCAGGGTAGTGGGCATCGTCAGCATCATGCCCGCCACCTGGGGCGATAGGGCCGACCGCAGCGCCTCCAGGTCCATGTCGCCATGGGCGTTGGAGCGCACGGTGACCACCTGGAAGCCGGCCATGGCGGCTGAGGCGGGGTTGGTGCCGTGGGCGGAGTCCGGCACCAGCACCGTTCGCCGCCGGCCGCCGTCGCCCCGGGCCCGGTGGTAGGCCCGGGCAATGAGCATGCCCGCCAGCTCGGCTTGCGCTCCGGCGGCCAGCGCCGTGCTGCAGCCCGGCAGCCCCGCGATTTCCCCCAGCATCTGCTGCAGCTCCCAGATGAGCCTCAGGGCCCCTTGGGCCTGGAGCGCGTCCTGCCTGGGGTGGAGCTGGGAGAAGCCGGGGAGAGAGGCCGCCTCGTCGTGCCACTTGGGGTTGTACTTCATGGTGCAGGAGCCCAGGGGGTAGAAGCCGGTGTCGACGGCGTAGTTCAGGTGGCTCAGGTGGGTGAAGTAGCGGACTAGCTCGCCCTCGCTCACCTCGGGCAGCGGCAGCTCCCGCCGCAGGAAGCGCTTCTCGGGTAGGGGAGCCGCTGGCACGTCCAGGGCGGGCAGTGTGCTGCCGCGCCGCCCCGGCCGGCTGCGCTCCATGAGCAGCAGGCGGGTCGCCTCCACCGAGTCTGGAATCAGGGCCATGCTTCGTTCTCCCATTGCGGCTGTGCTAGGCGGCGGCCTTGAGCGCGGCGATTAGGGCATCGATCTCCGCCCGCCGGTGCAGCTCTGTCACGCAGAGCAGCATCCCGTTGGGCACCAGGTCGCTGATGTCGAGTCCGCCCACGATCCCGCGCTCGCGGAGCGCGGCGTTCACCTCGCCGGGAGGGCGGGGGCAGGTGATCGGGAACTCCTTGAAGAACGTCCCCGCCAGGGGCAGCTTGTACCCCGGCAGCGCGGCGATCCGTTGGGCCGCGTAGTGGGCCTTGTGGTAACACAGCTCCGCGATCTGGCGCAGCCCGGACTTCCCCACCGCAGCCAGATAGATTGTGGACGCCAGAGCCACCAGCGAGTCGTTGGTGCAGATGTTGGAGGTGGCGTGCTCCCGGCGGATATGCTGCTCGCGGGTCTGGAGGGTCAAGACGTAGCCCAGGCGGCCATCCAGGTCCCGAGTCTGTCCTACCAGGCGTCCGGGGAGCTGCCTGAGGTACTGCTGCCGGCAGGCCAGCAGCCCCACTGAGGGGCCGCCGAAGCTCACCGCCGCGCCCAGGCCAGACCCATCGGCCACGGCGATGTCGGCGCCCAGCTCTCCCGGCGGCCGCAGCAGGCCCAGGGAGATCGGGTCCACGCTCATCACCAGCAGGGCGCCGGCGGCCTGGGCGGTGCGGGCCGCTCCCTCTGCATCTTCGAGGTAGCCGTAGAAGTTGGGATGCTGGAGCACCACGCAGGCGACATCGTTCTTTAGAGATGGGGGCAGGGCGCGCAGCGTAGCGACCTCGATATCCAGGGCTTGAGTATAGGTCCGCAACACCTCCAACAGCCGCGGCGACACGCTGTCCAGGGCCACGATGCGGCGCCGGCCAGTGAGGCGGCAGGCCATGAGGCAGGCCTCGGCCAGGGCGGAGGCACCGTCGTAGAGGCCGGCGTTGGCCACGTCCATGGCCAGGAGCTGGCAGACCAGGCCCTGGAACTCAAAGATGCCCTGCAGGGTGCCCTGGCTGATCTCGGGCTGATAAGGCGTGTAGGCGGTGGCGAACTCGCCGCGACCGACCAGGTAGCGCACCACCGCCGGCACGAAGTGGCGGTAGGCCCCTCCGCCCAGGAAAGAGGGCAGGCTCGTCAGGTCGTCCTCCGCCAGCTCCTCCAGCTCCCGGCGCAGCTCCAGCTCGGACTGGGGGACCGGCAGCCGCAGGGCAGGATTGCGGGCGCCCGCTGGAATGTCGGCGAAGAGCTGGTCTACCGAGGCGATGCCGATGGCTTGTAGCATGGCTTGCTGGTCGCTCTCGGTGTTGGGTATGTAGGGAGAGGGGCTAGTGTCCACTGGTGGCCAGCCCTTCCAGGAAGCTCTCGTAGGCCGCGGCGGTCAGCAAATTGGCCAGCTCCCCGGGCTCAATACCTGTAGCCTTTACCAGCCAGCCCCCCCCGAAGGGATCCTTATTCACCAGCTCTGGGCTGTCTATGGCGGCCTGGTTCACCTCCGCCACCACCCCGGAGACCGGCGCGAAAAGGTCCGAGACGGCCTTGACGGACTCGATCTCCCCCATCTTATGGGACTGCACCAGCGCGGTCCCCTTGGGCGGCAGGTTCAAATAGACCACGTCGCCCAGCTCCGCCTGGGCGTAGTCTGTGATGCCCATCACCGCGGTGGCGCCCTCCAGCTTCACCCACTCGTGTTCCTTGCTGTAGCGGAGCTCCGACGGGACCTTCGCCAAGACACTCCTCCTTCATCGTCACCGTCGCCCTTCAAGGGAGAGGGTTTTGAAATGAGCGCTAGGCTCCGGCTGATGCTGCCCTCGGCTCGCGGGGGGCCGCCTCGCCGCTGGCGGCGCTCCTGCGATAGAACGGCCTGGGCACCACCACCGCCTCGGCCAGCCTGCCGCGGACGTCCACCTGAAGCACGGTGCCTGCTTCCGCCAGCCGGGCCTCCACGTAGCCCAGGGCGATGTTGCATTCCAGCCAGGGAGCATAGCTGCCGCTGGTCACGGCCCCGACGCGATGGCCTGACTCAAGAATCGGATAGGCGTGGCGGGCTACCTCCCGGCCCACCATCCGCAACCCGACAAGGCGCTCGGCGGGCCCCCGCGCCTTGGTCCGGGCCAGGGGCTCGCGGCCCAAGAAAGCCCCTTTATCCAGGTTCACCAGCCGCCCCAGGCCCGCGGAAAAGGGGTCGCGGGACTCGTCGATATCGTTGCCGTAAAGGAGCAGCGCGGCCTCTAGCCGCAGGGTATCGCGCGCTCCCAGCCCGCAAGGTGCGGCGCCCCGCTCCGTGAGGGCGCGCCAGAGGGCTGGCGCCTGCGCCGCCGCGGGCATCACCTCGAAGCCGTCCTCGCCGGTGTAGCCGGTGCGCGCCGCCAGCACTGGGTCTCCCTGGAACAGGCCCTGGCCCAGGTGAAAGCGGGGCAGCGCCAGCAGTCCTGTGCCCAACGCCTCCGCCACCAGGCCGGGCGCTGCCGGGCCCTGGACCGCCAGCATGCCTAGGGCTTCGGTCCGGTCGATAAGACAAGCTCCAGGGAAGCGCCGCTGCCAGCCCGCGATCCAGCTTATAAGCTTGGGCCGGTTAGAGGCGTTGCAGACCAGCAGAAAGCGCCCCTCCCCCTGGCGGTACACAACGCAGTCGTCCAGGATGCCGCCCGTCAGATGGCAGAGCACGGTGTACTGCCCCTGCCCGTCCTCTAGCGCGGCGACGTCGGTGGGGCACAGCGACTGCAAGAGGTCGAGCGCCTGAGGGCCCGTGATCTCCAGACGCCCCATATGAGATACATCGAAGATGCCTGCCCCGCGCCGCACCGACCGGTGCTCGTCCAGGATGCCGGTATATTGCAGGGGCATCTCCCAGCCGGCGAACCGCACCATCCTGGCGCCGGCAGCCCGATGGAGGGGATTCAGTGGAGTCAGGAACACGCCGCCCTCTTGACCGTAATTTACCCTGAGCGCAGCCGCCGGGCCGGGGGGCGCCAAGGACCCTCGCGGGGGGCCACGCAGTGGGCCCAATTGTAGCACCCGCTGTTGCCCCTAGGGCGGTGGAGGCGTGCCCTTACGCTCCCGCTCGTAAAGCTGGATAAGGACGCCGCCGGAGTCGCGAGGGTGGACGAAGGTCTGCTTCCAGGAGCCGTCGGACCAGACGCCGCGGAAGGGCTCGATCCCCATCTCCTCGCGCAGGTAGGCCGCCGCCGCCTCGATGTCCTCCACCTCGATGGTGATATGGTGCACGCCTTTGCCCTTGGTCTCCAGGAACTTCTTCAGGAAAGAGTCGTCGCGGTTGGGCTGCATCACCTCCAGCTGGGCGTCGGTATTGGGCAGGTCCAGCACGGTGCCCTTGAAGCCTTCCTTCTTGTCGTCGAACCACGGGTGCTCCTTGCCGTCGAGGCCGAACAGCTTGCGGTAAAAGGCCACCCACTTTTTGGCGTCGTCGACGGCGATGCTGACGTGGTCCAGGCGCTTCCAACCGATGGCCTTGGGCATGAGGTCTCCTTCTGTCAGCTAGTCCTTACGGCTAGGCAGTCTAGCACACCCGGTGGCGGTGTGCCCAAGGGTGCGGGGCGCCGGCGCTGCTACTGCTAGTGCGCGGGCGGGCGGCGCGGCCAGAGGGGCTGGCGCAAGACGACCAATTTGTACAGGGCCATGAGAGCCAGCCCCGTCCCAAATCCCCCGATGTGCGCCCAGTGGGCTACTCCGCCTCCGGCCTGGGCGCCCAGGCTGGCGACGCCGCTGAAAAACTGCAGCGCGATCCAGATGCCGATGAGCAGCGCCGCGGGCAGCATGGCCGTGGTGACAAAGAAGCCGAAGATCACCATGGTCCGAACGCGAGAGAGGGGGAAGAGCACCAGGTACGCGCCCAAGACCCCCGCGATGGCCCCGCTGGCCCCGATGTTGGGCAGCGCGGAGCGGCTGTCAGTTGCGATCTGGAGCCAGGCCGCGGCGAGGCCCGTCCCCAGGTAGAACAGCAGATAGGGCAGCTTCCCAATACGGTCCTCCACGTTGTCGCCGAAGACCCACAGGAAAAGCATGTTGCCCAAGAAGTGGAGCCATCCCCCGTGCAGTAACAGCGCCGTGAAGGGGGTCAGCCACTCCGAATAGGGGGTGGTGATATCGAAGCTCTGGCGGCCGATCTGGATGGCGTGATAGGAGGCGCCGTGGGCCAGCTCGTCAGGGATAACGGCGAAACGTAACAGGAACAGCTCCAGGTCGCGGTCCGACAGCAGCAGCTCGTAGGTGAAAACGGTGGCGCTGAGGGCGATCAGGCAGACGTTGACGACGGGGAAGGAGCGGCGGCGGAGCTCGGGGTCGGAGAGGGGTAACACTCGCCTCTGCTTTCTAGCGTCCGGTCTCCGAAATACGCTTACGAATTGTTATTGCGAGGAGGCGGTAGCCGACGAAGCAATCTGGAGGTGGGGTGAGCCCCGTCGCCAGATTGCCGCGGCCCTCCTTCGTCGCGCCTCGCAATGACATGGTCTGGGACTTTGGGGTCCCCACTAATGTGAAACCCTATGATCTCAGATAAATGCCGCCTCGCCTGCCGTCGCCCGTAGGCTCGCGAAGCGGTCCAGGCTCAGGGGCGCCAGGTCCAGCCCGCAGTCGCGGCCCAGGACCAGGTCGGCGGCGACGCGGCCGATGGCGGGCGAGTGCATGAAGCCGTGTCCGCTGAATCCCGCGGCCACCAGGAGCCCTTCCCAGCCCGCCACCCACGACAGTATCCCGTTGTGGTCGGGCGTATCTTCGTGGAGGCCCGCCCAGCCGCGCAGGATAGCCGCCTCGGCCAGGGCGGGGCAGACCCAGGCGGCGCGGCGCGACACCTGCTCGAAGAAGGCCCAGTCCACGGCGGTGCCGATCCCTGGGGGCTCCTCCGGGTTGCGCATGCCCATGATAATCCCCGCGCCCTCGCGGCGGAAGTAGAAGCCGGTGTCGAAGTCTACGACCATGGGGATGCGCTCCGGGACGCCGGCGAAGGGCTGGGTGACATAGACGCAGCGGCGCACCGGGTCTATGGGTATAGCGAGGCCCGCCGCCTGCGCCAGGGGCCGCGTGAAGGCGCCGGTGGCCAGCACTACTATGGGCGCCGCGATGGGTCCCGCGGGCGTCTGCACCCCCGTGACCGCGTCGCCCCGGCGTGTCATGGCCGTCACCGGGGTGCCCTCCAGGATAGTGGCGCCCAGGCGACGCGTCGCTCCGGCGAGGCCCTGGACCACGTTCTCCGGCACGGCGTGGCCGTCGCGTTCGCCCAAGCTGGCGCCTAGCAGACCGTCGGTGCGGAGCTGGGGCACGAACTCCAGGCATTCCTGCGGCGTCAGCAGGTGCGCCGGCACCCCCAGCGACTTCTGGAGGGCGACGCTCTCCTGCAAGGCGCGCCACGCTGCCGGGCTGTGGGCGAGCATCAGATAGCCCGTCAGGCGCAGGTCGGCCGCGGCCCCCGTCTCCTGCTCGAAGCGCTCCAGGAAGGCGATGCTCTCCAGGGAGAGGTGGACGTTCAGCTCGGTGGCGAACTGGTGGCGGACTCCGCCCGCCGAGCGCCCGGTGCTCCCGGAGCCGAGTCGCCCGGCCTCCAGGAGCACTATGTCTTTCAAGCCGGCCCGCGCCAGGTGGAAGGCCACCGACGCGCCGATGCAGCCGCCGCCCACGATGACCACGGAGGCGGTCCGGGGAGTTGGCGCCACTGCTTAGCCCTGCCTCGGCCGCGCCAGCAAGGTGGGGTCATACACCCCGCGCAGGAAGCCCAGGACGATGTCGTTGAAACGCTCCGGCTGCTCGTAGTAGGTGGAGTGACCGGCGCTGGGCACCACTATTAGCCGTGCCCCTGGTATCTGGGAGGCGGCGATCTCGATGGTGCGGGGCGGCGCCACGATGTCCTCCTCGCCCACCAGGTAGAGGATGGGGAAGCCCTGCTCGGCCAGCCGCTCGTGGGTGGAGCCGCGGTAGCCGGAGGGGACGCGCAGGAACTCGGTGGGGTGCTTGGGGTTCAGGCGCATTATCTGGCGGTAGAGGAAGGCCCGTTCGGGATGGTCGGCTACAAAGCGGGGCGCCAGGCCCCGGATGGTGCCCTTGGGCAGGGCGCGGTTGCGCTCCTGCTGCTCGTCCCAGACTCGGCGCGACTCGTCGCTGGTAGAGCCGCCGTTGGAGCCTGACAACACCAGCGCCCGCACGCGGCCGGGGTTGCGCAGGGCGAAGCCGACGCCGGTGCGGCCGCCCATGGAGTGGGCGACGATGGCCATCTGGTCGAGGCCCAGGTGGTCCAGCAGGCCCTTGAGATCGTCGGCGAAGGCGGCGCGTCCCAGGGGTTGGGCGCCGTCGCGAGAGAACCCGAAGGAGCGGTGGTCGAAGGTGATGCAGGTGTAATGGCGGGAGAAAAAGGGCACCTGCTGCCACCAGGAGAGGTGGTTGCCGCCGGAGCCGTGGGCGAAGACCAGGGGCGGCCCGCTCCCGTGCGTCTCGTAATACAGTTCGATGCCGTTTACCGCAGCGTAGGGCAAGACCCAACCTCCGGGTCGAGTTGCCCGCTCATCCTGAGCATGTCGAAGGATAGCGGGCTACGTGGTTCGACAGGCTCACCACGAGCGGACGTCCCGTTTACAGGTGCGAAGGGCATGGGGGGCGCTTCAGATTACCTTTCCTTGGGGCCGACTTTGGGTTTCGGCACTTGTTGGTGCGCGTCTACTCTACGCTTGGGTTGAGGCCCGGGAGGTTGTTGCTGTGGAGGCTTGGGAGGTTGTTGCGGCTTGGGAGATTGCTGCTTCATTCTCGCTACTCTGCTCACCGTGTGCTCCTTTTAACCGCTACTTCGTTGTTCTATCTGGGGTCTGGTATATATCATAGACAGTAGTGCGGCCCCAGCCTATCGGCCCGTCTTTCTTCACGTTCTTGAAGTAGCTGTATACTTCAACCGTTTGCACCTCCTCATCTATGAAAAAGTCGAACATCCTATGGTCGCTTTCCCCTGGCTCGATTTCAAACTCCCCCTTTTTCAAGCTCAGGGCTCGGGAAGATAGCTCGGGCCACTGGACCTCTCCTTCTCCGGCCTTGACAGGATCACCGCCTGTCTCAATAACGTCAAGAACGTTAGGCGGTGGCGGAAGCACCTGTTGAACTCTAGTTTCTAAGCTTACCAAACTAAGAAGGACATCTCCGTTGTTAGAGATGATGACGCTTACGCTTAGAACAACTTTGCCATTTGCAAAAGGTCTGTGGGAAATGTTGTGCTTTATGTCTGCACGAGGAAACCTTCCCCGTTTGCTGACAAAAAACATCCAAGTCCAGTATCCACCCACAAGAATAGCCAGTACAGTAGCAACGCTCTGGGCGATGTCGGCGACATCCTTCCAGCCCTCAACGTGGGGGCCTGGCATCGGAGTCCCAATAGCTGCGGGGGTGGGCACTTTGCCGCAAGCTGATGCTGCAAAGGCACACAACAAGATCGCATCGGATAGACGAACAAAAACGGATTTCGCTCTCATGCTATCCCAAGTTGCACGCCACAACGCTGTATGACCCTCTCCGCAACCTCGACCCCCGCTAGGCGACGATGTTGCGCTAGGCCTCGCTGGCGTCGACACCGATAGTGTAGCTGACGCTGTAAAGGTAGGCGAGGGGGCCGGCGAATGGCGGCTCTGTGGTTCGACAGGCTCAGCACGAGCGAACCCGCTTGCGCCGAGGGCTGCCGCTCCGCTAGACTGGTGGTTACCTACAGATAGGGGATGGGGGGGGGTGGACATGCTGCCGCGACAGAACATCGTAGAGCCCTTCAAGCGTATCACCGTGGACGAGGCCAAGGCCCGCCTGGACCGCCGCGACGGCTGCGTGGTGATAGATGTGCGCAAGCCCAACGAGTTCCAGGCTGGCCACTTGCCGGGGGCCAAGCTGGTGCCGGTGGACGACGTGGTGAAGCGGCAGCAGGAGATACCGCGCGACCGGGACGTCCTCTTCGTCTGCGGCGTCGGCCAGCGCAGCGCCCTGGCCTGCGAGTACGCCGCCGCCCTGGGCTTCACCACTATCTTCAACATCGAGGGCGGCACGGAGGCGTGGGTCAAAAAAGGTTACCCCGTAGAGAAGTAGCTGACCATCCCCCCGGCCCCCTTCCTGGCCAGGAAGGGGGTAGTATAAAAGGGTCAGAATCCCGAGGGTCGGGACTTCGATCCCCGGCAGATCCCGAGCATCGGGATTCTGCACTCCCTCCCGCCGTAGGCGGGCTGGCAGGATGCCCTTTTAGTGCGAAGCTCTACTTCGCCCGCCTCCGGCGGGCTCGGGTGACAGGGGTGTGGTAGAAGAGGGGGCCTGCGGCAGGCCCCCTCTTCTTTTAGCTTCGTCTGCCCTGGCTGCCATGAGGCTACCCCCAGTCTTGACGCTCCGGCCCCCGTTGTGCTGGCGCTCGACAGATGAGGGCCAGGGCTTCCTGGAGGTCGCGCACCGCGTAAGTGGGCGCCGGGTCTTGGGGCCGCAGCGGCGCACCGTTGCGGTTCACCCACAGCGCCCGCAGCCCCGCCTGCCGGGCTGGTTCGATATCGTTGCGCAGGCTATCGCCCACGACCCACACGGCCTGGGGCGCGGGGGAGCCCGCCAGCTCCAGGGCGCGCAGCACGTAGCCGCGGGAGCCTTTCTCGTGGCCCAGCGCCTCGGGGTCGAAGGCTCCCAGCAGGAGGGGCTCGCCCGCGAGGCGGAGCAGGTGCGCGGCCTTCTGTGGCGCGTGGTCGCCCGTGGCCAGGTAGAGGCGCAGGCCCTGCGCCCTCAGTCCCCGGAGAAAGGGCAGGGCGTCGGGGAAGAGACGGGGCGAGCGCCAAGAGCTGCTCCACGCCTCGTCGTAGCGCTCTTGCACCTTGTCGACGGCGGCAGCGCTGCTTGGGGGCTGGTGTTGCTCCAAGAGTAGCTGGAAGGTGAGACGGCGGTCGTCGTGACGTTCGGGGTAGCGTTCGTGGACCACCTCGTGGGCCTGGGCGAAGGCTTGCACTGCTTGCAGCCCCGTGAGCCCCAGCACGCCGTCAAGGATCTCAGACATGACGCTATCAGCGTCGCTTAGGGTGCGGTCGAAATCGACAAAGGCTACCGCCCCGCTCGCGGCACTCATCTCGCAGACCAGGTCCAAGGGCCAAAAGGCAGGGGCGGTGGCCGCAGCCACCGCCCCTGCCTTGGCAGCGAGGCTGCTACCACTTGATGGGAGTCTCCTTGGTAACCACCTTGTGCTCTTTGATCTTGATCCCCTTCTCCGGCCCCACGTAGATAGCTTCGGAGTCGTAGCGGAGCTGATACGCCTTCAGCGGCTCCGCCGCCGGGGCCCTCTTCACGCCGCCGTGGCGGTAATAGTACATGGAGGGGCACCGAGCGCAGGATAGCATGCCAACGGATACCCTGGCGTCCTGGAGCTCGCCCCCGCAGCCCGAGCAGCGGTTGTCCAGGGCGAAGTAGTCGCCTCCCGCGTACACAAGGAGTATTTTCTGCCCGCCTGCCTCCACAGCCTTGGACGTGCCAGGCGTTAGGTCCTTGCGTAGGGCGACCTTGGTCATCTCTGCGATGGATTTCATCGTGGTCATGTCCCACCTCCCATGGTGAATTTCATCACGGCGCCTCATTGTACCAAGGCGGCGGCGGCCTGCCAAGAGTTAGGCGGCCCCGCGTGCGCCAGCCGCCGGACATGCTACCATGGGCGGCGCTGAGGAAAGGAGGCCTATGGCTGGACCATCAGGTGAGACCGCGACGCCCGTGAGGGTCCTGTTGGGGCCGGGGCCCAGCAGCGTCCACCCCCAGGTGACAGCCGCCCTCGCGGCGCCGGTGCTGGGGCATATGGACCCTGCCTTTATCAAGGTTATGGACGATACCATGGCCCTCCTGCGCCAGGTATTCCAGACCCACAACGCACTGACCCTCCCCCTTTCTGGCACCGGCTCCTCGGGGATGGAGGCGGCCCTTTGCAACGCCCTGGAGCCCGGCGACACCATAGTGGTGGGGGTGAACGGCTACTTCGGCACCCGGATGATGGAGATGGCGGCCCGCTGCGGCGCGCGGCCGGTGCCGGTGGAGGCGGATTGGGGGCGCGTTATCGCCCCCGAGGCCATTGAGTCAGCCCTGCGGCGCCAGGCCCGGGTCAAGGCCATCGCCGTGGTCCACGCGGAGACCTCCACCGGTGTCTTGCAGCCCCTGGAAGACATCGGGCGGCTGGCCCAGGAGCACGGGGCGCTCCTCATCGTCGATGCGGTAACCTCTCTGGGCGGCCACGCGGTGGCCGTCGACGACTGGGGCATAGATATCTGCTATAGCGGCACCCAGAAATGCCTCGGCGCACCGCCCGGCCTCGCCCCCATCACCTTCGGCGACAGGGCCCTGGAGGCTTTGGCCAAGCGGCAGTCCAAGGTCCAGAGCTGGTACTTGGATATCTCCCTGCTGCGGGATTACTGGATGGGATCGCCCCGGACGTACCACCACACCGCCTCCAGCCCTCTCGTGCTCGCCCTGCGGGAAGCCCTGCGTATGGTGCTGGCGGAGGGGCTGGCGGCGCAGTTCAAACGCCACCTGACCAATGGGGCGGCGCTCCAGGGCGGCTTGGAGGCGATGGGGCTGAAGCTCTTCGCGCAAGAGGGCCGCAGGTTGAGCGTCCTGACGGCGGTACGGGTGCCGGATGGCATCGATGAGCTGCGGGTCCGACAGGCCCTGCTCAATGAAGAAGGCATCGAGATTGGCGGCGGCCTGGGCGAGCTGCGGGGCAAGATCTGGCGCATCGGGCTCATGGGGTACTCCTCTAGCAAGCAGAACGCGCTCATGGTGCTCTCGGCCCTGGAACGGGCCCTGGCACGGCAGGGATTCGAGCTCTCGCCGGGTATAGGCGTGGAGACGGCCGAAAGGGTCTGGAAGATGATGGATTCCCTCGCTGCGTGACTTACACGCAACGCTCGACAACGCGGTCCGCGACGCCTACGGTTGGAACGATCTACCGCTGGATCATGGCTTCCATCCAACGTCCCAAGGTCTCAGGTTCACCATCAGTCCAGATGCTCGTCCCGAAATCCTCGATCGGCTGCTCGAACTGAATCACAGACGCTACGCCGACGAGGTCGCTGCTGGCCTCCATGACAAGAAGAAGTCAGCTAGCAGGGGCAAGCGACAGACCACGCTCACCGGACAACACGACCTACTCACCGACAGGGAGGACTAATGGCAGTCGAGGCCTTCGGGATCGAAAAGGAGTTCATGCAGGCGATTCTAGCTGAGGTGGAAGCTGGGAAAACCCAACTCCCGGAGTTCCAGCGCGATTGGCGGTGGCCTGACGCCAACATTATCAGCCTGTTGGCCAGCGTCTCACTTGCCTACCCCGTCGGCACCATCATGATGCTGCGCACCGGCGGCGATAGCGTTCGCTTCAAGCAGCGGGCCATTGAGGGTGCTACGCCGCCGGCGGGCGCCAAGGCGGAACGGCTGATTCTCGACGGCCAGCAACGCCTCACATCGTTGTTCCAGGCGCTTATGCTGCAGACCCCAGTGAAGGCGCGCGACGTTCGCAACCACCCTATCCAAGGGTGGCTGTACATGGACATGCAAATGGCCCTCGATGGGGAGACCGACCGCGAGGAAGCCATCCGCTGGCTCCCACCGGACCGCAAGCTCCGCAACTTCCGGGGCGAAGTTATCGAAGACTACTCCGATCGGGACAGGGAGTATGCCGCACGCCTATTCCCACTGAACCAACTGTTCGATCACGACGACTGGTACATGGGGTTCCAGGAGCACTGGGACTACGCCAAGGACAAGATGCAGCTCTGGAACCGTTTCAACCGGGAGGTTCTCGACCGCTTCGAGAAATACTAGCTTCCGGTCATTGAGCTCGGCAAAGACACCGAGCGCCGGGCAGTCTGCCAGGTGTTCGAGAAGGTAAACACCGGCGGCGTGACGCTGAACGTGTTCGAGTTGCTTACAGCGACCTTTGCTGCGGACGAATTCGACCTGCGCAAGGACTGGGACGACCGACGGGCGGAGTTACGCCGGTGGGACACCAAGATCGTCAACAACTTCTCCAACACAGACTTTCTCCAGACAGTTACGCTCGTCTCCACCTAGGAGAAGCGCGAGGCGGCGCTCAAAGCAGCGGCTCCTACGGAACGCGCCCTGCGTATCGGCTGCCGCCGTGAAGACATGCTCGACTTGGAGTTGGAACAGTACGACCGGTGGGCTCCTCAGGTCATGAAGGGGCTGCGCAGCGCAGCCAAGTTCTTGCACACCCAACATTTTTACGACCCACGCTTCCTCCCATATGGCACCCAACTCGTGCCTTTGTCCGCCATTTTCACAGTCCTCGGGCCATTGGGCGAGAACCAGGGCACTCAAGAGAAGATCGCCAAGTGGTTCTGGTGTGGAGTGCTCGGTGAGCTCTACGGCGGGACCACCGAGACACGGTTCAGCCGCGACCTGCCGGATGTCGTGGGTTGGGTGCGCGGCACCGACGGAGAACCGCGGACCATTGCCGACGCCCTATTCCAGCCATCACGCCTCTCCACACTGCGCACCCGAGGTAGCGCTGCCTACAAGGGGATATACGCCTTGCTATTGAAGGCCGGTGCGGCAGACTGGCGGACCGGAGAGCCGGCGAGCGTTCAGGCGTACTTCGACAATGCAATCGATATCCATCACATTTTCCCTCAAGCCTGGTGCGAGAGTCAGGGGATCCCGCGAAACGCATATGATGCGGTCATCAACAAGACTCCCCTGTCCGCGCGTACGAACCGCGTCATTGGCGGCCGTGCCCCTAGTGACTACGTAGTGCGGGTGGCCAAAGGCGCTGACATTGACGCAACGACGCTCGATCAGAACGTCACTACCCATCTCGTGGAGCCAGCGCTGCTTCGCTCCGATGACTTCCGAGCGTTCATGGCCGCTCGGGAGCGCGCGTTACTTCAGAAGGTGGAAGCCGCTATGGGCAAGCCCAGTGCCGTTTCCAGCGCTGAAACGCCTCCAACGGCGACTGACGACAAGGCTGAAGATGACGACGACTAACCTGCAGGTACAGCCCACGCCAACCACCCTCCGCGCCGAGCTTGAAGACCTCATTGTCCGCGACCTGTTGGGTCCCATCAACGGCGAAGAGGAACGAATCCCAGGCGAGGAGCGCATCAGCGAGTGGTATGCCCTCGGCATGCTTGCCTCGCGCGACACCGTCGGCGCCGGCCCGGAGCGCGACAACAGCGCCGAGGGCACAGGTGGTGAGGAAGAGTCTGGCGACGATGAACCGGAAGAACGCACGGCGGCCAAGATGCTCCTCCCGTCCGCCTCCGGCCTCTCTTTCGCCGCCGCCCCCGGCACTGAACACGTCCACGTCACGGCTTCCTGGGGTCGCTACGCCAAGGTCGAAGATGAGGAGAAGCTTGACAAAGACGGCAAACCCTCCCGCTGGTGGCAGAGGGAGCCCATCTCTGGCAGCTTCCTGCTTACTCTGACCGAGGGCCCCATCGGCCCCTTCGTTCCCACAACCGACTACCCGGACGTCGTCGTCCGCGGCGTCTGCGTCAAGCGCAAATACGCCCGCTACGTCAGCCTCTTCCTCGTCAACGAGCAGGAGAAGCCATCAGTCAATGGAGACTCGGCATGGCTCTTCCAAGCTGAGCTGGTAGTCGATGGGGTGGACGGCCAGGCGCCTTTCATCGGCCGCAAGGAGGCCCTCCCCGGAGCCGGCACCACAAAGGAAGAGGAAGAGGGCACCCTGGAACTCCTCTACCGGGATTCCATCGAGTTCGCCACCGGACACGGCGTCAGTGTCGAAGCCACCCCGTCGCCGGCCCAACCCGGCAGGGCCAACCGTATCAAGACCGTCGTTGTACCCCGCGCCGAGATTCCCCGTACCGAAGCCCCAACCGTGCGGCGGCAGGTTGGCCCGTCGCCGGCGAGAGCGTCGGCGGCGGTGCCAGCGCCGGGGTTGCCGTGGGCGTGGCGGTGGCGGTCGCCGGCACCGCTGGGGGTAACAGCGTGGGCGTAGAAGAGCGCGGCGCAGTCGCTGGGGCCACGAGGGCGGTCGCCGTGGCGGGTGGAGCATCCTCGTCCTGGGACAACGCGCCGCCATCGCAGCCGAGGAGCAAGCTGGCCGCTACCGCTAGCAGGACTAGGGCGTGGCGTTGCAAGCTGTCCCCACTACAGGATCACTCCCAGGTAGATGTCGGCCACGTTGGTGCCCGTGGGCCCCGTAACTATCAGGTCGCCCAGGGCGTGGAAGAGGGGCAGGGTATCGTTGTTCATCAGGCTGCGCTCCACATCGAGCCCCAGCCCCGCGGCGCGCTGGATGGTGACGCCGTCGACGATGGCCCCGGCAGCCCCCGAGGGGCCATCCTGCCCGTCGGTGGCGCAGGCCAGCAAGGCGACCCCGGCGGTGCCGCTGAGCTCCTGGGCCGCGCCCAGGGCCAGCTCCAGGGTGCGTCCACCTATGCCCGTCCCTCGGACGGTGACCGTCGGCTCCCCCGCGGCCAGGAAACAGGCCCCGCGCTGCGTATGCGCTAGCTCCCGCAGGGTGCGGCCCAGGCGGCGTCCGGCTTGCCGCGCTTCGCCCAGCACGGGTTCGGCGCTGGTGATAGGGCGCAGGCCCTGGGCCCGGGCGGTCGCGGCGGCGGCGGCTAGGGCCGTGGAGCCGTTGCCCAGCAGCAGGTTCTGCACCGGCTGGAAGCAGGGGTCGCCCGGCTTGGGCGTCTCCGGCGCCAGCCCCGCCTGGCCCGCCTGAAGGTGCTGCCGGACAGCGCCTGGTAGCCTCTCCCACAGGCCGTGGCGTTCGAGCACTGCAATGGCGTCGGCGTAGGTGGTGGCGTCGGGGGCGGTGGGCCCGCTGCCGATGGTGGCCAGGTCGTCGCCCACTACATCGGATATTATCAGGCTCAGCAGGGCGGCCCCACCCGTCGCCCGGGCCAGCCCTCCCCCCTTGATCCGCGAGAGGTGCTTGCGCACCGTGTTGATCTCCCCGATGGCCGCGCCGCTGCGCACCAGCAGCGCCGTGGTCAGTTGCTTGTCCTCCAAGGATAAGCCCGCCGTCGGGGTGGGCCAGAGGGCGGAGGCGCCTCCCGTCAACAGGCATACCAGTAGGTCTTCAGGGCCAGCGCTGGCCGCCAGCTCCAAAGCCGCCCGCGCCCCCGCGACCCCGCCCGCGTCGGGCAGAGGGTGCCCGCCGGTCTGTAGGCGGACCCGGCCGGTGGATGCCTGGATGCCCTGCGGCACCACCACGACTCCGGTGGTGATGCGTTCCCCCAGCAGGCTTTGTAGGGCCTCGGCCAGCCCCGCGCTCGCCTTGCCGGCGCCTACCACGGTGACGCGCCGCTTGCGGTCCAGGTCGTAGGATCGCGGTCCAGCGGTCAGCAGGTGGCCGTCCCAGCGCAGGGCGGTCCGGAGGAAGGCTCCAGGCGAGACGGCGGCCAGGGCAGGGCGCAGCAGCTGGACAGCTAGGGCGCGAGCTTGCTGAGTCCTCTCCCCCGAAACTTCATCCAAATACGAGCCCCCTTCTCAGCCATCACTGGGACGGGCTCAAGTATATCTCCCTAGTATCGCTGAGGGCAGTGGGCGAGGCCTCTAGCGGTGCCGCCCCTGGCGGTGCCGTATCATAGGGGCATGAGCGCGGCGCGGCCCTTACCCAAGTCCCTGCCGGAGCGATGGCTCCTGCGCGAGCTGGGGCAGATCGTCGGCGCCGCCAACGTGCTCTGGCGCCCCGAAGACCTCCTGGTCTACGAGTACGACGCTACCATCGATAAGGGGGCTCCCGAGGCGGTGGTCCTGCCTGGCTCCGCGGAGGAGGTGGCCGCGGTGGTGAGGCTGGCGGCGGCGGCGGGCATACCGGTCGTCCCCAGGGGCGCGGGGACGGGGCTCAGCGGCGGGGCCTTGGCCGTCGCCGGGGGACTGGTAATCGGCACCAGCAGCATGCGGCGCCTCCTGGAGCTGGACCCGGCCAACCTGGTGGGGGTGGCGGAACCCGGGCTGGTGAACGCAGACCTCTCCCAGGCGGCGGCCCCCTACGGCCTGCACTACGTGCCCGATCCTTCCAGCCAGAAGGCATGCACCATCGGCGGCAACGTGGCGGAGAATTCCGGCGGCCCTCACTGCCTGGCCTACGGGGTCACGACCAACTACGTGCTGGGCCTGGAGGTCTGCCTGGCGAGCGGGGAGCTGGTGTGGCTGGGGGGCAAGACCGCGGGGCTGCCTGGGTACG
The DNA here is from genome assembly GCA_009692805.1 of Dehalococcoidia bacterium. Classification (GTDB taxonomy): domain Bacteria; phylum Chloroflexota; class Dehalococcoidia; order SHYM01; family SHYM01; genus SHYM01. The sequence goes on along the minus strand of SHYM01000004.1, from coordinate 9,213 downwards.
ACCTGACGGGGGCTTTCGTGGGCTCGGAGGGGACCTTTGGCATTGCGACCAAGGTTGTCCTGCGCCTGTCCCGTCTCCCGCAGGCGGTACGCACTATCCTGGCCGCCTTTCCGGAGATGGACCAGGCGAGCCGGGCGGTGTCCGACATCATCGGCGCTGGCATGGTGCCCGCGGCCCTGGAGATGCTGGACAAGCTGACCATCCAGGCGGTGGAGCCGGCGGTCCATGCCGGCTATCCGCCCGACGCGGGCGCGGTGCTCCTGATTGAGGTGGAGGGCCTGCCGGAGGAGGAGGAGGAGCTCCAGGCGCAGGCGGCGCAGGCGATCTGCCAGCGCCACGGCGCCCAGGAGTTGCGGGTGGCCTCGCTGGAGGCCGAGCGGGAGCGGCTGTGGGCGGGCCGTAAGGGGGCCATCGGCGCCCTGGGGCGGCTGGCGCCCAACTACTACATCCTGGATGGGGTGGTGCCGCGCACGAAGCTGCCCGAGGTGCTGCGCCGGGTGGGGGAGATCGGGGCCAAGCACGGTTTCGCCATCGCCAACGTCTTTCACGCCGGCGACGGCAACCTTCATCCCAACGTCCTCTTCGACGAACGGGTGCCCGGCGCCACGGAGCGGGTGCTGCAAGTCGGCGCGGAGATCATGCGCCTCTGCGTTGAGGCGGGAGGGACGCTCACCGGCGAGCACGGCATCGGGGTCGAGAAGCAGGAGTATATGTCCTGGCTCTTCACCGAGGCCGACCTGGCGGCGATGGGCAAGCTCCGCCGGGCCTTCGGCGCGGAGCAGCTGTTCAACCCTGGCAAGGTCTTCCCCAACGCCAAGCGCTGCGTGGAGGTGGGCTTCCGCATTCCCAAGGTTGCCGGGCTGGGGCCGGAGCATTTCATCTAGCCCGGCGTGCTTCGACAGGCTCAGCACGAACGGAAATAACCGTTCCCCCTGAGCCTGTCGAAGGGGGTTTTCAGCAGCCTAGCTAGTGGCCTCCTGAGCCTGCCCCTGGCTGTAGCGTCTTGAAGACCTCGGGCTGGTCCGGCCCCTCGGCGACGAGCAGCCCCGCGGCGCCCCGCAAGAGGCGGCTCAAGCTGTGGTCCACCAGGATGTAAGTCCCCGGCGCGTCCAGCTTGAACTCCACCATGGTGGCGCCGCCAGCGGGCACCATAGTGGTCTGGACATTGGGCACCCACTGGGTCGACCCCTCCAGGTAGACCCGGTCCCAGATCTCACCGATGAGGTGGAAGCTGGAGGTCTTATTGGGCCCGCCCACGCCGAAGTAGAGCCGCACCCGGTCGCCCACCTTGGCCTTCAGCGCCCGCTCGCCCACCAGCCAGTCCGTGGCGCCGTTGAAGACCACGTACTCGGGCGTCTCGGCCAGCAGCTTGGCGAAGGAGAAGGGCTGGAGCCCCTTGTCGTTCAGGGCGCCCTGGGTGTAGAACTCGCCCTGCATCAGGTAGAACTCCTTGTCCACCGGGGGCAGGCCACCGGCGGGCTCCACCAGGACAAGTCCGTACATGCCGCTGGCGATGTGGTGGGGGATGACCGGGGTGGCGCAGTGGTATACGTAGAGCCCTGGCGGGCCCTCTCCCAGGAGACCTCTTTTTATCTGGGGGCGCTTGGCGCCAGGGCGCCCTCGCCCTAGCCCGCCTGTTGTCTGACCACTCGGGACTGGAGGATGAGCACCAGCGCCAGGCTGTCGCGCGCGACCTTCTCCGCCACGCTGCCCAAGGCCCAGCGGCTCAACCCGGAGCGACCGTGGCTGGACATGACCACCAAGCTGCCAGGGGTGTTCCGGGCCAGGTCGGAGATACTGCCCCCAGGTAGGCCTTGGAGGACGGCAGTCTCCACCGCAAGCCCGGCCTTGGCTGGCCCCGCGGCCAGCGCTGTCAGGTAATCCTTGGCGGTGCGGTCCAGAGAGGTGTAAAGATTCTGATAGGTGCCGCTCATCTCCGGCCCCACGTAGCTGAGAATGCGCGGGTCCACCATCTGCACCAGCAATAGGCCCGGCCCCAAGCCTCTGGCAAGCCGCTCCGCTGGCTGAAGGGCCGCCTCCGCCAAACCCGAGCCATCCAGCGGGACGATGATCTTGCTCAGGCCGGGTGTTTGGTCCGGCGTCAACCCGCCACGCCCGGCAGCTAGGTGTCGACGCCTGGCTTTTGAGTCTGGACGACCAGGTGAGCGGCCCCTATAATCGCCCCAGCAAGGCAAGGCCCCCGACAGGCAGGGAAGGACGCCATGGACCTCCAGGACATCCTCTACACCAAAGATGCCGATGGCATCGCCACCATCACCTTGAACCGGCCCGAGCACAATGACATGGGTGGCAGCCTGATGGCCGATTGGGCCCGGGCGGTGGACGACGCCGAGCAGGACGAAGCGGTGAGAGTGCTGATCGTCACCGCCAACGGACGCCACTTCAACACCGGCGCCAACCCCAAGGACCTAGCCCGGCGTCACTACGGGCCCAGCGCGGAACAAAGCGGGCCGCGGGGCGTAAACCAGGCCCTGCGGATGGCCAAATTCCCCAAGCCCTACCTGGGCGCCATCAACGGGGCCGCCGTGGGCGGCGGCCTCGACTTCGCCAGCCTCTGCGACATCCGCATCGCCTCCGAGCGCGCCCGCTTCGGCATGGGCTACGTCCGCATGGGCGTGATCCCCGGCAGCGGTGGCTGCTACCTGCTGCCGCGCATCATCGGCCTCCAGCAGGCCCTCCGGCTGATCTGGACCAGCGAGGTCATAGACGCCCAGGAGGCGCTGCGCATCGGCCTCGTAGCCCAGGTGGTCCCCCACGAGGACCTGCTGCCGGCGACGCGGGACCTAGCCCTGCGTCTGGCCAAGGCGCCGCCTTTGGCTGTCCGCTGGTGCAAGCGCCTGGTCTACGAGGGGCTGAACCAGGGTCTGGAGGAGGCCATGGCCGCCAACGAGCGGGCGTTTGCCCTGGTCACGGCGACGGAAGACGCCAAGGAGGGCCCCCGGGCTTATGTGGACAAGAGGGAGCCCGACTTCAAGGGCCGCTAGGGCCGCCCTCCTCGAGCCACTGCTTTAGCCGCGCGCCCCAGTCCACCTCCTCCTGAGTGTAGCGCCCCGCCAGCAGGGGAGTATGGGCCGGGTTGAGCAGAGGCAAGGGCAAGCTCGACCCCAACGCGGCCAGGCCCGCCACCCGCCGGGGATCGTAGCGCAGGCCGGCGGGCTCACCGTCGGGGAGGCCGCGCCCCTGGAGCAGCACCCGGAACCCGCCGAAGCCCTCGCGTCTGACCAGCTCCCTGAGGCCAAAGAGGTTGGCCCGCTCCTGGGCCTGGGGCAGGCCCCGGCGCCGCAGTTGCGCCTCGAATGCCTCCCATCCCAGGTTGCGCAGGAACTCGGCCTGGCTCAGCAGACCCAGCGTTTGAAGCCCTGCCGCCACGCCCGCTCGGACCAGGGCGGTGAAGTCCACGTGGGCGGTGATGTCCTGCTGGCCGAGGCGCCGCAGGAAGTCTTCGTTGGTGCCATGGCGGTAGTAACACAAGGCGGTGCCACGGCGGCGTCGAGGGGAATGGCGCTCGGGGGCCAGATCGCCGTAGTCGATGGTGATAAGCAGCCCGCGCTCCAGCAGATGGCCCAGGCGCTCCAGGAGCGCCCCCGACTCCAGGCAGACCTCCGTCTCTTGCTCGTCCTCGAGGGCGATGCCCTCCGCCTGCAAGTAGCGCGCCAGCGCCTCGTCCGCGGGCGCCGCCAGGTGCTCGGCTAGCTCCTCGCCCTGGAGGGCCACGTAGCGCTCCAGGAGCTGGCCGTTTTTCATGCTGAGGCGCTGGAAGGGCAGAGCGTCGAACAGCTCATTGGAGATGATCGCGCCCACGAGGGGCGCCGGGGGCCAGGGGCGGGCGCTCGTCCCCAGGTCCAGGGCGGTGTAGCGCAGGGCCTGGGCACAGCCGGGCGCGAAGCGAGCCAGGAAGTCTTGCAGATCGCCCCGCAGCAGGCCCTTGCCGGACCCCACCTCCAGCACCTGGAATGTGGGGGGGCATCCCAGCAGGCGCCAGAGCTGCTCCACCTGGAGACCCAGTAGGGCGGCGAAGGCAGGATGGGCCGCGGGGCTGGTGTAGAAGTCGCCCTCGGGCCCCACCCGGTCGGCGCCGGCGGTGTAGTACCCCAGGCCCGGCTCGTAGAGGGCCATGCGCATGAAGGCGGCGAAGGTCAGGGGACCGTCTCGCTGGGCCCGCTCGCGGATACGACGCTCCAGGTCGTCGCCCAAGGTCGCTCATCCTCCGAGCCCATCCTAGCTGGGATTGGGCCTGGGCTCAACCTTTGTGCGCTTCTGGAGCGGTCTCCTGGTCTTGGCATCGCGCCTGCCACTGCCAAACGTCGCACGGTGCGGCTTCCAACTGCACGGGACGACCTCTTGTCGGGACGAAGAGTCCAGCCCCCGCCAGGGTGGCGTCTCACCTTCACCCCGCTAGGAGTAGGTGAGAATAAAAAGAGGAGCTGGGGGGACACCCCCCAGGCCCCCCGTCCCTTCGACAACGCTCAGGGCAGGCTCGGGGCTGCGCCCCTCTGGACTCACTCTTCCGCTCGTGGGCTGGGGCCATGAGCAGAGGGCGGCTAGGCGTGGCTGGAGGAACGGCGGCCGGCGGCCTTGCCCCTGGTGGCGCCCTTCGACTCCTGAGGGGCGGGTGGCCAGTCCCACAGGGCCCGCCCCATGGCGTAGGCGATGCAGGCCTCGGCGCCGGCCCTGACCGCGAAGGCGGGGCCGCCCGAGCCGGTGACGAGCGCAGGCGACCGGGTCCACTCGGCCGTGCTGATAACCAGGGAGACATCCAGGGGGAGGAGGCTTAAGCCCAGCAGGACGGCGCGCACGAGGGCGTTGGCGCCTAGGACGAATACGAGGAGCTTCACCGTGCGCTCGGCCAGGGGGCGTTCCGCGGTCCAGTCGGCGGCGTTGAACAGGGCCAGGGCGAAGAGGACAACGAAGCCAAGGCTGACGAACAGGTAGGTGGCCTCGCCGCCGAGCTGCTCCCGGGGCAAGATAAGGATGGTGGTGAGGGCCTCCAGGGCGCTGGCCGCCAGGTAGACCAGGGCCGCGTGCCGGTATTTCATCGCTCCTCTTCCGCGCCCACGCCGGCGCGGGCCTCCAGGACTCTCTGCAGCCCTCGCCGCATCAGGGGGATCAGGGCGAGCCCGTTGAGCTCCTGGCTCGCTGCCCAGCGCAGCTCGGCATAGGCCTCGGGGCGCTTGTTCTGGGGCTCTCCGGCCCAGCGCGTGACCAGGAAGATGAAGTGAGTCGCCGGGGTGTCGTCCAGCACATCCGTCTCCAGGGTGGCGAAGTGCCGGTATTCCTGGGCCTCCACGCCCAGGCCGTCCAGGAGCTCGCGCCGCAGGGTGGTTTCCGGGTTCTCGCCTCCCTCCATGCGGCCTCCCGGGGCGTCCCAGGGATATTCGCCCCGCTTGCGGCGGGCCAGCAGCACCCGCCTCTGGCCGTCGATGAGGATGCCAGTCACCCGGTCGGTGAGGGAGCTCGCCAGGTTAAGCGCCATAGCCCTCCTGGGGCGACAGGTCCCCAGTCTGGATGCAGGTCGCAACTGCAAGCTATTGTACTACAAAGTTCAAAATCATGTTCTCAGCTAGCGTCAACGGGAGGAGTGGGTTGCTGGGGCTGACTAGGACCGTCGCTTGGCCGCGGAGAGGAACTGCTGAGCGGCCTGGTAGTTGCGCGCCCCGCCTCGCAGGATGGGCGGCACCAGGTAGATGGTGTGGACGCCCACCGCCAACAACCGCTCCAGCATCTCCAGCGCTAGCTCGGGGCCGGGGCGCCCGCTATCCAGCTCCCGCTGCATGGCCTCGGGCACGGGGCCAAAGGCCAGCCCCCCCTTCTCCAGCACCTGCAGCCCCCAGAAGACGGGTGGGGTGAGGTCGCCCCCGGCCACGTCCCGGTACCGCCGCTGGAAGGCGGCCACGAGCGCCACGTCAAAGATGGGTTGGGCCAGGAAGAAGTCGGCCCCGGCCTGCACCTTCTTGTAGGCCAGGCGGGCCTCCTGCTCCAGGCCTTTGCCCAGGTCCAGGGCGGCGCCGATGCAGAAGGTGGTGGGAGCGGCGAGGCGCTGGCCCTTGTAGTCGCTCCCCGCGTTCAGCGCCACGATGGAGCGGACCAGCTCCGTGGGCCTCAGCTCGCTCACGGGGCGGGTAGAGGCCTGCTCCTTCTCGCTGAAGGGGTCGCCCTTGACCACCACGACGTTCTGCAGCCCGAGGAGGGCGGCGCCCTCCAGGTGGCTCTGGAGGGCCAGCTTGTTCATGTCCCGAGGGGCCAGGTTGAAGATGGTCTGGTGGCCCGTCTCCCGTGCGATGGCGGCGGCGACGAAGGCGGAGTCCGCCCGCACCGATTTCCCTGGGTTGTAGGCGACGCAGATGAAATCGGCCTCCAGGGCGCGGGCCTGCTTCAGGACAGCGGCATCAGGCCCCCTGGGCGGCGAGAAGTCGCAGATGATGAGGGGGCGACCGGGCTGTTGCTGGACCCGCTCCCTGACCGTTGCCATGGCTAGCTCGCCTCCGTTATGAGGGCCGTCTTCCCCAGGGCCTCCGCTGCGGGGTCGCGTCCCCTGATTCCTGGGGGCCGGGGTCGCGCAGCCCGCGACCGGTCAGGGCCAGAAACGCGTCTTCCAGGGTAGGGCGGCGCAGCGACACGGCTGTCGTTTGCTCTCCCAGGGTCCGCATGAGCTGGGGTATCAGGGCGTCGCCTTGCTGGACCCGGAGATCCAGGATGCCATCCCGCGTCTGGGGCTCAAGGCCATGGGCCTGTCGCAATAGCTGGGAGGCCACAGCGGGGTCGCGCACCTGGAGTGAGATCACATCCCCGCCGACATGAGCCTTCAAGGCGGCGGGCGTATCCAGGGCTACGAGCTGTCCGTGGTCGATGATGGCGACGCGCTGGCAGCGCTCGGCCTCCTCCATGTAGTGGGTGGTGGCGAAGACGGTCGTCCCCTCCAGGCGCTGGAGCTCGGCGATGTACTCCCACATCCGGGCCCTCGTCTGGGGGTCGAGCCCCAGGGTGGGCTCGTCCAGGAACAGCACCTGGGGGCGATGCAGCAGGCCGCGGGCCAGCTCCAGGCGCCTTCTCATCCCACCGGAGAAGGTGCGGACCAGGCTGCGCCGCCGCTCCCCGAGCTCCACTAGCTGGAGCAGCTCGGCGATGCGCTGGCGCGCCAGGGAGCGCGGCACGTGGTAGCACAGGGCATAGAATTCCAGGTTCTCCTGAGCGGTGAGGTATTCGTCCAGGCTGGGGTCCTGGAACACCACCCCGATCGCCTGCCTGACCTGGGCGGGCTGGCGGACGGTGTCATAGCCGGCCACCAGGGCGCGGCCGGAGGTGGGGGCCAGCAGAGTGCAGAGCATATGGATAGTCGTAGTCTTACCGGCCCCGTTGGGCCCCAAGAAGCCGAAGAGCTCGCCCCTCGGTACGCTGAAGCTGAGCCCCCTGACGGCCTCCGTGGCGCCGAACCGTTTACTGAGTTGCTCTACTTCTATCACCGCCGCCTCATTCACGCCCTGCTCCAGCTTTGCACGAAAGGCCGCATTTTCTCGACCAGGCTCTCTCTATGAGTATGCCCTCGACCATCCCCCTGGCCCCCTTCCTAGTCAGGAAGGGGGTAGTTTGACAGTGAGAAAGGGGGACACCCCCTTCGACCCCCGGCCCTTCGGCCAGCCCGCCGGCGGGCTCAGAGCAGGCTGCGAGAGGACCCCTTTTTGACGCCCTCCCGCCGCAGGCGGCCCGGCAGGATGCCATCTTTGTGCAAAGTTCCCTGCCCCCGGTTATAACAGGTTCAGACTGCCGTCCAGCATCACGACGGCGAAGAGGAGCCCGAGGTAAAGCAGAGAGTACATGTACAGGCGCCTGGCCCGCGCCGGGCGCAGGTCGAGCAGCAGTTGGACCGCATAGAACACGAACAGAGCGCCCAGCGCCAGGGCGGAGGCCAGGTACACCCAGCCCAGCACACGGGTGGTGAACAGGAGCAGGCTGAGGGCTACCAGGACGAGGGTGTAGAGCAGGATCTGCCACGCCGTCGCCCGCTCCCCCTGGACCACTGGCAGCATGGGGATGCCGGCCCGGGCGTAGTCCTCGCGCAGGAGCAGGGCCAGCGCCCAGAAATGGGGTGGTGTCCAGAAGAAGACGATGGCGAATAGGTAGAGGGCGGGCAGGGAGAGCCCCCCGGTCACCGCCGCCCAGCCCACCAGGGGCGGGAAGGCCCCGGCGGCCCCGCCGATGACGATGTTCTGGGGGGTGGACCGCTTGAGCCAGCGGGTATAGACCAAGAGATAAAAGAGCGTGCCGGCCAGGGCGAGGGCGGCGCTCAGCAGGTTGGCCAGGGTCGCGAACAGTATGAACGCCGCTAGGTTCAGGGCCACCCCGAACAGGAGCGCACTCCTGGGGGAGATGCGCTGGCCGGGGAGCGGCCGCTGACGGGTCCGCAGCATCATCCCATCGAGGTCCCGCTCCAGGTAATGGTTAAGGGCGCCCGCGCCGCCGGCGGCCAGCGTCCCTCCCCCTAGCACGGCCGCCAGCACGGGCCACGACGGCAGGCCGCGCGCAGCCAGGAATGCGCTCGCCACGGCGGTGATCAGCAGCAGCGTGATGATGCGCGGCTTGGTGAGGGCCAGGTAGTCCAGCAGCGCTCTCTTCATGGCTGCCGAGCCCCCGCGGTGTCCGCCCCGGCCAGGGGCCTCTCCAGCGCCGTGCTGAACGCCCTCCAAGCCAGAGCCGCGAGGGCGACGACGCTGCCCCAGAGGGCGGTGCCCAGGGCCAGGTGGGAGGCCTGGGCCCAGGGCGCGCCGTGGGACCAGGGATTGGCCGCCCCCATGAACACCTGAGCCAGGAACAGTGCCACCATGAGCCAGGCGGCGCGGGCGAGGGTCGGCAGGCCGAGCCCCCGGCCTCGCCAGGCCACGAACAGCAGGTAGAGGTACACCGCGGCCACCAAGATGCGGTGAGCCATGTGGACCAGCGGTAGCTCGCCCCTGGGGAGGAGCGCTCCGCCGCACAGGGGCCAGGTCGCGCCGCAGGCCAGCGCCGCGCCCGCGCCCCTCACGTAGGCCCCCGATAGCAGCAGCAGGTAGACCGCCACCAGTGCGCCGAGGGCAAGCCCGCGGAAGCCCGCCAGTCGGCTGGCGTCGGCGGACACCCGCGGCGCCGCCCCCACGAAGATGAGCAGGGCGATGAGCACGCCCAGGAGCGCCTGAGCTATCCCCAGGTGGGCTGTCACCA